>PKDJ01000055.1 GCA_002862545.1 Pseudomonadota bacterium
GAGGGCTGTAACCATCGCTGTGCCTTCTGCATCATTCCCACACTCCGGGGTCGACTTCGGTCGCGGACGATTCCATCACTCGTCACCGAGGCGAGAGCGCTGGCCGAGCAGGGGGTGGTCGAGCTGAACCTGGTCAGCCAAGACTCGACCGCCTACGGGCGCGACCTCAGGGATGGTAGCGGCCTGGGCGGGCTCCTTCAGGCTCTGTCGGACGTGGATGGTATCGAGTGGCTGCGGCTGCACTATGCGTATCCGCATGGTCTACCAGCCGGACTTCTCGAGCAACTCGCCGACAACCCGAAGGTGTGCAACTACCTCGACATCCCACTGCAGCATGCCTCGGGGCCCATGCTTCGAGCCATGCGACGAGGCGTGACGCGCGCGGGTCAGGAGCGCATTCTAGAGCGCGTGCGGGCGCGCGTTCCGGATGTAGCCATCCGCACGACCTTCATCGTCGGGTTTCCTGGGGAGACGGATCAGGACTTCGAAGAGCTCTGCGACTTCGTGCGCGAGCAGCAGTTCGATCATGTGGGTGTCTTCACCTACTTCCAGGAAGACGGTACGCCTGCAGCAAAGCTCGACGGCCAGGTTCCGGAGACGGTCAAGGCCGCTCGGCAGGCCGAGCTGATGGACATTCAGAGAGGCATCAGCGCAGCCAGAATGCAGCGCTGGGTCGGGCGCAAGGTCGACGTGCTGGTCGAGGGGCTCTCGCAAGAGAGTGAGCTGCTGTTGCGTGGAAGGACGGCAATTCAGGCCCCTGATGTCGACGGACAGGTGTTCATTGCCTCGGCCCCGGCAGACCTGAGCATCGGCTCGATCGTTCCGGTTCGTGTGACACAGGCCGGCGACTACGACCTCGTCGGCGAGATTGCCGCTTCCTGAGGCCTAGGCTCTGACCGAAAGCTACGGCGTGGTGAGCATGATGAGAGCTCGCTGAAGCTGTGGGTCAGACGGGGCGCGTTCTAGGAGCGGCTGGTGCCAGGGGATGTCCGCGGGCGCAGGCTCTCCGGCATCGATGTCGTCGAGGAGGCCGAGTAGCGTCGCTCTCTCGTCTGTGGGCAGGCGGAGAGCGGAGATGTGCTGCCGTAGGTTCGTGGCGGGGTCATCGTCGGAATCCCATGGTACGACGACATCCGGGAGCCGACCTTGCCCTGTCGCCACCGGCTGTCCGCTCGTCGTGTAGTAGCGACCGACCGTCAGCTTTAGCGCAGAGCCCCCACCGGAGATGTGTCGATACACTTGCTGCACGGTTCCCTTGCCGTATGTTCGTGTACCAACAAGTGTTCCGCGGCCCGTGTCCTGAAGCGCACCCGCGAGGATCTCAGAGGCCGATGCGGATCGCCCATTGACGAGCAGTACCACGGGTAGAGAGGCAGGAAGGCCGCCCGGTGTTGCGGGATGTAGCTCCTCCGCTGGGGATTCGTCCCTAGAACGCACCGACACGATGGTTCCTTCATCGAGGAAGAGGTCTGTCACGGCGACCGCCTCGGTGAGGAGGCCGCCTGGGTTGTCCCGCACGTCCACGATCAGACCTCGAAGCGCGCCTAGACCCCCGCGAGGTTGGCTGGTGGTCTCGAGTCTGTCGCGAAGCTCAGCGGCCAGGCCCTCCTGGAAGACGACCAAGCGTGCGTAGGCCACGTCGCCGAGCAGAGCGACCTCGGTCGCTCGACGACGCACCTCGTCGTGATGGGCCTGGAGCTCTCGGGGAGCCTCTCCTGGTCTCTCGACAGTCAAGCGTGCGCTGGCTCCTCGCGGCCCCCTCAGTCGATCTTGGACCTCGGTGAGCGTGAGCTCGGCTGTGGAGCTTCCGTCGATAGCGCGGAGCCAGTCACCGGGACGGACCCCCTCTCGCTCTCCTGGGCTGCCGGGAAGGACATTCGTGATGACGAAGCCACCGGTCGTCTTGCGGACCTCTAGGCCGATGCCCGTGACGGTTCCGTCGGTCTCGTCTTCGAGAGTCGAGACCTGCTGGTCCGTCAGCCAGCGACTCTGGTGGTCCAGCTCGTCCATCATGCCCTCAATTGCGGCATTCACGAGGCTGTCCACGCTCACGGGCTCGAGGTAGTCGTCCTCGATCGTCGTCAGGACACGGGCGAAGAGCTCAAGCTGCGCGTAGGGGTCTTGCGCCCGGGCGATTGCGGCTGTGCCTACACCGATGCCTGCTGCGAGGCCGGCGAGGAAGAGCACGGTGATCGTGGCTGTCGCCTTCAGGGGATGGTGGTGGCCATTCACGGAGAGTACCTCCACACAGACTCTAGCTCGCCCCTCGCTGCGGATGCCCACGGGGAGTCTCAGATGCTACGAACCACCTGCCCGACCGGTGCAGAGCCGGGAGTACGATTGGCGAGGCGTCCGTCGATCTCGGCCACGTGGGTCACAGGGGGGAGGGGAGCACCAAAGAATCGGGCACCCTCCTCACGGAAGTGGTCGGGATCACCGCTGCAGAGGACTCGCAGCTGTGCGGAGCCCGAGTGATCGAATTCGGGATGCCGGGTGAGCCAGTCCACGAGCCTGGCAGCCACGAATGGCGCGGGGTCCAGGATCTTCACATCGTCAGGGATGCTCTCGGCGAACAGGTCGTACAGGTGTGGGTAGTGTGTACAGCCCAGCAGGAGGGTGTCGATGTTCGGCAGTCCCCGGAGGTACTCTCGAATAGCCAGTCTCGCGATCTCGCTGGCCTCCCAGCCCTCCTCGACGATCGGTGCGAGCAGAGGAGCCGCTTGTTGACTCACGCGCAGAGACCGGAGCTTGTGGATCTCCTGGACGTAGGTACGCGATGCCACCGTGCGCCGGGTGGCGATCACGCCGACGTGCTCTCGAGCGTGGTTTGCTACGAGCTCTGCACCGGGGACCGTCACCCCCAAGATGCGGCAGTCAGAATCGGCAGAAGCGTAGCGCTTCTGTAGGTGGCGAAGAGCGACACAGGACACGGTGTTGCACGCGACGACGAGCACGTTGCAGCCTTCTTCGATCAGGCGCTCCACGGCTTGCTCGGAAAAGTCGAGCAGTGTGTTCGTGTCCCGGCCGCCATACGGCGCGCGGCCCGAGTCGCCGAAGTAGACCAAGTCGTGCAGCGGGAGGGCGGCGCGAATGTGCCGCAGGACTCCAAGTCCACCGTAGCCAGAGTCGAAGACGCCGAGCATCGCTGCCACCCACTGCAGGCTACGTGTACCGAGGGAGAAATCCTAACCTGGGACGCGGGAGAGAGTGTATGCGGGTAGCGGTGTTCGGAGGCAGCTTCAACCCACCGCATGTCGGCCATGCACTGGTTGCCGGCTGGCTGCACTGGGCGGAGCATGCGGACGCCGTGTGGCTCGTGCCCTGCGCGGACCACCCACTCGGCAAGCGGGGCCTGGAGGGCTTCGAGGCGAGAGCGGAGTGGTGCCGTGCGCTTGCCGATGCGGTGGGGCCTTGGGTGCGCGTGGAGACGATCGAACAGGAGCTGCCGAGACCGAGCTACACCATCCGCACACTCGAGGCGCTCAGCGAGCGGTACCCGGAGCACACCTTTCGACTCGTCGTCGGTGCCGACATCCTCGAGCAGGTCGACGAGTGGCAGGACTGGGCGGGAATCGAGCAGCGCTTCTCGCCCATTGTGGTCGGACGAGCTGGACATCGCAGCCTGCCGGGAGTGGTCGAGTTTCCGAGGGTCTCGTCTACGGAGATTCGTCGTGCTCTCGGGCGCGGTGAGCCTCCCACGGGCGTACTTCCCGGCGTCCAGCGACTTCTGGGCGATGCCTATGCAGGCGCGCCGATGCGCCGTTCCGGCCTGCTCCAGCGACAGTCCCACGTCGTGCACGGCTTTGGAGGGAGCCGAGGGGGCGGTCGGCACGAGGTGATCGACCTCGGCCCGCGCCCAAGGGGTGACCTTCGACGGGAGATGTGGGAGGTCGCGCTTCGAGGAGTCGACGCCAGCCTGTCGACGGAGAACATCGCTCTGCTGGATCAGGTGCATGGAGCTCATGTCCTGGTCGACCCGAGGCCGGGCGGCTGCGCATCGACCGTCGGGCAGGCTGACGCTGTAGTCAGCACGCAAGCCGGCGTGGTGCTTGCGGTCAGGACGGCTGACTGCGTGCCTGTCCTGATGTCTGCTCCTGGTGGTGTCGCAGCTGTGCATGCGGGCTGGCGTGGAGTGGTGGCGGGAGTGCTTCAAGCAGCCGTGGAGGCGCTGTGTGAGGCAACTGGATGTGCGCCTTCTGACGTCATCGCGGCGGTCGGTCCGCACGCATCCGCGGCGCACTATGAGACGGGGCCGGAGGTCGTGGAGGCGATGGTGCGGGCTGGCGTGCCGAGGGAGAAGGTCTGCTTCATGGGGCCGCGTCGGGAGCACACGAACCTGAGAGGGGCGGTGACGCACGTGCTCGAGGCAGCCGGCGTCGGCACGGTAGAGCACGTCTCGGGGTGCACGCTGACGGACGCGGACCTGCACTCGCATCGGCGCGATGGAGAGCTGGCGGGTCGGCAGGCGTCCTTCATCGCGAGAGTGTCATGCACGTCGTGATGCTGCTCGCTGCCTGCTCCGGACCGTCGCCCGATCTCGTCGCTGCGCGTGCGGCGGTGAGCGCGTGGGACGCGGGTGTCGACCACCTCGATGGCGGAGAGCCTGACGCGGCGATCGAGGACTTTGAGCGAGGCTTGAGCGCCCGACCGGGAGATGTCTTGTTGTTGGCCTGGCGGGCGCGAGCAGAGGCCGAGTCGGGGCAGGTCGACAGGGCTGTCACGACGCTCGATGCCGTCCTGTCCCTTCGGCCGGACTTCGCGGAGGCACGCTACAATCGCGCCGCGTACATTGCTCGTCTCGGGCGCATCGAGGAGGCCGCCGAGGAGCTCTCTCGCGCGCTTGCGGACGGAGCGAGGCGGCCAGAGGACGTCCTCGGTGACTCGGACTTCAGACCTCATCTGGGGCATCCAGCCTTGGCATTTCTTCCCAGGCATGCCCTCAAGGTCGTCGTGGAGGGGCGCTCGGAGTCCGCGTTCTGGGGCGCCGAGATCCCCGTGCGTCTCCTGGTTGTCGGAAACGAAGACGAGCCCGTACAGATCGCGCTCGCTCAACTGGAGGGACCGGCTGAGATCATCAAGGCTGTGCAGGACACCATCCACAGCACAGATGGGCTCTCGACTGAGATCACCTGGACGCTGCGGGTGACCGGTGCGGGTGTCGTGACCCTCGGGCCTTGGACAGTCACGTCTGCGGGTCGGACGGCAGAGCATCCGGCGATCGTGTTCGAGGCACTAGCTCCTGCGGACAAGGCTGTGCCCACGTCCACGCTGGACGGCGCGCTGCCGGTGCCGAGTGAGGTGGCGGGAGAACGAGACGACCTCGAGCTGTGGAGGGAGGGGGCGCTGTCTTGGGTCAAGGTCAGGCCGGGTGACCGGCTGGAGCTCGCCGGGCCCTCGCTTCGTCTCGAGCGGAGGCGCGGGCCCGTGCTGGAGTGGGTTGCGCATGGAACGCGCACGATGGATGGACAGATGTCGGTGATCCGCGGTGGGAGAGAGATGGCCCTGAAGAACAGGGGGCCTGAGCCCTAGCCCCACGTCGTGACGAGCGAGCAAGAAACTTCTCCGGCGGATAGGCATGCTGACCATCAGTGGAGGAGCCATGGGTCCGGAGCGCGAGGCATTGCTGCAGCGGCTCGCCGACAGCGAAGCGCAGGCGCGCGCGGGTGGTGGGGAAGCTCGTGTTCAGCGGCAGCACGAGAGAGGTAAGCTCACGGCCAGGGAGCGCATCGAGGCCTTCCTCGACCCGGATTCTTTTGTCGAGCTCGACGCGTTCGTGATGCACCAGTGCACCGACTTCGGGCTGGAGCGTCAGAGAGTCATGGGTGATGGCGTCGTGACCGGTCACGGGCGGGTCGACGGTCGACTCGTGTACGTGTTCGCCCAGGACTTCACGGTCTTCGGCGGGTCACTCTCCGCCGCTCACGCACGAAAGATCTGCAAGATCATGGACCATGCCATGCGCACGGGCGCACCTGTGGTGGGGCTCAATGACAGCGGAGGCGCGCGCATTCAGGAAGGTGTGGCTTCCCTCGGTGGGTACGCGGACATCTTCCTGAAGAACACGCTGGCGTCCGGGGTCGTGCCACAGCTCAGCGCCATCATGGGGCCTTGTGCTGGTGGAGCGGTCTACAGTCCGGCAATCACCGACTTCATCGCTATGGTCGAGGACACCTCCTACATGTTCGTCACAGGACCCGATGTCCTGAAGACGGTGACGCACGAGATTGTGACCAAGGAGGAGCTGGGTGGGGCAGACACGCACGCTCGCACCTCCGGTGTCGCCCACTTCAAGGTGCCGAGTGAGGAGGCGATGCTGGCGCTCCTCCGAGAGCTCCTGTCCTACCTGCCCCAGAACAACATGTCAGAGCCGCCGCGCCGGCCGACTGACGACCCGATTGATCGAGAGTGCACGTCTCTCATCGAGATTGTCCCGACCAATCCCAACAAGCCCTACGACATCAAGGACGTGATCCGGACGGTCGCTGACGATGGGCGCTTCCTCGAGGTTCACGAGCACTACGCCGGGAACATCGTGGTCGGCTTCTGTCGCTTGGACGGGCGCTCCATCGGTGTCGTTGCCAACCAGCCGGCGCAGCTTGCTGGGTGCCTGGACGTGAACAGCTCGACCAAGGGGGCTCGCTTCGTCCGCTTCTGTGATGCCTTCAACATTCCGTTGCTGACCTTGGTCGACGTTCCAGGCTTCCTTCCCGGGACGGCACAGGAATACGGAGGAATCATCAAGCACGGCGCGAAGCTCTTGTACGCCTTCGCGGAGGCAACGGTCGCGAAGGTCACCGTCATCACTCGGAAGGCCTATGGCGGTGCCTACGATGTGATGAACTCGAAGCACATCCGCGCCGACTACAACTTCGCGTGGCCGACGGCGGAGATTGCGGTGATGGGCCCAGATGGAGCGGTGAACATCATCCATCGCAAGGAGCTTGCCGAAGCCTCGGATCCGGTGGCTCGCAAGGCGGAGCTGGTCAGCGACTACCGAACGACATTTGCAAATCCGTATCGAGCCGCCGAGCTTGGGTTCGTGGACGCTGTCATCCGGCCTGAGCAAACGCGGAAGCACCTGATCGACGCCTTTCGCTCGCTCGAGAACAAGCGAGATGAGAATCCGCCCAAGAAACACGGCAACATCCCTCTCTGATGCGATGGTCGAGCCTCCCTGCTTGACTGGCCGGGGGCCTCGCGCTAATCGCGCTCCGATGTCTGCACACTGACGGGAACAAACTCCATGGTTCGACTCCGCCTCACTCGTATGGGCGCCAAGAAGCGGCCCTTCTACCGGGTTATCGCCATTGACCAGCGCAGCCGCCGCGATGGGCGCTGTATTGAGCAGCTCGGGTACTACGACCCGATGCGCGATCCCTTCGACCTCAAGCTCGACCTCGAGCGCGTCGACTGGTGGATCTCCAAGGGCGCACAGCCGAGCGACACGGTGGCTCGACTCATTCAGCGAGCCCGCAAGGGTGGTGATGATGGCGGGGACTCCTGATGGAGTCGCTCGTCCGCCATCTCGTTGAGCCAATGCTTACTGAGCCAGATGCGCTCCGCCTTCAGACCATCGAGGGTGACAACGCTGTCATCCTTGAGATGATTGTCTCGGATGCCGATCGTGAGCGCCTCGAGGCTGACAAGGGCAAGTCTCTCCGCTCTGTCCGCACCGTGCTGTCTGCGGCTGCGGGTCGGCGCAAGGCTACGATTGACCTTGTCGACGAGTTCGGTCCCGCTGACGAAGAGTAGGCGGGCGTGCAGCCCCTGTCGTGGGTGTCCTGTGACCCTGTTCCCGAGTCCGAGCGCGTAGAGCTCGGCTACGTGAACGGGGTCTTTGGCGTGCGGGGAGAGGTTCGTCTCTATCTCCACAACCGCGAGGCCGACTGGCTCGGGCGACCCCGAGCAGTGCTCGTCGAGAGTGACGAGGGACGCTGCTACTCGGTGCGCCTGCGCACGCGTCGTGGCGCGGGGAAGCGGATCTTGGGGCGCCTCGACGGAGTCGAGACCCGCGAGCAGGCAGCAGCGCTCAGTGGCTGGCGTGTAGTCGTCAGGGCCTCCGAGCTGCCACGGACGGCGCCGGGCGAGTTCTACGTGCGGGATGTGCTGGGGCTGCCGGTGGTCGTCGACGGTGCGGTCGTCGGTGAGCTGACTGAGGTGCACCGTGGTGGACCGCTCGACATTCTCGAGATTCAGCTTGAGGGGGGCGATGCTGTGTTCGTGCCCACCATGCGGGAGTACGTGCTGCAGGTCGGTCCAGAGTTGGTCGAGCTCGCTCCTGAGGCGCTTGGAGGGGACGAGTGAGCGCACACCGGTTCGACGTGCTGACGCTGCATCCTGACCTTGTCAGAGGACCGCTGACCGGCTCGGTGCTCGGGCGCGCGGTGGAGCGCGGCCTGATCGAGGTCGGTGTGCACGACATTCGCGATCACGCGTCGAACAAGCACCGGACCGTGGACGACACCCCCTACGGTGGTGGGGCAGGCATGGTGATGAAGGTCGATGTCGTCGCGGCGGCGGTCGAGGCGGTGCGCGGCGACGCGGGCCACGTCGTGTTTCTGACGCCACGAGGCCGTCCGTTCACGCAAGCCGATGCCCGACGCTTGCTGAACCGACCGCACCTGGTCTTGCTGTGCGGTCACTACGAGGGGGTAGACGCACGCATCGGAGAGGTCGTCGACGAGGAGATCTCTCTTGGAGACTTCGTGCTGACCGGTGGGGAGATCGCGGCCTGTGCGGTTGTTGACGCCGTTGCGCGTCTCGTGCCCGGTGTGCTCGGGAACTCAGAGAGTCCCGAGGACGAGTCGTTCACGACAGGTCTGCTCGAATATCCGCAGTACACCCGGCCCCGAGAGTGGCGTGGGCACGAGGTTCCGGAGGTGTTGCTGTCGGGCCATCACGCGCGCATTGCCTCATGGCGTCAGGAGCAAGCAGAGGCGATCACGCAGGTGCGGAGGCCGGACCTCTGGCGTGCATGGCGCGCGAGCGTTGACGGCAAGAGCGAGTAGGAATAAGGGCGGCGTCGTTGTGCCACCTGCAACTAGCGGCACGGGCACCGACCACTGATGAGGGGGCTCCGCGGCTAGCCGCGTGGCCGAGCCCACCAAGGAACCAACGATGAACCTTCTTCAGACCATCGAGGCCGAGATCATCTCCGCGCGGGAGCGCGAGGCGGTCGACATGCGCCCCGGTGACACCGTTCGCGTGCACGTCAAGATCGTTGAGGGCGACAAGTCCCGGATCCAGGTGTTCGAGGGCACTGTCATCCGCATCAAGCGGGGTGGACCTCGCACCACGTTCACCGTCCGGAAGATCTCTGGTGGTGTCGGTGTCGAGCGCGTCTTCCCGGCCGGCTCCCCGAACATCTCGCGGATCGAGGTCACGGCGCGCCACAAGGTCCGCCGCGCCAAGCTTCACTTCCTGCGTGGTCGCCGCGGCAAGGCTGCACGCCTCAAGCCGATTCGCGAGTTCAACCGCCGCGCCGAGGGCAAGAAGAAGCGTTCGCGTCGTCGTGGTCGCAAGCGCAACAAGGCGACTGCCGAGTCCTGATGCGTAGCCAAGCCCAGCGCCGAGCTGCGCTGGAGTCTGGCTGGCGCGCAGAGAGGCATGTCGAGACGCTGCTCCTTCGCAGCGGCTGGCGAGTGCTCGCTCGCAACTGGCGCGGAGGAGGCGGAGAGCTGGATCTCGTCGTGGCGCGAGACGGATCAGTGCGCTTCGTCGAGGTGAAGGCGCGGCGCATCGGCAGCGGCGACCCCTTGCAGAGCGTGACGATGTCCAAGCAGCGTCGTCTTCGCGGCGCGGCGGAGGCTTGGTTGGCGCAAGCTGACGAGCAGCTCGACGAGTGCGCGTTCTTGCTGGCTGCAGTGATGATGGAGCCACAGCGATGGCGGGTCGACTGGCTCGACGACCCCATCTGACCAGGGGCGTCAGCCCTGGGGCTCGGCTGGTGGTTCTTGCGAAGACGCTCCGAAGAGTGCCCCGAACGGCGCCCGCCCCTCAATCGTCAGGAACCAACCGACCGTGAACGTATCGGTCGTGGTGGTCACGCTGTACACGTGCTCGGGGCGACTCGGGGTCTCCCAGCCCGCCCACAAGCCGGTGCGGGTCCAGAGCTCGGACGAGAAGTGAACGTCCGCACCGAGTCCGGTGCGCGCGTATACGACCTCTCCGCTCGTCACAGGAATTCCGCGAGACCCATCCAGCACGTTGGGCAGCAAGAGCCCCGAGCCCACATCTTGCCAAGTGCGGTACCCACCCGTGAGCGAGAGGTCTACAGCGACGCGTCGGCCGTTCGAGGAATCCTGCCAAGCGACAATCTCCACCCCACCGGTCGCCTCGAGGGTGGAAGCGGGTCGAAGCTCGACCGCGTTGCCGTGGACGATTCCTTCCTCATCTTCGAGGTCTACGGTGACGGAGCCTTCGCGCAAGTAGGCGAAGCCCATGTAGGGGTTGCCGGTCCCGAGGTCTTTCGAGAAGGCTGTGGCAAGCCGAAGCGCCGTCCCACCGGGAGCGGGGCCACGCTTGCCGTTCTTGGCAGTCCAGAGGTTGCGCTGTGGCGAGCCGGGCCGCAGCCCGACATCGATGCGCCATGTCGCCTGCTGCTGGCGCTCGTAGGCCTCGGAGTAGGGGAGCAGTGCGGCACCGAGCCACACCCCACTCACGCCGCTAGCCTTCACGGAGACATCTGGTCCGGAGCGGCTGAATCGGTAGGTTCCTGCGCCCGTCGTTGGCTCGAAGATCATGGGCCGTGCATCTGGGTAGCTGAAGGTCAAGCTCGGACTGTGCTCGAGCCCGACATTGACGGCCAGTCCTCGCGCTGGCGAGACCTCTGCTCGCCAGAGCAAGTCATGGCGCAGTACCTGGCGCCCGGAGATGCGCTCACCCTCTTCCTCGAGGGCGCCCGAGGTCAGCTCGCCATCGTAGGCCAGGCGAACGGATGCTCCCCTCACGGGCGCAACGTCGGTGAGCTCAGCCGCCAGCCCCGTGCACGTCCAGCTCGTGCCCACCAGGAGCAGGCACGCCTTGACGCCGGTGATGACAGGGGGACGTGTTCGCACGGCCGAGGTCAAGCCCTCTCCACTGGTGACTGGCAACGTAGAGCGTCCAGCGCCCAGGCGTCAACTGTCGCGGAGGCCGTAGTCCTTCATCTTGGTCTGGAGAGACTTGCGCGAGATGCCTAGGCGTCTCGCGGCACGGGTGACGTTGCCACTCTCCACCTGAAGAACTCGCCGAATTCGCTCCCGCTCTAGCTTCTGGGTGTGAACGCGCACGTACTCCTTGAGCCCCATGCCCTCGAGCTCCACGGGCTCCACCGGAGGGGGCGCTTGCTGCGGTGTCAGGCCTACGAGGTCGGTGATGTCGAGCAGGTCGACCTCTGACAGCAGGACCGAGCGCTCGAGCACATTCTCGAGCTCGCGGATGTTGCCAGGCCAGCTATGGGCGTTCAGGGCCTCGAGAGCGGATGGTGTCAGCCCGTGGACTTGGCGCCCCAGTCGGCGATTGAACTTCTCCAGGAAGTGCTCCACCAACAGTGGGATGTCATCCCGCCGGGTTCGCAGCGGAGGGAGATGGATCGGGATCACGTTGAGTCGATAGTAGAGGTCTTCTCTGAACGAGCCACTTCGGACGGCCTCGGCGAGATCGACGTTCGTTGCGGCCACGACCCGAACGTCGACATCGAGGGGGTGAACACCGCCTACCCGGTCGATCCTGCGCTCTTGGAGCGCGCGAAGAATCTTGACCTGCATGTCGCGAGGGAGCTCGCCGACCTCATCCAGGAAGAGAGTACCCCCGTCAGCAAGCTCGAAGCGACCGGGCTTGCGATGGGAGGCACCTGTGAAGGCCCCCTTCTCGTGTCCGAAGAGCTCGGACTCGAACAAGCTCTCGGGGATCGCACCGCAGTTGATCTGAATGAAGGCGGCGTCTGCCCGGTCGCTATGCTCGTGCAGGGCCCTCGCGACGAGCTCCTTGCCCGTGCCGGACTCCCCCGTGACCAGAACGGTAGTGGGTGACGGGGCGACCTTCTCGATGAGCCTGTACACATCGCGCATGGCGGAGGTCGCGCCGATGATGCGGAATCGTGCGCCAGGATTGGGCTCCAGCACACGGCGTGATGCGCCAGCCTGCGCGGCGAGAGCCTTGCGAATGACGTGGACGATCTCGTCGCGGTCGAAGGGCTTGGTGATGTAGTCGAACGCGCCGCGCTTGAGCGCCTCGACGGCGGTGTCGACCGTGCCGTGCGCCGTGATCAGGATCACGGGCAGCCCTGGGCGGTTCTCGCACACCCACTGCAGCAACTCAAGACCGGTGCGGCCGGGCATCCGGAGGTCGCTGACGACCAGGTTGAAGCTCTCTTCCGCAAGTCGCTCGCAGGCCTCGAGGCCACTGCCGGCCGTCTCGACACCGAGTCCGACGCGACGGAGCTGCGCACTCAGAACCTTGCGGATCGACGGCTCGTCGTCAACGATGAGGATTCGCTTGTCCATACCGAGACGCTAACATCCCTGCCCGCTAGAGGACGACGTCGCTGCCGACGGGTGTCGAGAGGCCAAGCGTCAGATGTTCGTTGAGCCGTGGCGCCTTGCAGACGATAGCCGTCGTCTGGTGGTAGACAGGAACCGTCGGAGAGGAGAACTAGATGATTCGGAGCCTCGCTGCACTCGTCCTGACCGGACTCCTTGCCAGCACACCCGCTCTCGCTGCTGACAAGGCGACTGACTTCACGCTGCGCGACATCGATGGGCAGTCGCTGACCTTGTCGAGTCTGGAGGGCAAGGTCGTGCTCCTCTCGTTCTGGGCGACCTGGTGCGGTCCATGCAAAGAGGAGATGCCGCACCTGCAGAAGATGTACGCGGCAAAGAAGGCCGAGGGCTTCGAGGTGCTCTCGATCTCCACGGATGATGCCCGCTCTGCATCGCGGGTGAAGCCGTACATCAAGAAGATGGGCTACGACTTCCGCGTGCTCCTCGACAAGGAGTCCAAGGTGATCGGCACCTACAACCCCGCGAAGACGCTGCCATACACCGTGGTGATCGACAAGGCGGGAGAGATTGCACACGTCGCTTCGGGCTACAACCCCGGCGATGAGGAGAAGCTGGCGGAGCTGGTCGATCAGCTCCTCGAGGGTAAGGCGGCGGAGGCCGAGGCTGCGGCCGAGTGATGACATGACGACGCGGCTTGGTCATGGCTGGGGGGGAAGGGCGTTGCTCACAAGGTTGTACCTAGCGGGACTGGCCGCGGTAACGGCAGTCAGCGGGGCGGCCTACGCCCAAGATGCTCCGGAGGACGAGTCGGTCTCCGCCTCGTTCACCAACGACCTTGAGGTCCGCTACTGGCAAAAAGACCAGCGGCTCCCCGGGTATCCGGATCGTCCGGTCTTCAACTACGTCGAGCAAGTCAACCGCTTCACGGCGAGTACCACTGCGGGGGCCTGGACATTCGACGCGCAAGTCGACGAGGTCGCGCTGTTCGCAAACCGCTACCGGCTCGACGGTGTACTCATCGCAGAGAACCCGCTGGTGGGCCAGCCGGGAGAGCCCTTCCCGATCTTGAACGTCATGCCAGGCGACTCCTATGCGAACCTCGAGAAGGTTCGCGCGACCTATGAGTCCGAGAAGCTCTCGCTGACGCTCGGCGACGCCTATGTGGCCTTCGGACGGGGCATGGCGCTCAACCTCAACCGCAACGTCGACATCGACCTCGACACGTCTGTTCAGGGTGTGAAGGGCGTCTGGCGCCCTGGGGCCTGGGACGTCACCTTCGTGGGGGGGCAGCTCAACAGACAGCAGGTGTTCCAGGACAACCCAAACCTCGACATTCCAGGCGACAAGCGCCACAGCGTGTTTGGGTTGCGAGGCGAGCGCTTCGGGCTGGGGCCAGCCAACCTCGGGGCGCACGTCGTCTCATACAACTTCGTGACGCAGTTTGATGACCTTCCTCGTGGAGTCGCCGAGTCCCGGCCAGGACTCGCGGCCGGGTACGGCTGGGAGGCCGGAGCGCGGGAGCTCGCGACGACGCCCGACGCCATCGTCGGTGGTGCGACCGCAGAGCTGATCGGTGTCGGTGGCATCGACTGGTATGCCGAGGGTGACGTGTTCGGCTTTCCAGCCGGAACCGATCTCCCCAGTCCGCTGGGTGACGACGCTGAGCGCGATCTCGGGTACGCTGCGTATGTCTCGGCGGTTGCCTATCCGGGCAAGTTCGTCGTCCTGATCGAGGGCAAGCGCTACTACCATGCAGAGCGTGTCTCCGCGCTGCTCACACCGGAGCTGTACGAGGTCGCGATCGCTCCCACGCTCGAGTACGAGCGCGCCGTGACGGAGGACAGCGGTGCTGCCCTCAACTCGAACGACATGACCGGCGGGTTCATCCAGGTCGACTGGGCCGCCATTCCTGGCACGTTCGTTCCCTACGTCTCCACGGCTGTCTTCCGAGACTCGGACGTCGGGCCGCTCAACTTCAGCGACGCGCCGGAGACGATTGTTCATCCCCTCATGGGCTTCGAGCTGCTCAACGGCGAGACGGCCGTGCTCTTCAACATGGGGCGTCGGATGGACATTCGAGGCTCGACCGACGAGATCGAGCTCTGGGAGGGCGCCCCAGATGACCTCGGCACCGACATCCAGACGCACGCCGACGTGATCATCCAGGTGCCGCTCGGCGGACCCTACTACCTGAACGCGAACCTGGCGGCTGAGCACTATCAGTGGGGCGTCAACGAGTTTCAGCAAGAGGACTACGTCGAGTCCGAGACCTCCGTCACGCTCGGTTGGGGCTCTCGCGTCGCGTTCACGTGGTTCACCGACTACACCACCAACCCCTTGGTGACCTCGGCGGGCAACCTCTTCCCCAGTGCGTTCCCCGAGTTCGGTGATCGCGAGAAGCCCCTCTATGGCGCGGCCGAGCTGCAGGTGAAGCCGACTCCAGCGTGGACCATCAAGGCCTTCTACGGAGGCTACAAGGCGGGCATCCGATGCTCTGGGGGGCAGTGCCGGCAGCTCCCCGGCTTCGAGGGTGCCCGGATGTCGGTCACGGGCTCGTTCTAGACCGGTTGCTCTGGCCCGGGCAGCCCCTCGAGGGCAGCGGGTGGAGGGCGCACGAGCGGGGCACGGCAGCCCATCTCTAGGAGGGCCTTGAGGGCTCGCGGTCCTCCAGCACGTCGAATCCTCACGACCCGGTCGACGAGGACCTCTTCGAGCTGCGTCTCGCGTTCCTTGAGCAGGCGGATGCACAGGCGCGGCCAGACGTTTCCGATCGCTGTCACGAAGCCCGCCAGGCGTGGAATGCGCGCGATCTGGGCGAGCATGCGATCACCGCCTGCGAAGATTGCATTGGGGTCCGCAGCGGCGAGCCGAGAGAGCCGGAACAGATCCATGGACGAGTCCTTGAGTCCGGCCAGCACGTTGTCGGCACGAAGGCGCGCGTAGAGCGTCGTGCTGATGTCGGTCGGCAGGCGTCTCGGGTGGTGGTAGCCGAGGATGGGTACTCCGCAGCGCTCCGCGAGGTCACGGTAGGCGGCCTCGAGCTCCCGCTCGTCCAGACGGTAGAACAGCGGTGGAGGGACGAACACCCCAGCGGCACCTTGCTCGGTGGCGGCGTCTGCCAGATAGGCGGTCGTGGTGGGTGAGGCGTCCCACGGGCACACGTAGACCGGGTGCCCTGCAGAGGCGTCGATAACGGTGCGCTGCACCGCTTCGCGCTCTCTGGAGCCGAGGTAGGGAAACTCTCCCGTTGTGCCCGTGACGAAGAAGCCATCGACACCCTGCTGGAGCAGCCACGTGACGTGCGAGCGCAGTCGCGGCAGGTCGAGCTTCCCCTTGCCGTCGAACGGCGTGACCAGAGCGACGAAGAGCCTCATGTCGTTCTCCAGCGGGTCGAGTGGGGTATCCGGCCCTCGACGGAGCCGCTCTAGTCAGGGTTCAGGAAGAAGCCAACGCTGCCAGCTGGCCGCAGACGGGGCATAGTAGGTACAGGCTTGCAGGAGCGCACCACATGAAGCGACTGTTCATCGGACTGGCCGCCGTCGGTCTCACCGCGGGATGCCCGTCCGAGATTGAGGTCAGTGAGCGGACAAACACGGACACCTGGTTCCAGGCGCCGAACAACGAAGTCGACATTCTCTGGGTCATCGACGACTCGTGCTCGATGGCGGAGGAGCAGGAGACGCTCGCAGAGGGCTTCGTGTCCTTCGTCAACGAGATGGAGGCTTCCGGTACCGACTTCCACGTCGGCCTGATCACGACATCGTTCGACTACGGCAACCCGGATCGGGGGGTCCTGATTGGCGAGCCCGCCTTCCTGACGGCCGAGGATGACTACGTCAGCTTGTTCGAGGAGCGTGCGCTCGTCGGCATCGAGGGGTCTGACAAGGAGAAGGGGCTCGAGGCGGCGGTCTATGCCGTCTCCCCGATCATGACCGTGCCTGGCGGCCTCAACGAGGGCTTCATGCGACCGTCGGCGCACCTGCTGGTCATCATCGTCTCCGACGAGGAAGACTGCTCGGATCAAGGGGCTCTCGAGGGCCAGCCGGCCGAGGACTGCTACGAGGAGCGAGAGAAGCTCGCTCCGGTGAGCGGGCTCGTCAAGGACCTCATCGACGTCAAGGACGGGGACAACGACAAGGTCCAGGTGGGAGCCGTCGTCGGGATCGAGGATGGCGCGTGTGACGAGGCCTACCCGGGGCGGCGATACCAGGAAGCCGCCGCGCTGACGGGGGGCCTCATCGGCGACATCTGCACCGGTGACTGGTCCAACCTCCTCACCGATCTGGGGCTGAATGCCTCGGGCATCCAGATGAGCTTCCAGACCGAGTACCTGGCCAAGGTTGGCACGCTGGAGGTGTCGGTCGACGGAGAGCCCGTCGCAGAAGACCCGCAGAACGGCTGGACCTACGACTATGAGACCTGGTACCTGACGTTCCATGGTGATGCCGTCCCGGAGCGAGACGCCGAGATCACGGCGAAGTACGCCATTCAGTCAGGTGCGGACGAGCCGTCTGGCGCCTGACGAGGGCGCTCCTTCAGAGCGTCGTGGGCGGACAGGGAGGCAGGTGGCGGGCGAGCCGTGCGAGTCCTTCCACATCCCTGGGACCGTCCTCGACCTCCGGTATCAGCCAGGCGGGGGAGCCACCGGCTGCGGACACCAGCTCTCGTGCCTGGTTGATGTGCTGCGCACGACGGGCCTGTCGATGACCTGGAAGCTCGGAGAGCGCTCTCCGCCATGCAGTCCACTGCTCAAGGGGCATGCCATCGACCTCTTCGGGAAGCATCACAGGGCTAGCGTCTGTGCGTGCCGCCACCCGGTTGATGAGGAAGCCAGCGAACTGCATCTGCTCCTGCTTGAGGGTCTGTAGAAAGCCCAAGACATCGTTGCGCCCCGGAGAGGAAGCATTCACGACCAAGTAGTAGAGCGTCTGCTGTGAGCGGAGGAGCTTGGCCGTTGCGGCAGCCCGGGCCCGGAAGCCGGGGGATAGGCCGGAGAAGAGACGGAAGAAGTCGGCGATCTCTCCCATCACAGCCTCCCCGGCGACACGCTCGACGAGCTCGACGGCTCGGCGCGTCGCACCTCCGAACAGACCGCGGCCCGGCTGCGTGAACACGCCGAGCACCGACTGGTCGAGGAGTCGACCGACCCGGTCGGGTGCCTGGAAAAAGTCGAGGACATGTCGTGCGGGAGGAGTGTCGACGATCACCCGGTCCCACTCGTCAGACTCGACGAGCTCGTAGAGCTTCTCGATGGCCATGTACTCGTGGCTGCCCGTGAGGCGCGTCGACACGGCGCGGTAGTAGCGGTTGGCCAGCAGGCGTTCGGCCTCCTCCTCACTTGCGGAGAACTTGCGGATCACGGCGTCCCACGTTCCCTTTCGGTCCAGCATGAGTGCATGTAGAGGCGCGGCATTCCCCGGTAGCGCCACGGGCCTCGGCTCGTTGCCCAGCGCGTCGAGACCGAGCGCATCCGCTAGTCGCCGAGCCGGGTCGATCGTGAGCACGGCGGTGCGGCGACCCGAGAGGGCGGACGCCACTCCGAGAGCTGCGGAGGTCGTGGTCTTGCCTGTGCCGCCAACACCACAGCAGACGACGATCTCCGTCATGGCTCCTCCATCAGAGAAGCGAGTGCACTGGCGAGCGCGTCCACGATGGGTGGCGAGCCGATGTCGGGCAGCACAGCGAGTGGACGCTGCGCCGCTGCGCTCTGCAGACGGGCCAGGGAGGACTGCTGCCGGGCCTGGATCGCCAGAGCGTCGTCAGCGAGGCGGACCAGCTCCGGTGCGATCTGACCGGCGAGCAGTGGGCGCACGTCAAGCCAGCTCGGTGACTCTGGCAGACGAGAAGACGCCCGTCGGTTCGCGAGGACTGCTGCGATCCGGAGTCCATCCTGCTCGAGTGTGCGGAGCAGCTCGGTGGTCTCCTGTACCGGCAGGTCCTCCAAGAGAGTCACTGGCACCATTCCGCAGCCTGGACCGTGAAGAAAGTCCTCGATGATGCGTGCGAGCTCGGCAAAGGGGCCCGCGCGCGTCATCTCGCGCATGGAGCGGGCCGCGGCGAGCAAGGTCGCGCCGTGTCCCGTGGCTGGCGCGTCCAGAATGCAGATGTCGTACTTCGGGTCCGAGGGCAGTGGCTCGTTGAGGAGGTTCTCGAGCTTGCCGAGCTGCAGGAGGTCGTGGAGGCCAGGCACGGAGTCAATGAAGGCTTGGACGACACGGCTTCGCAGCACCAGGGAGACGACGCGGCTCACACGCAGCTTGCGCCGCCCGAAGTCGTCGAGACAGTCCATGGGCGTGAGCGACATCGCATCCACACCGGGGGCCAGCTGGCGAGGGGCGTAGGAGGCCCCCTGGCCTCCAGCGGCCTGCACCAGATGATCTGTGCCTCCAAGCTCTGCCACGAGGACTCTTCGACCGTGTCGCGCCAGCGCGAGTGCCAGCGCGAGCGTGCAGGTCGTGCGACCGACGCCTCCCTTGCCCACGACCACCAGGAACCTGTGGTCTATCAGTCTCACGTCCTGACCTCAGCGGCGCCTCGAAGTGCAGCCTCGACGGCACGGAAGGCGCGTGCGGACAGGAGCAGCTCGTAGTGTCCAGCGCCATCCAGGCAGACCCCGTCGATCCCGTGGGTGGGTGCGGAGGACACCGTGGGGACCACCTCAGGATCGTCCGGACTCCAGATGCAGACAGTAGGAATCGGTGGCGGAACTAGAGGATCGAGCACAGGGTTGTCCCACCGAAGCTCCGCGCCTCCGGCTCGAAACACCGACGTTCGGGTGCCACGCCACGGTGTGCCGAGGCACACGAGCCGACGAGTCGTCTCCGCGCCGCCCAGGTGCTTGGCGTACCAGGCGGCGACCAGGCCTCCGCGGTCGAAGCCCACGAGGTCGACGCGTCGAGTCCCCATGCGTGCGCAGATCTCTGTGGTCACCTCCTTCAGCGCCATCGCATCCTCCGCGAGGCTGGAGTCACGCCCCTGGCGATCGACGATCATCACGACTCGGCCGCGACGACGCAGGAATGCTCGCAGGAACCACATCGACGATCGGTTCCAGCCGCCCGGAACGAGGATCACCGGTGGGGACGAGAGCGTCGGCTCGCTCGGGAGGCGGGCCCGGCCCACAGCCAAGGGGGTCAGGAGCGTGAGGACGGCACGTGCTGCGCTCTCGCGAGTGAAGGTCGCCACATGGCGTGCCGAGAGCTGGAGTCGCTCGCCACGGGCCGCCGCGAGGACGACGTACCCACGATACACGTAGAGTGCCGACCCAAGCATGAGAAGGGCCGGCAGCAAGAGGGTCCAGCGGGCGACGTCGATGGGCTGTCTCCTTGCCGGGGACCAGGGCCATGTATAGCGTGCGCGTCCAGGGAGTGGCCCATGCCGATCTACGAGTACCGCTGCCCCGAGTGCAGCCACAAGTTCGAGAAGCTCGTGCGCATGAACAGCGCAGCCCCAAGCTGCCCGCAGTGCGGCCACGAGGAGGTGCAGAAGCTCATCAGCGCAGCCGGCTTCATCCTGAAGGGCGGTGGCTGGTACAAGGATCACTACGGGCTGAAGTCCACGCCGGGAGCCTCCTCGGATGGCGGCAGCGCCGGCGAGGGCGGCGGAGGGTCCGATGGAGGTGGCGGCGCCGAGGCCTCCGCGTCTTCGAGCACAGCCTCGGCTACGACCAACTCCAGCTCGGCGGACTGACCATGACTGCACGCAGCCTCAATGGGCGCGCACTCGCTCGACAGCGCAATCAGGCGCTGAAGTCTCGAATCGCGGCTCTGCCAAGGCCCCCAGGGCTCGCCGTCGTGTTGGTCGGCGAAGACCCGGCGTCGCAGATCTATGTGCGGCGCAAGGGAGTCGTCGCTGGACGCCTCGGGATTGCTCATCAGCAGATCGACCTCCCAGCCGACGCCACCCAGGAGGCTCTCCTGGCTGTGATCGACCGGCTCAATGACGACACGAGCGTCGATGGGATCCTCGTGCAGCTTCCGCTCCCACGGCACCTCGACGCCACCGTCGTGATGGATCGGATCGATCCCGCCAAGGATGCAGACGGGCTGCATCCGACGAACACCGGCCTCCTAGTGCAGGGGCGCGCCGGCTTGATCGCCTGCACGCCGCACGGCTGCATGCACCTCCTGCGGGAGAGTGGCGAGGAGTTGTCGGGGCGTGATGCCGTCGTCATCGGCCGCTCGAACATCGTGGGGCGTCCGATGGCGGCTCTGCTCGAGCAGGCAAACTGCACGGTCACCCTGTGCCACAGTCGAACTCGTGACCTCGAGTCCATTGTGCGGCGGTCCGACGTCGTCGTCGCTGCTGTCGGGCGGCCGAACCTCATTCGAGGTGAGTGGATCAAGCCAGGGGCGGTGGTCATCGATGTCGGTATGAATCGTCTCGAGGACGGCAGCCTGGCGGGTGATGTCTTCTTCGACGAAGCCAGAGAGGTGGCCGGGGCGATCACACCGGTCCCGGGTGGTGTGGGGCCGATGACCATCGCAATGCTCATGGAGAACACCGTGCGTGCCGCAGAAGCGCGGCTCGGGCGCGACGCCATGTAGTTGGACGTGGCGCCGTTTTCTGAGGGCCTCTGTGAGGTCGTTGTGGGAACGGGCCACTGGCCATTGACACCGCACCGGGGGCAGGGCATAGCGCTCGGCCAGACCCGCACGGGGCTTGCGAATGTCGCTACGTCGGACCCCTTTCCATGCGCATCACGTTGCCCTCGGGGCGCGCATGGTGCCTTTTGCGGGCTTCGAGATGCCCGTTCAGTACACCGGACTCGTCAAGGAGCACGTGGCGACCCGCACCGCCGTGGGCCTGTTCGACGTGTCGCACATGGGCGAGGTTCGGGTCCGGGGGGCCGGGGCCCGCATGGCACTCCAGCGTCTGCTGAGCAACGCCATCCTGCGGCTGCAGGACGGTCAGGCGCAGTACAACGCCATGTGCAATCACCAGGGTGGCGTCGTCGACGACGTGTTCGTCTACCGCGTTGCCGGCGATGACTTCGTCGTGTGCGTGAACGCGGCCAACCGGGACAAAGACTTCGCGTGGATGACGGAGAACAACACCGTCGGAGACGTGACCTTCGAGGACGAGGGCGATGCGTGGGCGCAGCTCGCCGTCCAAGGGCCTCGGGCCGTGGGTGTCGTAGAGGCGCTCACCGAGGGCCTGTCTGCAGGGGCGCTCGGACGCCATCGCTTCGGCCACGCGACCTTCGCCGGGATCCCCGGTTGTATCGTGGCGCGCACTGGCTACACCGGCGAGGACGGCTTCGAGGTCTTCTTGCCGTCCCATGCTGCGGCTCCGGCGTGGGCTGCTGTGCTCGAGGCTGGAGAAGAAGTCGGGATCGCGCCCGTCGGCCTTGGTGCTCGTGACACCCTCCGCCTCGAGGCCGGCAACTGCCTCTACGGCCACGAGCTCACAGACGAGACCACACCGCTGCAGGCGGGGCTGGGGTGGATCACCAAGCTGCGAAAGCCAGGTGGATTCATCGGTAGCGATGCCATCGCGGCGCGGCGTCAGACGGACAGCCAGAAGCTGGCGGCGCTGGTCGTTCGGGGGAAGCGGATCCCTCGCGAGGGCATGGACGTTCTCGTCGGCGATGCCAGCGTCGGTCGTGTCACGTCCGGCACCAAGGGCCCGACGGTCGGGCGCGGCATCGCACTGGCCTACCTAGACCGGGACGCGAGTGTGCCCGGTACCGAAGTGACCATCGACGTGCGCGGCCGTCGCGAGGTGGCCGAGGTGGTCGAGGGTCCGTTCTATCGTCGCGGTACGACCGCGTAGCACTGGAGTGCCTATGTCTTCCATCCCCGATGATCGCCGGTACACCGACCACGACGAGTGGGTGAAGTGGGACGGTGAGGTCCTTCGCATCGGCATCACTGATCATGCCCAGAGCGAGCTCGGCGAGCTGGTTCATGTCGAGCTGCCAGAGGTGGGCGAGACTGTGGGGGCGGGCGACGAGGTCTGTGAGGTCGAGTCCGTGAAGGCCGTAGCGCAGATTTATGCGCCAGTCGCCGGCGAGATCGTCGAGGCCAACGAGGCCCTGGAAGACGAGGCAGAGTCCATCAACGACAAGCCATACGACGCGTGGATCTTCGCCCTGCGTCCGTCCGAGCCGTCCTCGGTCGACGCTCTGCTCGATGCGGCGGGGTACCAGGCCCGTCTCGACAACGCCTAAGGCGGCTGCCTGTCGAGGTCGGTCGCATGTTGCCGTCCCCTCGAAAACTACATCGGAGCCCGTGATGCCGGTCCCAGAGGTCGACTCGTTCGCGTCCCGTCACATCGGTCCGTCCGAGGCCGAGGTGGAGGCGATGCTCAGTGCGGTGGGTGCGCCAGACTTGGAGTCTCTGGTCGCGGAGTGTGTACCCGAGGTCATCCGCCTCGCGAGTCCACTCGAGCTGCCCGGTCCGGCAGACGAGCGGTCGGCGCTCGCCGAGCTTCGCGCTCTTGCCGATCAGAACCAGATCTGGCGGTCGTTCATCGGTGCGGGCTACCACGGCACCGTCACGCCACCCGTGATCCTGAGGAACATCCTCGAGAATCCCGGTTGGTACACGGCCTACACGCCGTACCAGGCGGAGATCAGCCAGGGCCGCCTAGAGGCGCTGTTGGTCTACCAGACCATGGTGCAGGAGCTCTGTGGCCTCGACATCGCGAACGCATCGCTGCTGGACGAGGCTACGGCAGCAGCGGAGGCCATGACCATGGCCTACCGCCTGAAGAAGCACAAGCTGCACACCTTCTACGTGGCAGACGATGTGCATCCGCAGACGCTCGCCGTCGTCCGAACCCGCGCCGAGCCCCTAGGCATCAAGGTCGTCGTCGGGCCGGCGACGGCAGGCGAGCTGCCGGCGGATCTGTTCGGTGTGCTCCTTCAGTACCCGGCGACGGACGGCACTGTTCACGACCTGAGCGCGCGGATCGCCGAGACCCAGGCGAAGAAGGCCTTGAGCATCGTCGCGACCGACCTGCTGGCTCTGTGCCTCCTCAAGTCACCAGGGAGTCTCGGCGCCGACATCGCCATCGGCAGCTCGCAGAGGTTTGGCGTTCCGATGGGCTACGGGGGGCCTCATGCGGCCTTCATCGCGTGTCGCCAGGCACACCGGCGTCAGCTCCCGGGTCGCCTGATCGGCGTGAGCGTCGACAGCCATGGCAACCCTGCTCTCCGCATGGCGCTGCAGACCCGTGAACAGCACATCCGCCGGAAGAAGGCCACGTCCAACATCTGCACGGCGCAGGTGCTCTTGGCCGTCGTCGCGGCCATGTACGCGGTCTGGCATGGTCCGGAGGGACTGACGGCCATCGCGGCACGGGTGCACGGCCTCACGCGGGTGCTCCAGCGTGGGCTTGAGAAAGCAGGCTACGACGTGGGTGCTCACGCGCTGTTCGACACGGTGCGGGTCCATGTCGGCGACCGGCAGGACGTCATTCTCGACGCTGCTGCCACCAGGCAGATCAACCTGCGCCTCCTCCGACCGGGTGTGTTGACGGTCGCTCTGGATGAGACGACGGGCTTGGATGACCTCGCCGACCTCTTCGCGGTGTTTGGCGTGGAGGGGGCGGACGTGAGCGCCGAGGTGGCGCAGGTCTCGGCGGTGATGAGTCCAGAGCATCGTCGCGAGACGCGCTTCATGACCGATGCGGTGTTCCACGAGCATCGCAGCGAGACCGCCATGCTGCGGTACCTCCACTCCCTTGAGTCGCGGGATCTGTCCCTGACCACGTCGATGATCCCCCTCGGCTCGTGCACGATGAAGCTCAACGCGACCACGGAGATGATCCCGGTCACGTGGCCGGAGTTTGGAGCGCTGCATCCGTTTGCGCCCCGCGAACAGGCGGCCGGGTACACGGCAATGTTCGAGCAACTCGAGACGTGGCTCGCAGAGATCACGGGGTTTGCTGCTGTCTCCCTGCAGCCGAATGCCGGCTCACAGGGAGAGTACGCGGGCCTGTTGACCATCCGGCGCGCTCATCTCGCAGCCGGCGCAGAGGACCGTGACATTTGCTTGATCCCGACATCCGCTCACGGCACCAACCCGGCGAGTGCTGTGATGGCGGGCATGAAGGTTGTCGTCGTCGCATGTGACGACCAGGGGAACATCGACCTCGAAGACCTCAGGGCCAAGGCCGACGAGCACGCGGACCGGCTCGGCGCACTGATGGTGACCTATCCGTCGACGCACGGTGTCTTCGAGACGGCGATCCGTGACATCTGTGACGTGGTTCATGCGCACGGCGGGTACGTCTACATGGACGGCGCCAACATGAATGCGATGGTCGGGCTGTGCCGGCCAGGCGACTTCGGTGCGGATGTCTGCCACCTGAACCTCCACAAGACCTTCTGCATTCCGCATGGCGGCGGTGGTCCGGGTATGGGCCCAATCGGCTGCACCGAGGAGCTCGCTCCTCACCTGCCGGGGCACCCGCTCGTTGCTCTGACCTCCGGCGACAGCGAGCTCCAAGGCCCTGTGAGCGCGGCGCCATGGGGTAGCCCGAGCATCCTCCCCATCACCTGGGCCTACATTCGCATGCTCGGTGAGCCGGGCCTGAGGCGCGCCAGTGCGGTCGCCATTCTCAACGCCAACTACATCGCCGAGCGTCTGAAGGGGCACTACGACGTGCTCTACACCGGCATCAATGGCCGGGTCGCCCATGAGTGCATCCTGGACACCCGACCCTTCAAGTCCTCTGGTGTGGTGGTCGACGACATCGCGAAGCGTCTCATGGACTTCGGCTTTCATGCCCCGACCATGTCGTGGCCAGTGGTCGGCACGCTCATGGTGGAGCCCACCGAGAGTGAGTCCAAGGTGGAGATCGATCGCTTCGTGGACGCGTTGATCGCGATTCGCAAGGAGATCCAGGCGGTAGAGCAGGGCGCCGTCTCCGCAGAGGCCAGCGTCCTGCGTCATGCCCCGCACACCGCTGCCGACCTGCTGCGGCCAGACTGGGACCGCCCCTACACGCGGGAAGACGCTGCCTTTCCGGCCCCGTGGTCCCGAACTCACAAGTTCTGGCCGTATGTCGGTCGCGTCGACAATGCCTATGGGGACCGGCACCTCATCTGCACCTGCGACGCGTGGCCGAACACCGCAGGATGAGGGGAGAGCCCACGCGTAAGGAAGAGCCTCCTTACGCGTAGAGCAGGGCCTCCAGCTGATTGCGTCGCTTCGTGTGACGCAGCTTTCGAAGCGCCTTGATCTCGATCTGGCGGATGCGCTCGCGTGTGAGGGCGAAGCGGGCTCCGATCTCCTCCAGCGAGTACTGGGTCGGCTCACCGATGCCGAAGCGCATGCGGATGACCTTCTCCTCGCGAGGCGACAGGGACGCCAAGACGTCGTCGATCTGCTCGCGGATGTCGGTCTCTTCTACACTCTGGGAGGGAATGCTGGCGTCGGGGTTCTCGATGAACTCCATGACGGTGGTGTCCGAATCATCGGATACCTGCTGGTCGAGACTCATCGGCTCCTTGATCAGGGCGAGAAGCTCGTCCACCTCGTCTTCCGGCATCTCGAGATGTGCGGCGATCTCGGACACGGTGGCCTCGCGTCCCTTCTGCTGGAAGAGGTACTTCTGCGACTGGCTGACCCGGTTCACGACCTCGAGCTTGTAGATCGGGATGCGAATGGTGCGGATCTGGGACTCGATGGCGCGGACGACGCTCTGTCGAATCCACCAGGACGCATAGGTGGAGAACTTAAAGCCCTTCGTGTAGTCGAACTTCTCGACGGCCTTCATCAGTCCGATGTTGCCTTCCTGAATCAGGTCGGCGAGGGGGAGACCACGGTAGACGTACTGCTTGGCGATCGAGACCACCAGCCGCAGGTTGGCCGTGGTCAGTGCTGCCCTGGCGAGGTCAGCATCCGGTCCACCTGCTTCGATTCGTTGGGCGACCTTCACCTCGTCGGTGGCCGACAGGAGAGGGATCCGACCCATGCTGCGCAGGTACTTGTCTAGGAGGGCCTCCTTCGAGCGATCGACGTTCGCGGTACGGCGGGGCTTGCGGGCGGTGGCGCTGGCCATCGGGCGTCCTCCTGGGTCACGTACCCAGGTGCTAGCAAGCTGCGTGCCACGTCTTCCTGACCCAGCCGTCCCGTCCAAAAGCGTCAATATGAGTCGTCCAGTGAACGTCAAGTCTGTCCGAGTTGCCGCTTCTTTCGGACACGCTGTGACCAGATCTGGAACGGCGTCATAAAATCTTGAACGCCTGGGTGGCCACCGCTGGATGCTGTGCGTGCGCCACTGACACTGTCTCGCCGCAGCATGCTCGTCTGTGGGGTACCTTTCGGTTGCTTCGAGGAGGAATCGTGCTCGAGTACTTGTGGGCCGGGGGACCGGTGATGGTCCCAATCGGACTCTGCTCCGTGGTCGCGGTCGCGACCTTCCTCGAGCGTCTGTGGTCTCTGCGCCGTGAGAGGGTTGTTCCAACCTCCTTTGTTGTGGAGCTGTCGGAGCTCGTGAAGCAGCGTCGGTGGGATGATGCGCTGACGCTCTGTCGAAAGCGTGAGGTGGCCGTCGGGCGCGTCATCGAGGTGGCGCTCGAGGTGCGCCGAGAAGAGCGGCCCGTCATGAAGGAGAGGGTCGAGGAGGTGGGCCGTCGTGAGGCAGCCGAGATGGAGCGGTACATCCCCGTCTTGGGTACGATCGCATCGATCGCCCCACTGTTGGGTCTTCTTGGAACGGTCGGCGGGATGATTCTGACCTTTCAGGTGATCGAGCAGCAAGGGGTCAAGGATGTAGCGGACCTTGCCGGAGGGATCTCGCAGGCTCTGATCACGACCTTCGCGGGCCTGTCGGTCGGCATCCCTGCGGTCGTGGCCAACCGGTACCTGCTCGCTCGTGTCGACGCGATGTTGATCGAGCTCGAGGAAGTTGCGCTCGGCGTGCTTCAGCTGCTGGAGGATGCGCAGACGTCGGAGGAGGGGACGTGAGGTTCGGCGTCACCCGTCGCGCCGACCCCTTGATCGACGTGACCCCGATGATCGATGTCGTCTTCCAGCTGGTCTTGTTCTTCATGGTGAGCACGACGTTCGTGTCTTCACCTGGCATTCAGGTCGACCTGCCGCGCTCGTCTGCGCAGACGGTCCTGTCCGAGGACCGTGACGTGAATGTCTGGATGACTGCGGATGGTGGGGTCTACGTCGACGACGCACCGGTGGACATGGCTGCACTGCTCCAGATCTTTCGGTCTCGGGCGGAGGTGGATCCCAACACGCTCGTCGTGATGAAGGCTGACGAGGGGGTCTCGCACGGACGGGTGGTGACGGTCATGGACATGGCGCGCGGCGAGGGGCTCACCAGGCTCGCGATCGCGACGGAAGTTTCTGATGGAAAGAGCGAGGATTAAACTAGAAGATTGTATCGAATGTCAAGTGATGCGTGCAAAGACCTCTTGACGTTGTGATATCGTCCCATCCCGAGATCGCACTCAAGCCTCTCGGCCTCTTCCCCCCTCTGCCCCCTCACGCCCGCATGGCAACTTCGCGCCGGCCTCGAGTCTGGGTCCTACGGCTGATGTACGCGGCTCTGCCTGCGGCGGTGCTGATCGGCATCGCTCTGTCAGCGATCTGGGGCGAGAATGGTCTGATGGAGTGGCGCCGGCTCGAGCAGGCTCGTGTGGAGGCTAGTGACCAACTCGCCGCCATCCAGAGGGACAACCAGCGGAAGCAGCGAGAGATTCACCTCATGATGAGCGATCGAGTTGTCATGGAGAGGCTCATCGCAGATCAGCTAGGCTGGGCGCGTGAGGGCAGCACGCTCATCAAGTTCGAGGGCACCTCACCAGAGTGAGTGCCACGCGACACGGATCGCGTGGTGCCGCTTGACTGGGCCTCTGAATCGAACCACGATGCCGCGTCGACGGCCGAGGTACGCATGGCGCTGGATCCCCTCACAATAGTTCCGATCCTCTGCAGTCTGGGCTGTTGCTTGCTCACGCTCGTGGTGATCCTCGGCGGCATCGCCTTGGTCGTGCGTCGCTCGGGCGGTGCGGGCTCCACGGCGGACAAGCCCTCGTCCGGGCGACCCTCGCAGGCCGCAGAGAAGACGCCCGCCTCGGCGTCGGCGCCATCGACTCCGGTGGTGAGGGGCCGAGACGAGATCCCTGACGACTTCTCGGACGACTTCGAGGAGGAGCTGGCGACCGTGGTAGCTCCCCCCCCGCCTGGGCTTGGACGACGCGCTCCTGTGGCGCCGCCGCCGCCGCCACCCTCGAAGCCGAGTGCGGGGGAGTCGCTCCCGCCACCGCCGGCGCCTCGCTCGTCGGGGCAGACCATCATCGCCTTCGATGACGACTTCGACGACGAAGACGACGACTGATCCCCATGGCCACTCTCCACGAGGCACTCTCTCATGCTGCTCATGGGGCGGTGGTAGGTCGTGTAGACGACGCTGTCGTCCGGCTTGCTGGCCCAGACGCACGCCGGTTTGCGAACGGCATGTTCACCAACAACATCCGCGACCTGAAGGTCGGGGGATTCTGTCGTAGCTTCGGGCTGGACGACCGAGGCCGCATTGTCGCCCAGCTCGACGTGCACTGCGCCGCGGTCGATGCGTTCGTGTGCACCGTGGAGGGCGAGGTCGAGACCTTCGTAGAGAGGTACGAGAAGTTCCTGCTCTTCGATGACGTGGACCTCTCGCATGACACCGATGTCGTCTTGACTGTGCAGGGGCCCTCGGCACGCGCGGCTGTGGGGCTCGCGGGACTCGGGCTCGTGCTGCCCCGCTCCCGGAGCCCATGGGGGGGGGTCGACGTGGTCGTGCCTGCTCACGATGCTGAGGCGGCGCTCATGGAGCTCGGTAGGCACGCGACCCTCGTGAGCTCGGGGGACCTGGATGTGCTCCGGGTGATGGCAGGTCAGGTCCGCTGGCCAGAAGACATCGGCGAGAAGCGTCTTCCGGCGGAGCTCGATGTGCGGGACTCTCACTTGTCGTTCGAGAAGGGCTGCTACATCGGGCAGGAGTCAGTCAATCGGATCGACGTGATGGGAAAGGTGCGTCGAGGTCTCGCCCTCATGAGCGTGTCCGGGGAGGTGCCTGCTGTGGGTACACCGGTCACCGCAGAGGGCGCGTCCGTGGGCAGCGTGACCTCTGTCGCTTCGCTTCCGGGCGGGGAGGGACTCGCACTGGCCGTTGTGCGGAAGCCTCACGACACCCCTGGCGTGGTCATGGAGCTCGGCTCGAGTCGAGGAACGGTGATCCGCCGGCCCTATCGCCTGACATGAACCGTGCGTCACAGCTGGCGCGTGGGCTGAGTCGCGCCGAGGAGACGCTGCGCGGTGAGGGGCTCACGGGCGCGCAGGCCTTCGAGGCGCTCTTGCTGGCCCTCAGGGTGCGCCTAGGGGAGGCTGGCGATCCTCTCGACAGCGCGGTCCAGGCCGTGGCAGACCTCCCGCTCGATCCGGGCGTCGATCTCATCGGACTTGCCTATGAGAGGTTCTTCCCCGATCTGTTCAAGGGGCGCTACGGGCAGTTCTTCACGCCTCGACCCCTGGTCGACCTCCTGCTGAGTCGTCTGCCGTTGCAGCCAGGGGTCGACGTGCTCGATCCCACCTGCGGCAGCGGCGGCTTGCTCGTCGAGGCTGCCCGACGCGGAGCTGACGTACGTGGAGTCGACATCGATCCGATGGTGGTCACGCTCGCACAGACGAATCTGAGGCTCTCTGGCTCGGCGGGTACCGTGGCTCGGGCTGATGCGTTCCGCATCGACCTCGAGCCCGCCGATGTTGTGGTCGCGAACCCTCCGTTCTCAGTGCCAATCCACGACCCTGACATCGTCGAGCCGCTCGGGCTGCGTAGAGGGGCGCTGTCGGACCACGTCTTCTTGTCACGGCTGGCCGATTGGGTCCGCCCCGGCGGGCATGCTGGCCTCGTGCTGCCCTGGACCGTCATCACGAACTCGTCGACGGCTGCACTCCGGACCCTCCTCGAGGCCGACTTCGTCAAGACAGCCATCTGTGCCCTGCCAGAAGGAGTCTTTCGACCCTTTGGAGGGGCGGCGTCCAGGGCCTGTCTCCTGTGGCTCCAGCGAAGGCCCGCAAGCCCCAGATCAGCGTGGTTCGCGACCCTGTCGAACCCCGGGTACGATCCTCGACGGCAGAGCTTGGTGCCTACCGATGGGGCTGAGCTGCGTGATCGCCTCGAGGGAAGGGGATGGGAGGAGCTGCCCGATGGGGCATGGCACCCTGCTCCCCGCCAGGAGGGTCGTCCTCTGGCAGAGCTTGCCGCGCTACGCGTGTCGCCATCGGCTCGAGCGGTCGCCCGTCGACTCGACCTGGCTGACACCGATCGCCTCACGGGCGAGCCGAGAGCTGAGGTGTTGGTCGCGCCACGCGGACGGCGCTCCTTCGCTCCTGGAAGTGTGCTGGTGTCTCGCCTTCGACCCGAGCGAGGCACCGTGACCATCGTTCCACAGGGCGCTCCCGTAAACGGCAGCCCCGAGTGGGTGGAGCTCGAGCCGGCACGAGCCCCACACTACCTCCTGCACGCGCTGCGCACGCCGGCCTGGAGGGCCGGCCTGCCACCGACGGGTGGGCAGACTCGGCCACGGACTTCGGCCGACGCGATTCTCGACTCCCGTGTCCCCTGGCCGGGAGATGAGCTCGCAGAGCGTGTGTCGGAGCTCTCGCGCGTTCTCTTCGGGCAGAGTGCGCAGATCCGTGCGTTGCTGCGCGAGCTTCAGAGTGCGGTCGATCGGCTGGCGACCGGTGAGCTGGAGCGTGACGAGCTGGCTCGCGTGGTCGATGAGGCGTGGCGGCAGATCGGCTACTCAGCGACCACGGGAGAGAGTGAATGCGACTCAGTACCTTCTGCATCGTCGGACTGATCGCCTGTGGCGGATCAGAAAAGTCCGTCGACTCAGCCATGCCGAGTGGCGGCGCGGGCCTGCTGGGAGATGGGTGGGGCAATCCATTTCCGTCGGTGCATCTCGTCGAGGATGGACGCGTCGCGGTGCGCGCCGAGCACCTGCCGACTCCTCCCGAGAGTCCCATACCGGTCGAGCGACTGGGCTGGCGAACCGGATTCTCGGTAGCTCAGCCCTCTGTACTTGCGTACCCGGGCCTCAGCGCGAGTGGTCTTCCGACAGTCGAGTCTGCGCCCGGTGAAGGCAGCGTTGTCATGGTCGACCGTACGGAAGGACGATTCGTGCGGTGCATGGCGGAGCTGGATGCTCACGAGGACGCTGCGGACTCTCCATCGCTTCTGGTGCGGCCTCTCGAGGCGTTGACGGTCGGGCACGACGTGGCCATCGCCGTGCTCGACGAGGTGATGCCGAGGCCGGAGCGGTTCGACGCGCTCTTGCGTGGCCGACCGTCGCGTGAGCTATCCGAGCATGTCGAGCACTATGTCGGGATTGTCGATGATCTGACGGAGCTGGGCATCGCCTCCGAGCGGGTCGCGCTCGCTTGGGACTTCCCTGTTGGCGATGGCACCGCTCCACTCAGATCGGCACTGGAGCAGGTCGACACACCGACCGAGTGGGCCTTCGACCGTGTTCGCGACTCGGAGGCCGGCGACTCCGTGCCGCCGCTGACGTGGCGGGCGCTCGAGGGCACGTACACCGCAGTGAGCTTTCTCACGGACGACAAGCGCCTAGAGCTTGATGTCGATGGGACGGTTCGCGCCACCGGCTCGGTCGAGGTCCCGCTCTACGTTCATGTCCCTGCGTCGGCTCGAGGGGCAGAGCCCGGGACGGTACCCGTCCTGTTGTTTGGGCACGGCATCTTCTCGAGGCCGGGCTTCTACCTGGACGAGAGTGACGACCCATCCGATCTGCTCGGGCTGGCCGAGGAAGGTGGATTCATCGTCGTGGCCACCGAGTGGCGCGGTCTGTCGTGGGATGATCGCGTCGAGGCGATCGAGGCAGCACAAGACTTCGGCAAGATCGAGGTGGTGACCGACCGGCTCGTGCAAGCGCAGGCCAATGTTGCGTCTCTGATTGCCCTCATCGAGGAGGGCGGGCTCCTAGAGGACCCCCTCCTGGCGGCGGCGGATGGTCGTCCGTTGTCCACACCGGGTAACCTCGCCTACTACGGAATCTCGCTCGGGGGAATCGAGGGGGCTGTTCTCCTCGCTCAGGACCCACCGCTACGAGGCAGTGTGCTTCACGTCGGTGGTGCGATGTGGGCGACGATGCTCGAGCGATCCAGCAACTGGCCGGCATTTGAGCTCTTCTTGGTTGCCACGGTGCCAGAGCCGGCCGACCGGCAGATGCTCTATGCATGGTCACAGCTGCTCTGGGATCCCGTCGACCCCATGTCCTGGGTGACCGAGCTTCGTGGAAAGAGCTTCCTGATGCAGGAGGCCATCGGAGACGAGCAGGTGCCGAACCTGACCACCGAGGCCCTGGCTCGCTCGGTCGGACTGCCGCTCATCGAGCCAGCGGTGACGGCGCCAGCCGGCCTCGACCGAGCTGCAGCGCCGCTGCCGCCAGGCTCGCGTGGGTTGACTCAGTATGATCCCGAGGTGGGCGTGCCGCCTGAGCAAAACCGGCCTGCCGAGATCAGTGGCGCTCACGAAGCACCGCGCCTGTGGCTCGGTACACGTCGTCAGACGATCGATCACCTGAGGCGAGGCCTCGAGGGGCAGATCGTTCACCACTGTGGAGGCGCAGCATGCGCGGCGAGCAACACGGGGGCCGAGTGATTTCAGGCGAGCTGACCGAGGCCTATGAGGTCCTTGAGTCGGTCGAGGCACCGATCGTGCTCTCGTGTGAGCACGCGACGAACCGTCTTCCTCCCGGCTGGACGTGGCCGCTGAAGGACGCCTGGCTTGTCGAGACCCACTGGGCCTTCGATCTTGGGATCGCAGACGTGACCCGAGAGCTAGCGACCGAGCTTGGGGCTCCCGCGGTGCTGAGCCGCTTCTCGAGGCTGCTCATCGACCCGAATCGCGACACGGCCTCTCCTACCCTGTTCAGAGATGTGGCGGACGGGCGCCTCGTTCAGCTGAATCGCGGTCTGCCGTGGCATGAGAGGCAGCGTCGACTGACCGAGCTCTACATGCCCTTCCACCAAGCCTTTGGCCGTCTCGCCGAGGCCGCTCCGGGTGCCGATCTGCTCTCCCTACACTCCTTCACGCCCATCTACGAGGGAGGGCCTCCACGCCCAATGGAGATCGGCATCCTCTTCGATCGGGAAGATGTGCTCGCGCGGGCCTTGGCGAACCACCTGAGCGACGTGGGGTGGGTCGTGGCGCTGAACAAGCCCTACTCTGGTCAAGGCGGCAACATGTACTCCGTAGACCATCACGCCATGGCCAACCAGCGTCGCGCGATTGAGCTGGAGCTGCGCCAGGACGTGACGACAGACCCGGCTCGGCGGGAGCGCCTTGTCACCGATCTCGCTGAAGCACTTCGCGTGACGGGAATGGCGCGCTAGGTCGCGCCAGTCCTAGTCGTCGGTGCCGGCCTGGTGAATCTTCATCAGGTTGGTGGCGCCACGACGGGGGGCGCGACCCGCCAAGATCACGATCTCCTCGTTGCGGTGAATCAGGCCGCGCTCCAGGAGGGTTCGCTCTCCGACGTGGATCAAGTCGTCGGTGGATTCGACGGGCGGCACGACGACGGGCTTCACGCCCCAGGCAAGGGCGAGCTGGTCGGCGACGCGTGGATTGGGCGTCAGGGCGAAGACGGGTCCGCGGGGGCGCGCCTTGGCCGCGAAGCGTGCGGTGACGCCAGTCCAGGAGAAGGTGAGCAAGGGGCGAGCCTTCTCGGTCGCTGCGTAGCAAGCGGCCCGCGCGACGATGCCCGTGGTGCCCGGGAGGGGGGGCAGCTCATCGAGCGGCGTAGGCTGGAAGAACTGACTTCCTTCCACCTCTCGAGCGATCTTGTCCATCATGGAGACAGCCTCGATCGGGTACTCACCAATGGAGGTCTCGCCCGAGAGCATCACGGCATCGGTGCCGTCGAGGATGGCGTTGGCCACGTCGGTGGTCTCGGCCCGCGTGGGGCGAGGATTGCGCTCCATCGAGTCGAGCATCTGGGTCGCGGTGATGCACAGTGCGCCCGCACGGTGAGCGGCACGGATGATCTGCTTCTGGTAGACGGGCACCTTCTCGATGCTCACCTCTACGCCGAGATCACCGCGTGCGACCATCACCCCGTCGGAGACGGCTGCGATTGCCTCGATCTCTCGTACGGCCTCTGGCTTCTCGATCTTCGAGATGATCGGCACCGTCTCGCCGTACTTTGCCATCTCTTCGCGCAGCTCGACCACATCGTCGGCAGAGCGCACGAAGGACAGCGCGACGTAGTCGACGCCGACCTCCAGTCCGACGGCGAGGTCCGCCTTGTCCTTGTCCGTGAGGGAGGGGATCGACATGTTCACGCCGGGCAAGTTGATGCCCTTGTGGCTGCCGAGCTGCCCCCCGGCGTCGATGCGGATGTCGACCTCGGCCGGAGACAGCTCGAGCCGGACCGCGGTGACCTTGCCGGAGAGTGCACCGTCTGCGAACAAGACGTGATCGCCGACGGATACGTCTCCTGCCATCTCTGGGTAGGTTGTGCCGGTGCGGTGGCCTGTGCCGATGAAGTCAGGATCCATGAGCACGGTGAGGGTGTCGCCACGCCGGAGCTCCAGCGGGCTGGGCACCTTGCCAGTGCGCACCTTTGGGCCCTGAAGGTCGAGCAGGATGGCCACATGCATCCCGAGTCGCATGGCGGCTCGCCGCACGCGGGCCACCTGGCGACGAATGCTCGAGTGGTCGGCATGTGAGCAGTTGATCCGGCAGACATCCACTCCGGCCTTCAGCAGGTCGGAGAGCATCGGCTCGTCCCACGAAGCGGGCCCGAGGGTTGCCACAATCTTGGTGCGCGTCTCTAGGCCAGGTCGCTGGTCGTACATCGGTTCACGTCCAGGAGAGGTAGGGGCCGTCGATCGTGGCGACGGCGCCGATGGGGAAGGCATGGTTGTCGGAGCCGTGGCCGATCGGAAGCTCGGCGAGGACCGGCACTCCGAGTCGTCCGAGCTGGTCGAGGAGCAAGTGCTGCAAGGTCCATTCACTCCCAGTCCGACAGCCGGTGAACGAGCCGAGCGCAACTCCCGCGCAACCCGCCAGTCCTCCGGCATCCCATAGCTGCTGAAGCATTCGGTCTATGCGATAGGCGTGCTCGCCAATCTCCTCGAGGACGAGGATGGCACCGCGCACGTCCACCTGCCACGGTGTGCCACAGAGCGCTGCGAGTAGGGCCAGGTTGCCACCGACCAGTCGACCGGTCGCGTGGCCGGGTACCCATGCCTCACCCTGTAGGGGGGAGGTGGACTCTCCGCGTAGGAGTTGGAAGAGCTGCTCTCGACTTGCCGGAGCGGTGACGCCCAGTGAGTGCACCACTGGGCCGTGGATCAAGCGACTGTGGCCTCGCGCGTACAGCGCAGCGTGCAGTGCGGTCACGTCACTGAACCCAATCACGGGCTTGTCGGGAAGATCGGTGGGCAGACGACCGATGAGCCTGGTCAGGCCGCTGCCCCCGCGCGCGATCCAGACGGCTGCCCAGCGAGGGTCCGTCAGGGCCTCGACGAGCTGTTCGAGTCGGTGGTCATCCGAGGCTGTGAGGTGAAGCCAAGGTCGAAGCAGGTCTGGGAAGGGCTGGAGGTCCAGTCCCGCAGCTCGCGCCAGCTGCAGTCCCTGCTCCAGCCGCTGTGGGTCGTGCGGATGACAGGGCGCCACGACTGCGATGGGACCATCGATCATCGTGCGAGCTCATCGAGTGTGGCAAGGGGCCGGGTTGCGACGAAGCGGCCGCGGGCGTCGTGCTCGACGCTGGACAGGGCCGTCTGCGGGTCATGCGTGTAGAAGATCCGACCGTGTCGCCTGACGAGGTCAGAGAGGAGCGCGGTCTTCTCGTCGATCAGGCGCTCGGGGTACCTGTCGTAGCCCATGGTGATTGGCGCATGGACCCACGGCGTGCCCGGAATGAGGTCTGCCGCGAACACGACGGGGCCATCGGGCATGGCGATCTCGGTGGCGAGAAGGCCAGGTGTATGCCCATGACTGACGTGAAAGCACCAATCATCACCCAGGACCTCGGTGCGAGCAGGCGCGCCGGGAGCGGGCTCGGGGACGATGTGGAGCCTGCCGCTCGCAGCCAGCTGCTCGTTGAGGGCGGGCAGGAAAGACGCGCGGTCGCGAGGATGAGGGGACCGGGCCCGGTCCCAGGCGGCCTCACCGACGATGAACGTCGCCTTTGGAAAGAGCAGCTGGGCACCATCATCGAACGACGAGAGGAGTCCACCTGCATGGTCGAAGTGCAGGTGCGAGAGGACGACGATGTCGATCTGGTCGTGTGGTGCGCCGAGCTCGTCGAGTCTCTCGAGGAGAACGTGCTGCTCCTCCACCACACCGAATCGCTCGCGGAGCCTGGGCTCGAAGAAGTTGCCGATGCCGGTCTCCAGCAAGACCGTGCGGCCGGCTTCTCGAACGAGCAAGGCGCGGCAGGAGAGGGGAATGCGGTTCTGGGAGTCAGGGGTGGCCCAGCGCGTCCACAGCGCCTTGGGCGCGTTTCCGAACATCGCCCCACCGTCGAGGCGCTGGCTGTTGCCGAGCACGGAGGTCAGCGTTCGAGTCATGCCGCCGCCGTATCCCAGCCGAGGTACTGTGCCACTGCGTCGTGAAGGGCGGGCCGCAAGGCTCGAATACCCTTGGAGCAGTCGTGGGGGTGAACGCGATTGGTCAGGAGTGCGATGCTCGTCTTTCGGCTTGGCACCACCCAGAGGCTCGTGCCCGTGTAGCCGAGGTGTCCGACGGCATCGTCGGGGAAGTACTGCCCCGTGGAGGTGTAGCCGCCACGCGTGACGCTGTCCCAGCCCCCTCGGTGGCTGCCACATCCTCGCAGCGACCACAGTCGAGCCATCGCCTCACCTGGGAGTGGGGAGGACGTGGGGTCTGCGACGGCCGCGCGCCAGGCATCGCCGAGTCGCGCCACTGCTCGGGCTGTCCCGAACAGACCTGCATGCGTGCTGCGCCCTCCCATGGCTGCGGTATTCAGGTCATGGACTGTGCCCTCGATCACATAGCCCCGGACCGGACAGTTCTCGGTGGCCGCCGCGCACGGCCATCCCCAACCCAGCTCGGTGATGTTCGTGCAGCGGAGAATGTCCGCGAACAGTGAGTCAATTCGGCGCCCGCCAGCAGCCTCGAGGACTGCCAACAGCGCGATGAAGCCGAGGTCGGAGTAGCGATGTCTGGAGCCCGGCTCGACCTCGACCGGAGTCGTGATTGCCGTGTGGATCACCTGCGCTCGAGCCTCGTCGGTCCCCCACGGGCGCTCGACGACCTCGTACAGACGGCGCCAAGCGGGCAGCCCGCTGCTGTGCGTCAACAGCTGGGCCACCGTGATTCGCGGGTCGATGCCCGCCAGCCAGTCTGCGGCCGGGCGGGAGAGGGAGATTCGTCCATCCATGAGGAGCCGTGCTGCGACGCTGGCTCCCACCAGCGACTTGGTCACCGAGGCGAGGTCGTAGGGCTGCCCGGGACGTGCCAGCCGCGGCGGATCCGTTCGGGCGAGTCCCGTGCAGGCATCGACGACGACTTCCCCGTCCACCATCACGCACAGGGCACCCGAGGGGACCTCGTGCTCGCGAACGAGTCTTTCCAACGTGAGGCTGAGGTCGTGCATCGCCTCAGGGTACCGTGACTTGCTCTCGCGCGATAGGTGGCCGCCCCACGACCGTCCGGAGGACCCATGGCCAACGAGGGACGACGCTGGTTCGAGCAACGCAAAGAGTTCGCACCTGCAGGAAAGGTCTTCGACAAAGACGGGGCTGCTACTCCCGACCTGTACACGCTCTGTCCGGGCTGCGGCGAGATGCTCTACAACGAGCAGCTCAGCGCTGAGCTCAACGTCTGTGGCAACTGTGGTCACCATCTCCGGATTGGTGCAGAGAGCCGTCTGCTCGCACTGTGTGACGAAGACGAGCTCGAGTGGCACGACTCCGGGCTTCAGCCGGTCGACGCCCTTGGCTTCGTCGACAGCAAGCCCTACCCGAAGCGGATCGCTGCGAGCACTCGGAAGACGGGTCGGAACGATGCCTTCCTGGCTGCATCAGCGCACATCTGTGGCGTGGCTGTCGAGGTCGGCTGCTTCGACTTCAAGTACATGGGCGGCTCGATGGGCAGCGTCGTCGGCGAGGCGATCACCCGCCTCTACGAGCGTGCCACCGCGAGGAAGGTGCCTGCGATCGTGATCTCGGCCTCAGGGGGAGCCCGCATGCAAGAGGGCGTGCTCTCACTGATGCAGATGGCCAAGACCTGCGCTGCCCTCGCCAGGCTTCACGACCAGGCTGGCATGCCCTACATCTCGGTCTTGACGCACCCCACGACAGGCGGTGTCGCGGCATCCTTCGCGATGCTCGGCGACGTGATCATCGCGGAGCCAGGTGCTCTCGTGGGCTTTGCAGGTCCGAGAGTCATCAAGGAGACGATCGGGGAGGAGCTTCCAGACGGCTTCCAGACCTCGGAGTACCTGCTCGACCACGGCATGGTCGACTCGATCGTCACGCGGGGCGAGATGCGGCTCACGATTGGGCGACTGCTGCGTCAGATGCTGCGCCTGCCGCCTGTCGTAGTCACTGCTGAAGCCTAGATGAGGTCGCATCGGGTTCTCGACGGGCTCGCTGCTGCGGGGGTGCGGCTCGGCCTCGACCGCATTCGCCAGTTTCTCACTGCGATGGGGGAGCCTCACCGGCAGTACGCCGTCGTTCATGTTGCGGGCACGAACGGAAAGGGCAGCACCTGTACCTATGTCACCGAGGCTCTCGTAGCGGCTGGCTACCGGGTGGGGACCTTCACGTCGCCGCACCTCGAGCACGTCAACGAGCGCGTGCGGTTCGATGGTGTGCCCGTAGATGACGGGTCGCTCGCCGAGGCCATCGAGGCCGTCGACCGCGCTCGATGGGACTTCGCCAAGACGGTGGGGCTCACAGAGCCCCCGCTGACCTACTTCGAGCTGATGACGGCGGTGGCGTTTCATCTCTTTGCGCGTCGCAGGGTGGACGTCGCCGTCGTAGAGGTCGGACTCGGCGGGCGACTGGATGCGACGAATGTGGTCCAGCCGGTGGTCAGCGCGATCACCCACATCGGTCTCGATCACATGGAGGTCCTCGGAGACACCATCGAGGCCATCGCGACGGAGAAGGCAGGGATCATCAAGCGAGGTGTGCCCGTCGTCGTGGGGCCGATGCGTCAGGCGGCTCGCGACGCCATCTCGAACATTGCGCGTCGCCGCGCTGCGCCGCTCTGGCTGCCTGGCTCGCACCTCAGACGTGAGCTTCGACGCGGCGGCTGGGCACTGGCCACCCCAGAGGGCACTCTCGACGATCTCAAGCTTCGCATGCCAGGTCTCCATCAGGGGGCGAACGCACTCGTGGCGCTCGGGGTTCTCCATCAGCTTCGGCAGCTCGGCTTCCTCATCGAAGACACGGCCATTCGGGAGGGACTGGAGCGTGCCTCGATTCCGGGTCGGCTGCAGCGACCCGTGCCGGGATTGATCATCGATGGAGCGCACAACGTGGATGGTGCGGCGGCACTGGCACTCTGGCTCTCACGCCAACCGCGCCCCGCGAACCGGATTCTGGTCTTCGGGCACGGACATGATCGTGACCCGATTCCGACGGTGCTGCCGCTTCTCGAGCACGTCGACGAGATCGTCACGACACGGTGTGCTCACCCGAAGGCCCGCGACCCGATGGACCTTGCTCTCGCGCTGCAAGACCTGGATGTGGTGCTCGCAGCGGGTGGCGACATCGAGACGACCCTGCCGGAGATCTTCAGGGAGGCGGACGAGACGCTCGTGGCTGGCAGTCTCTACCTCGCGGGGGCCGTGAACAGCCTGCTGCGCGACGGCGTGCTCGACGACCTGGAGCCAGGAGGTGGTCCCCAAGGGGAGCTCCGGGAGATCCAGCTCGACGGCTGAGGTGCGATCAGCGCCCGAGCTCCCGAGAGAGCGTCGCGAGCAGGGCGTCCATGACTGTTCGTCCGGTGACGTAGACCTGGAGCGACCGTCGGCTGTCCTCGATGGCCTGCGCGCAGCGAGCAAGACCGCCAGGCCACAAGGCGCGGGCCCAGTGCTCCACCACTTCGGGGCGGTCTGTGTTGAGGAGGGGCCCTCGACCCGCAGCGTGCAGCGCCGCGTCGCGGAGGAGGTCCTCGAGCACTTCGAGCACTGTGTTCACCTTGGCAGACCACTTCGCGCGGTCACCGGCGGTGAGCTTACGGGCGAGGTCATGGCGAGCGGCCGTGTCGCCTTGGAGCGCCTCCAGCACTTGGTCTCGCGTCGCCAGTCGCTTGCGGAGGCCACTGCCAGCCAGCTCGAGCGCCCGTCCTGGGCAGCCAAGAGAGAGTGCTGCGGCCTGCTCGGCGACCCGGCCCTTGCCCTGGGACTGCAGCCAGTCGCGCAGCGCGGGTACAGGGACCGGACCGAAGCGAACGCGCTGACACCTGGAGACGATGGTGGGAAGAAGCGCGGAGGCATGGCTTGCGATCAGGATGAAGCCGGTTCCCTCTGGGGGCTCCTCCAGCGTCTTGAGCAGGGCGTTGGCTGCCGCAGGCTGAAGGGCCTCGGCGGGATCAATGATGACGACACGTCGGCGGCCAGCGTAGCGGTGATAGCCGCTGCGGCGGATCACCTCCCTCACGTCCTTCACGGGGATGATCGGCGACGCACGCGAGGGGTCTGGCTCCAGCGCCAGGACATCAGGATGGGTGCCGGCCTCGATGGCCTTGCAAGGCCGGCACGCTCCACAGGGAGTGGGGGCCGGCCCCTCGCAGTTCGAAGCCATCGCGAGACGGTTTGCGACCGTGCGCTTACCCACGCCTCGTGGACCCTCGAACAGGTACGCATGGTGGCTCGTTCCACGCTCGAGAGCGTCCCACAGCTGGGTGATCACCTCGCGGTGCCCGAGGATGTCAGTCACGCCTGCCATGGCATCGTCCAGTCCACGAGGGGCACTAACCGGATAGGGCCGACCCGATGAACGGGTTCGATGTCGATCGCTGGATGCGCCGCCTTCTTGCTCTGCCTGGGATCGCCGTCGACATCCTCGATCGCCTTCAGCCCGTGCGCCTCAACGACCAGCCACTGCCACCGGCCGAGCTACAGCGACGCATCAGCGGCTCTGCGCGGTATCCCGAGGCCTACCTCGGACTCGAGCCAGGCTTGCATCACGTCGACGTAGGGGAGGGCCTACAGGCCTACCAGGTCCGTGGGGCCACGGCCTTCTGTGTCGGTGGGCTGAATGTCACCGACGAGGCACGTGTACCTGCGCTCTCGAGACTCCACGGTGGGCTGAAGCGACTGGGCATTCGACGAGTCCTGATGTTCCCCCTGCGTGCCGGCGAGCTGGCTGCCGTGCGGGCGACGGGCTTCTCCTCGGTTCAGGTCGGTGTGGAGGCGTGGCTGGATCTCCCCGGGCTCACGTTTCGAGGAAACCGCTTCGAGGGGGCCCGCCACATGCGCAACCGCTCACGTCGGCACGGCACGACCGTCAAGGAGATCGATGTGGAGCGACATCGTGTCGAGATCGGTGCGATCTACGAGGACTGGCTTCAGAGCAAGCGTCCTCGCTGGCGGATGAAGCTCCTCGTCGGGTCGCCGGGCCTCGAGCGTCCGTTCGACCGTCGGTACTTCGCGGCGGCTCGAGGAGGGCGCATCGAGGCCTTCGTCACCGTCCTTCCAGGCAGAGAGGGTGTGTGGGGCGTCGATGTGATGTGTCGACGGCCGGATGCCTCGTCGGGTGCGATGGAGCACCTGTTGATGCACATCGCGGAGGTGCTGCGCGACGAGGGCGCAGACCTTCTCTCGCTCGGACCCTGTCCGATGGCCGAGATTGGCGAAGACGGTGCTCCCCGAATGCTGAGAGTCATCTTCCGAATGCTCTACCAGTCGTGGCTGGGAAACCGAGTCTTCGGCTTCCGAAGTCTTCATCGCTTCAAGAAAAAATTCCGGCCCCGCTGGGAGCCGGTCTTCTTCGCTGCGCGCCCGAGGCTCGGTGTTCTAGAGCTCTACCTGGGCTGTCGCATGTGGGGGCTCTACTGAGCCTCAGCCTTCGGCAGCGCCGTTGGTCGAGGGAGAGAGCTGTGCCGCGGGGGCGTTCGCGTCCACCTCGGGCGTGTGGATCGGGAACTTCGGGGTCGTGCCCTCGCGCTCGATCCGGTTCTTGCGGGCGCGGCCTGCACGCTTCCGGCGGAGCTCACGACGCTTCTTGGTGACTTTTGAGTAGGAGGCCATCGGGTGCTCCGTTGGTTTGGCCGCGCGCCGGCGGAGAGCAGAGAGATTGGATGGGGAGCGGGGGCTCGCGAGCCCTCAGCGCTCCCGTCCGAACCCCCGCCGGTTAGCGTCTCGGGCAAAGTTCGTCAACTGGTCGTGCCCTGACTCAGCCGAGGTTCCGGTACATGCCCAGAACCACGGTCTTGTCATTGCCGCCCATGTTCGCGGTCAGGCCGACGCTCGGGAGCGTAGGCATCTGGTAGGCGCCGCACTGCCCCTTCATCTGTCGGAAGATCTCCAGGACCTGCTTGACGCCGGTCGCGCCAACCGGATGCCCGAACCCGACGAGGCCACCACCGGTGTTCACTGGAATGTCGCCGGAGATGTCGGTGCGCCCCTCCCGGACAAGTGCAGCCGCTTGACCGGGTCCGGCGAATCCGAGTGCCTCGTACATGAGCAGCTCGGTGATGGTGAAGCAGTCGTGAACCTCCGCCACCCCCACATCGCTCGCAGCGAGGCCCGTCTCGCCGTACAGCCGCTCCGCGGCGGCAGCGGTAGTGTGCAGGCGCGACTCGTCATCATCCGTCCACAGGTCGCCCGTCGCATGGGAGAGTCCGATCACCTCGATGGCGTCGGCCTCGGTCTTGCCGAGCCGCTTGAGGCCGTCTTCACTGACGACGATCATGGCGCTGCCGCCGTCGCTGACCTGCGAGCAGTCGCTCATCTTCATGTACGGGTTGAGCTCCTCGTTAGCGAGGAAGCATGGGTTCCTCGGGCCCTCACCCGCGGCGGTCTCGAGGTCCATCGTCACGGAGCGCATGTGCGCGAGTGGGTTCTTGTTGGCGTTGGCGTAGGCCTTCACCGAGACACGGCCGATGTCCTCCTCGGAGACACCGAAGGCATCTCGATAGACCTTGGTGCGGCGAGCGAACAAGGCCGGGAAGGTGAAGTCGTCGAGTCCACGCTCTCGCGCATAGTGGCTGGCACGAGCGAGGTAGTCGCCTCCCGTTCGAGCCGAGGCCGTGGTCTGTACCTCGACTCCAGCGACCATCGTCACGTCCGTGCCGGCCTGGATGGATTCGACGGCGCACGCGAAGGCAAGCCCGCCGGAGGCGCAGGCACCCTCGACTCGCATCACAGGCTTATAGCGTAGACCAGGGGCAGCGCCGACGAGGGCGGCACCGAGGTGGCCCTGGCTCGAGAAGAGCTCTCCGACGAAGTTGCCGATCCAGGCCTTCTCGACCTGGTCAGCCGTCGTGCCCGTGGCGTCGAGAGCTCCCTGCGCCGCGGCAGTGATGTAGTCCTCGAGCGTCGGATTGGTCCGCTTCCCGAAGTCGGGATGCCGCTTCCAGATGAAATCAGGGTGCTTCTTTCCGATGAAGGGGGTCGTGTGACCACCGATCACGAACACTCGGCGGGGGAGGGCCATGGCACTCTCGCTGTCACTGTGGGTTTGGGGACGAGCTGACCTCTGTGTACTCGGCGATGACCTCGTCGAGTCGGGCAATAGACTGTGCCACCTGCTCGTCCTGCATGAAGGCGGCATCTCCTCGGATCCGCTCGCCGAAGTCCTGCGCCTGCTGAAGCAGGATGTCGAAGTCATGAACTCGGGGATCCCGGCGCTGCTCGCGCAGGGCGCTGACCAGGCCAGCCATCTCGTTGCCGAGATCCTTGGCGGCGTCAGAATCCGAGAGGAGCAGCTGGCGGCGCATCAGGGACAGCGGACCGGCCACGCGTCCGGCGAACACCGCCTCGGGCTGGGAGCGCATGCGAACGTTCTCGAGCGCCATGGGGCTCGGGCCTCGTCGGACTCGCTCGATGGTCGCGGGATCGAGGTTGGCGACGGGGCCGATGCGAGGCCCGCCGGAGGCGGGGATCTTCACGGGGCTGCGCTCGGCTCTCTTCAGTCCCTTCGCCCCGTCGGAGCGCTCCCCAGGCTCGGCATCCTCAGGAGCCGCGTTGAAGTCGACCCGGCCGGGAGTCGGATCTGGGATGTCGCCGCCGGTATCCGGCTTTGGGAAGAGAAGAATCGCCAGTCCGATTCCAACCACGCCCGCCGCTAGGAGCCACCATCTCTGCTTCACGACTACCTCCCATGCGTGATGTCGCCACTCGGGCGCATACAGACGCCTGTGTGGCGACTTGGACCGTCGCGAATCGTCAACAACGCGACCGCCTCGGCCGTGCCTACTAGCGCAGCGGTGGCTTGGTCGCCCGTCTGGGTCCGCCGAACCATCTGAAGCCGGGCTGGTGCGCCGGAGCGTGGGACACTCAGATTGGGAAAATAGGATCCCAGGTAGTGATCGATTGTCCAGGAAGAAGATCGTCTTTCGTCGAATTGAGGCCCAACGATCGAGGTTGGACGCGGCTGATCTGCAAGATGTTGTGTTAGTTTCGAGTTGCCGCCCGGACCGGGCGCCGGGGGATCGATGCGACCGATCTTGAAGTGGGCCGGAGGCAAGGCGAAGCTTGCCGGCCAGATTGCGGATGCCTTTCACGAGCCATGCGGTGGCACCTACTTCGAGCCCTTTCTCGGCTCCGGTGCCGTCTACCTGGCTCTGAAGGAGAGGGGGCACATCGCCTCGGCGGTCCTGGCCGATGCGAACCCGAAGCTGGTCGAGGTGCACCTGGCGGTCCGGGATGCCGTAGACGATGTCTTGGCAGAGATCGAGGCGCTTCCGAAAGAAGACTGGCGTGAGCGCTACTACGACATCCGGGAGCTCTACAACCTCGGTCCGTGCTCGGGCCCACGTCACGCCGCTCGCTTCATCTGGCTCAACCGGGCAGGGTTCAACGGTCTGTACCGAGAGAACCGCTCGGGCCGCTTCAACGTGCCCATCGGTCGCTACACACGCCTGTCCATCCCCGATGAAGCCCGCATCCGAGCTGTGTCGGAGGCGCTCGCCAGTGCGGAGGTGATCTGCGCCGACTTCGAGTCCGTCATCGACCGGGCCCGAGAAGGAGACCAAGTCTACTGTGACCCGCCCTATGTGCCGCTCTCCCCGACGGCGCGCTTCACGGGCTACTGCAGTCTCCCGTTTGACCTGCCAGAGCAGAAGCGACTTGCGCGCATCGCGCAGAAGGCGGCGCTGCGGGGAGCACGCGTCGTGCTGTCGAACCATGACCTTCCTGTGGTTCGGAACGAGCTTTACCCAACGGCTCGGGGGTTCGAGCATGTCGCACGTCCGCGTGTAGCGAGAGCGATCAGTCGCGCGGCGCGCAGCCGTCAGCGCGTAGCGGAGGTCATCGCTGCCATTGGACCGCTCGCGGACGACGAGGCGGCGTAGCGACTCGCCGACACACCTCTCCGTGCTTACTGTTCGGCCGGAGCGGCGCGTGAGCGACGCGCGCGGGAGGTCGGATGGCAGCGGAGGAGCAACGGCGTAAGCCAGGCGTGAGCGCAGGGACTGCGACACGCATACTCATCGTGCTGACACTGCTTGGTGTCATGGTCTTCGCAACCTCGATGGGCGCCGTCGTCTGGCTCGTGAGTCGGACTGACATGGGTGAGGTCAAGTCCGCGTCCTGGCTCCGCGTTCCGCTGACGGGGCAGCTGGCAGATGCGCCCAAGCAAGGCGAGTTCGTCGTCGATCCCGCTGACGCCGAGCCACTCGCGACCGAGATTGCCACGGCGATCCGGAAGGCGGCGGCCGACGAACGCATCGAGGGGTTGCTGCTGGAGCTGAACGGTACTTCCGGGGGCTGGGGAACGCTCTCTGAGGTTCGGTCTGCGCTCACTGCCTTCCGCGAGTCGGGCAAGCCCTGTGTCGCCTACGCCGAGACCTACATGATGGGGTCCTACTACCTCGCGTCGGCGTGTGACACCGTGGTCATGGCTCCGGGCGGAATCGGGCTCGTCGCTGGTCTCTCCAGCTCGATCACCTACTACGCTGGAACGCTAGAGAAGATCGGTGCGGAGGGTGACTTCGAGCATGTGGGTGACTTCAAGAGCGCCATCGAGCCCTATGAGCGCACCGGGCCGAGCGATGCCGCCTCCGAGGCGACCACTGCACTCCTCGACTCGCTGTGGGCCGAGTGGGTCGCCTCCGTGTCTTCAGGACGCGGCTTGTCCTCGGCTGACCTGCAGGCGCTGGTCGACGCGCCCGCGATGTCTCCCATCGACGCCCAGGAGCGCGGACTGGTCGACGCCTTGGCCTACCGCGATGCGGTTCGCATCGCACTTCCCGAGCACGGCTCCGACGGCTGGGCCGCCGCCCTGGATGCGGAGCCCGACGGCGAGGCGTACGAGGATGCGCTCGACCGGCTCACGGCGCTGGAGGAGTACCTGAAGGGCGTGCGCGCGGAGCTAAAGTCGGGCAGCCGAGCCGTGGCTGTCGTGCATGCCGAGGGCACGATCATTTCGGGTGATCCGCGCGATGCACTCTTCAGCGATGGAATGCTGGGAGACAAGGCCTTCGCGGAGTGGATGTCGGAGGCACGCGAAGACGAGAGAGTCGCGGCTGTGGTGGTCAGGGTGAACAGTCCGGGGGGCTCTGGGCTCGCCTCGGACATGATGTGGCGGGAGATCAAGCGAACTCAGGCTGCAGGCAAGCCTGTCGTGATCTCGATGGCCGACTATGCCGCGAGTGGGGGCTACTACATCTCGGCACCGGCAGACTGGATCGTCGCACAGCCCATGACGATCACGGGCTCCATCGGCGTCTTTGGTGGAAAGCTCGCTCTCGGCGGTACCTGGGAGAAGCTGGGAATGACGGAGCACACGTGGAAGCGGGGCGCCGAGGCTGACTTGATGAGCAGCTCGTCCCCTTTCAGCGAGGGTGGACGCCTGGTCTACCGGCGGTTCTTGTCCGACTTCTACGAGACCTTCCTGAAGCGTGTCGGTGATGGCCGAGGCATGGACCGTGACGGCGCCCACGCTGTTGCTCAGGGGCGAGTGTGGACCGGCCAACAAGCTCTGGAGCGGGGGCTGGTGGACGAGCTCGGCGGTCTCGATGTCGCGGTGGCCAAGGCTGCGGCACTGGCTGATCTGGACCAGGATGACCTGGGTGTGCGCAGGCTTCCGGAGCGCAAGACTTTCTTCGAGCTGATGCTCGAGGACCTTGGCGCTGCCCAAGCGACGGTCGGTCGGGTCGAGGCACCGCCTGGTGTTCCCGTGGACACCCTGCACAGACTGGTGCGCCTCGAGCGAGTGCTCGCCGATGGCGTGGCCGCGATGCTTCCGGGAGATCTCGTCGTCGAGTGATGGTCGCGAGGCGTCACGGGAGGCGCCATCGTTGCGAGTCTCGACTACGTTTGAGGAACCAGGTGCAAGCTCTGGGTGTCTCTCTCGTACGCAGGTCACAGCGAGGTGAACGTGCGCGCCATCAAGATCCTCTCTGCCGTTGGGCTCACCGTGGCAGCGATGTTTGCCTTGGGGCCGGAAGCTGCAGAGCGGAGACTCCCAGAGCCCGTCATGGAGCCTCCGGAGGCGAGCGGCGGCGTTCTGGTCGTCGACTTGGTCGATGGGTCGACGCCTGCGGATCTCGAGTCCATCGGAGCGCTGATCGAGACAGACCTAGAGTGGGTCCATCCGCTCGCAGAGGATGAGGCGCTCGCCTCTGGTGAGGTCGCCTCCTATGCAGCGGCGATGGCGGCACTCGCCGGGCATCCTCTGGTGGAGGTCGTCGAGTCCGAGGTGATGCTCGAGGCGCTCGGCTACCCCAACGATCCGATGTTTGAGCGTCAGTGGAACATGCAGGCGATCGGCGCTCCCGCAGCATGGTCGGGGTCGGCTCGCGGCGCAGGCGTCGTGGTGGCGGTCGTCGACACGGGCGTGACTCGTGTTGAAGACCTCGAGGGCACAAGTCTCCTCGAAGGAGCCTCGTTCGTACCTGGAGTCACGAGCGCGGCCGACGACCAGGGGCACGGAACGCACGTCGCAGGAACCATCGCCCAGACCACCAACAACGGTCTTGGCGTGACGGGTGTGGCACCTGACGCCACCATCTTGCCGGTGAAGGTGCTGTCGGCGCAGGGCTTCGGGAGCTCTGCATGGATTGCTGCCGGCATCGACTATGCCGTTGACGAGGGCGCCAGCGTCATCAACCTCTCACTGGGAGGGGGCTACTCGGCAGTCATCCACACGGCGATCAAGAAGGCGCGAGCGCAGGGCGTCGTCGTGGTGGCCGCCGCCGGGAACTCGGGTCGGCGGGGCGTCGGCTATCCGGGGGCCCTCGAAGAGACGATTGGTGTCTCTGCCATCGGTCCGGATGGCTCGCTGGCGCCCTACAGTTCCTACGGCAAGGGCGTCGACATCGCAGCGCCTGGCGGTGACAAGCGCCGACCGAACGGCGGCATCCTGCAGAACACGGTGGATGGACGAGGAGGTCACCACTACGCCGAGTACCAAGGGACCTCAATGGCGACGCCCCATGTGGCGGGTGCTGCGGCTGTCTTGCTCTCCGAGGGGATCCCATCAGAGGCGGCCGAGCGCATCCTGCTGCGTACAGCAGAGGGCGCAGGCTGGAACGAGCAGTACGGGAATGGCACACTCAACCTGGCGAGTGCGCTCGGACTCACCGCAACACAGCACAACCTCTACCGGTTTCTTCTCGGAGGCTTGTTCGCACTCCTCATCACACAGCTCGCGGACACGCGCGTAGGCTTCCGGCTCACGACGAGTGCCGTCGCGTCTTCTGTTGCGGGTGGAGTCTTCTTTCTCGCGTCGGCACCGCTCCCCGAATCGGTCTTGACCCAGCTGCTGATCCACCCTCTCCTCGAGTGGCCAGGCGTCGTCATCGGGCCAGGCTGGATGCACTTCCCCCTCTGGCTCTCTGCCGCTCTGCCGGTCGGGATCGGCTTTACCCTCGGAGCGTTCGGACCGACGCGTGCGCTCGCGGCGGGGCTGGCCTGTGGTGTGGCTGCTCACCTCTTTCACGGTGCTGCGACAGGTACACTCGAGCCATGGTGGCTTCCCACCGCCATGGCCACGAGCTGGTTGGCCGTCAATGGAGCCTTGGCCATCGTCATTGGAATGGGCCTGGCAGGGGCCCAACACATCGAAGAGCGAGGCGGTGAATGACCTGGACCGGAGTTCTACAGAGGGTCGATGTCGGCCCGGGCGCGTGGCGCCTCGTTCTTGGTGATGGCAGCACACTGGGGCTGTACGGAGCAGTCCCCGCGGAGCTGAACGAAAAGCGGGTGGTCGTTCGTGGGCAGGTCTTGGATGGGGTCGGAATCGGCATGGTCGGTGGAGCACTGGTGCAGGTCGAGAGTGTAGAGGCGTGCTGACTCCAGCAGGACGCGGTCATCGGCCGCGACCCGCGAGCAGGGAAGCGTTAAGTGGGCAGCGGTCGTGCGGCTACGACCAGATTGCAGTCTGAATGGGAGGTCACGGTGGGGGTGCGGGTCCGAAAGCTCGCCAAGGAGCTGAGGCGCACGCCGGCCGAGGTCCTTGGTGCACTCCACGCGCTGGGCTTCGAGCGGTACAAGACCTCGCAAGACATGGTCTCAGACAGCATCGTCGCGAAGGTTCGACGAGAGCTTCGAACAGGGCGAGAAGTGGTGCCCGTCGCGCCGAGAGACGGCAAGCCGCGTGTTGCTGCGTCCTCGGCGTCTCGGTCGGATGACCTGATGTCGCAGCTTGTGCCTGGGGTGGTCAAGGCAGCCCGACCGTCGCAGAGGCAGCAGGGAGCGGTGGTTGAATCTCGCGCTCGGCGAGACGCGGGAGCCCAAGCGGTGACGGCGTCGAGTCCGGCCCCGGAGCCGGAGAGCGGCGCTGGCAACGACGCCATGCGGGCAATCTCGCGAGCGCGGGAGCGACTCGAGCAGACGCGGTCACACCTCCGGGACGACAGAGAAGCGCTGGAAGCCGCGAGAGTGAGACTCGCGGCCGAGGAGTCGGAGTTCCGTGAGCGCATGGTCCTGGAGCAGGCTGCTCTCGACGCAGAGCGGGAGGCTCTCGAGGCGGAGCGAGGGGCCCTGGAGGCCCGCTGGACGGAGCTCAGCGAGCAGGAGCGATGGCTCGAGGCTCGCAAGGGACGAATCGACGCGCTGAAGGTGACGACGGACGAGCGTGAGGCGGCGTCTCGTGCAGAAGCCAAGGATGTCGAGCGGGCGCGACAAGCTCTCGGGCCGACCTTGGGAGCGATGCTCGAGGCGCGTGGCCTTCGAGGTCGCGACGAGAGTGAGCGCGCACTTGCTGCTCTTGCGCGAGTCCACCTTCTTCGCGACCTTCTTCCATTCCTCCGCGTCTCGAATGCGGATGCGCTTGGCGCGCTGCTGCGACGGCATCTGGTCCTCGTTGGGGGTGGTGCGTCCGACGCTCCCGAGGGTTCTGCGACGGTCGTTGTGGCACCCGAGCGAGCGGAGATCCCGGCCGGCACGGAGCTCGATGCTCTCATGAGGCGGGTCGGGGAGCGACTGCTGCTCAATGGGCTGCGTCGGGTGGTGTTCGTCAATGTTCCTCCACGGTGGCAGAAGCAGATCGCAGACCGCCTTGATGCACGGGTCGAGTCCCGCTTCCGCAGCAGTGGAGTGCTCCGCGATCGGCAGGCCGCAGAGGGGGACGTGACGCGCACCGACGCGGTGGTGTTGGTTGATGTTGCCTGCTCGCCTGAAGCCGACGACGTCTACGCGACGGGGAGGGCCACGGTCCTCCGTCTCGAGGCGCAGTCCCTCGGCGCTCTGCTCGCTGGGCTACGTGACGGGCTCTCCGCCCTGTGAGTGCATCTTGACCCGATCTGCGGTCAACCTTAGATTTGATTGACGCGGGCGCGGGGGGCGCTCAGGGGGAAGCCATGACCACGGCCGCAAGATCGGGCCCGACAGATCGTCGTGCGCGCCGGAAGAAGACGGAGCCGGACATTCGCCGTCGTGCAGACGAGCTGCATAAGTCTGGCTTGCCCTACCAGATGGCCATGGCCATCGCTCATGGAAAGATGGATCTGAACGATGCGCTCGAGCGCATGGCTCGGAAGGATCAGGTCAACAAGCTCATGGAGCGGCATGGCCTGTCTCGTGCCCTCGCCACACAGGTAGCGATTGGCCACGCAGATCTCGACCAAGTCCTCGCTCGACGCCGACTCGAGGCACACCGAGTGGAGAATCGCGACCGGTCCTTGTTGATTGAGGGCGCCAGCGTGGCTCTTGCGCTCACCGGCAAGCAGCGCGTGCGAGGCTCGGTTGTGCGGGTGGAGCCCTACACCCTCGTGCTCCTGGTCGATGGTGAGGAGCAGGAACACCACAAGCTGACCGTGAAGTACGGCTACGACCCAGCCGACTGGAAGAAGGTCCGCAAGGTGTTTCGGTCGGACAAGGCACTCACCAAGAGTCCGAAGGAGCCAGAGGCTCGGCCGCAAGACCGGTACTCGTGCAGCGACAGGCGCCTCTTCGGCTATCTCGACGCGGAGACGGAGGTGCAGGTCACGTTGCTCGAGGGCGAGGTGTTGCGCGGTCGTGTGGTGTGGTTCAGTCGCTACGAGTTCGCTCTCGAGGTGAAGGGCGGAGCGACCATCACGCTGTTCCGGCATGCGCTGGCCAACCTGACAGAGGCCTGAGGCGAAGCATCATGGGGATTCTCAGCGGCGCTATGACGATTGCGCGGTTCCGTGTCGTGGGCGACCTGCCTGGTGAGTGGCGGGAGCAATACCGTGAGGGCCTGAACAAGCATGCCTTCCGTGAGCCGCCGACCGAGCAGGGCAAGGAGGAGGTCGAGGGCTGGGTACAGGTCCACAACCTCCTCGATGCGTCATTCGACGACTTCAATAAGTGGCTCTACGACGACTACGCGATCTTCGCGCTCCGGGTCGACAAGAAGCGCCTGCCCGCAAAGCTCTTTCGAGCGACCCTGGCGAAGCGGCTTGATGCATGGTGCGCCGAGCGCGAGGTCGAGCGCTGTCCCGCCTCGGTGAGGTCGGAGCTCAAGGACGCTCTGGAGAAGGAGTGGCTTGCGCGCACGCTGCCGAGTGTCTCTACGATGGAGTGCGCGTGGAGCCTGTCGGGTCGGTACCTCGTCCTCCAGAGTCTCTCGGAAGCAAAGGCCGATCGCTTCCGGAAGCGCTTCCTCCGAACCTTCGGACTGCGTCTGATCCCGTGGAGTCCGCTCGACTTCCTGACCGATCGAGACAGCGTGGAGAGCCTCACCCAGCACGTGCCTAAGCTCACCCTGGGCGTGGGCATCCGACTTGCGGAGGGAGACGATGTCTGACGATGATCGAGGACTACCGCTCCTTCCCCACGTCGCCAGCGAGTTCTACGCTTGGGTCTGGTGGGCGTCTGAGCAGCGGGGAGGGGTGTTCCAGCTAGGCGATGAGCTCGGGCAGGTGGACGTCTGGGTGGATGAGAGGCTCGCATTCCGAAGCCCCGAAGACACCAAGGTGTCGGCGGTGATGACGGGTGAAAACCCTTCTGCGTCCATCGAGGCGCGCGCAGCCTTGGCGGGTGGCAAGGTCCTCCAAGAGGTCCGCTTGGGGCTGCGGCGAGACGATCGCGAGTTCTTCGTCACGCTGAAGGGCCCAGCTGCGCATCTTCAGGGGCTCAAGCTTCCACAGGTCGTCACCGATGGAGATGCCGAGGTCGTCTTCGAGCGTCTCCATCTGTATGAGGAGGCCGTGCTGATAGTTGGAGGGCTGTTCCGCGCGTATGCGGAGGCTCGCAATGGGCCCGCGTGGGGAGATGAAGTCCTGCCCGGTCTTCGCGCCTGGATCCTCGGCGAGACCTGAGCGCGGCCGTTGACAGGGGTCGGAGCATCGGATAGGAGCGGTCTGCTGCAAAGCGTCCGGGTAACTGCGCGGTTAGCTCAGCTGGATAGAGCGTTGGCCTCCGGAGCCAAAGGCCACAGGTTCGAATCCTGTACCGCGCGCCACTCGGAACCCTTGACTCGTACCGCCGAGCACGTCGACACGTTGGAGGGGCGATGACGGTCCACGCCGCACGTGGACGAGCGAGGTCCGCTGACCGGCGGCGAGCGCTGTGGAGCTGACCTTCTGGGGTGTGCGAGGCTCCATCCCAACTCCGGGCGAACACACTCGGCGTTGGGGAGGCAACTCGTCCTGCCTAGAGGTCCGGGTGCCCGATGCGCCTCCGGTGGTGCTGGACTGTGGTACCGGAGCCCGAAACTTGGGGCACAAGCTGGTCGGAGAGGCTCACCGTGAGCTCGACCTGCTCTTCACGCACCTCCACATGGACCATGTGTTCGGCTTTCCGTTCTTCCTGCCGATCTACACGCCGGGATACCGCCTGCGGATCGGTGTGCCGGCGTTCTCCGATGATGAGGCGCGCGAGAAGATCAGCCGGTACTTGAATGGGGTCTATCATCCTACGAGGCTGCGAGATCTTCCTTCGGAGCTTTCCTTCCATGCGGTGCGGTCCGGTCGGGAGCTGCGGGCTGGGGGCATGGAGGTGACCACGGTCTCCCTCAAGCATCCGGGAGGCTCTATGGGCTATCGGCTGAACCACGAGGGGCGCTCAGTCGTCTACGTCACCGACACCTCGCCATTCGCGAACCCGGGGCGGGGAGTGCTGGCGGGGGAGGAGCCACCCCGAGCCGAGCAGCGCATCATCGACTTTCTGCAAGGGGCGGACTGCGTCATCTACGACACGATGTACGACGTGGACGAATACCTCGAGAAGATGACGTGGGGACACAGCTACCCCGAGTATGCTGTGGGCCTGTGCGAGGCGGCGGGCGTGAAGCACATCGTGCTGTACCATCATCTCCCTGATGCCACCGATGAGGACCTCGACGCCCTCGAGGCTCACTGGGCTTCGCACACAGCGCCCCGCGTCACGGTCGCTCGCGAGGGAGAGACCTTGACGGTGGGAGAGGCGTGAACGCAGAGGGTGTCGCAACCATCGTGACTGCGGAGTGGGTGCAGACCGTGTTGACCTCCGTCCCGATGGTCGTTGTTGGGGCGTGGGTCGTCTACGGACCTCTCGTGCTGTGGCGCCGCCTGATCTTGTCGGAGGTGGGTGCCGACATGCGGACGCTGGCGGCACGCTGGCGGTGCACTGTGAGCCCCTGGTGGGCTGGCTGGCGCATTCACGAAGAAGGACGGATGGTCCACTGGAGCGGAGGCCTCCGGGGCGCTCGCACTGTCGTCCACAAGGGCGAGTGGACGAAGACCTTCGATGGCTGGCTGACGGCGGACGACATCGAAGGGCTCTAGACGAAGAGCGCCGGACGAGCGTTAGCCCCGCTCTGGACGTTGAGTAGCTAGAGCTCGTCGAGCTCCCGCGCGGTTCGGCGCCGAGCATCGCCAGCCTCTGCATGGCGGCGGAGCTCCGCGAGTACCTCATGCAGGCGCTGCGGTGCGTGCTCTCCAGGAAGAGTCTGGGCAATGGCGAGTCCCGCTCTGGCCTCCTCGAGATACGCGATGGCGTACTCGACCGCAGCCTGGGTGCGCTCCCGCTCCGTGACGATCGCATCCCGATGTTCCAAGATCCGCTTCAGGTGTTCGGCCGTGGCCTTTCGGCGCTCCTGGGTGAATCGATCGCCTGCGGGGTCGGGCTCGCACGTGGCGATGCGGCCTGCGATGTCCTCGACATCGATGCTCTCGAGCTCCCGGTCCAGCCCTTGCAAAGTGACCTGCAGCCTCCAGATCCACGTGGCCACCTCGGCGAGCCCCTTGCGCATCTCGCGGAAGGGGGCTCGTGCTCGAATCGCGTCGTACAGCTCGAGGCCGCGGAGGACAGGCGGGCGATAAGTGACCTTCAAGCTGCGACGAACCATCGCTCGTGTGGGAAGGGTGACCCGGGTTTCGAAGCGAAGAGCGGAGGGGAGCAGGCCCTGACTCGCAACAACTCCGACGATCAGCGCGGTCAGTGCTGCCGACATCACCACGGGGAGGCTAGCGGGGAGGAGTGTGGTGGCGGCCCACAGACCGAGGCTGGCTCCGGCGAGTGTCGCCAGACCACCATTGAGCAGGTCCAGTGCGTCGGTGCGGTGCGGGAGCAAGAGCGTCGCCGCCACTCCGGCGGCAAAGCCTGCGGTCACCACCGCGGGCAGCCCCAGCATCATGAAGGGCAGGGAGGTCGCCACGACCGCTCCGACGACGAGAGGGGCGGCCCACAGGCGGCGTGGATTCACCGCAGATGCACCGAGCCCGATGGACAGGACCAGTCCCAGCTCGGGCTGTGTCGCCCAGACCGTCGACAGGGCTGCACCGAGGGCACCCACGAGCTGTCCACCCACCCAGAGCGCCTGGCGACGTGGCACCTCACCGAGCACCCTCTCTCGGCTGCTGTCGAGAGCTGCATCTTGTCTCTGTGCGGGCAGTCTAGCGGACTGAGCCACGTAGAGTCTCCTTGGTCGACTTGATGGCCCGGCGGCCAGCCGGACTCGACGGTTTACTTTGCTGAAACGCGCGCAGTGTTCGGTCTAGCTCTGCAGCCTCATGCAGAAGTGCGGGGGCCGCGAGGGCGTGAGCAGCCTCTGTGAGGACCGCCTGACCCTCCCGGAGAAGCTCCTGGCTCTCCGTGATGTCCCCGGATTCGTAAGCCCTGGTCGAATCTTCGACGTATGCACTGGCCCACGCACGCTGTGCGATCGGTGCCCACTGTGGATGCGCTACGGCTGCTGAGTCCTCGCCTGAGACTACGGGAACCGCGACACCCAGCGTCGACGTGCCGATGCCGCCGTCGTGGGTGTAGTCGAGCGTGGCGGTGGCCACCTGTGCCATGCTGCCGGTGGCAGGCGTGCGAACCCGAGCGACGATCCTCCGTGTGTCTCCGGTAGAGAGGTCACCCAACCACAGGGCATGTCGGTGTGCACCTGCAGCTGTCGTCTGCCAGCCTACGACATCGAGCAGCTCCACCCCGTCGGCGAGTGCAATGGTCACGCGGGTGTCCCTGGCGATGACGCGTCTCGCGCGGCCGATTTCCGTCTCCAGCACCTCGGAGAGTGTCTTCGAATCATCGACGAAGCGGTAGGTGCCACCACCGACATCGGCGATGCTTGCGAGAGCGTCCTCGTCGTAGTCCAGGCCGAGACCGACGGTCGAGATCGAGACGCCCTTCACTGCCAGCTCGGCTGCCAACGTGGCCGTGACGGACGGGTTGGTGATGCCGACGCTCGCCTTGCCGTCGGACAACAGCACCAATCGCGCTTCACGTGAGGGGGCTGTCTCGCGCAGCAGCTCGCGGCCGCCGAGCTCCAGGCCGGCATGAAGATTCGTTCCGCCACCCTCGTAGACCTTCTCGACAAGGCGATCTACGGACTCTGGAGTCGACAGTGGACTCACGGGACGAACCACGCGAGCGGCGTCATTGAACACAAACAGCCCGAGTGTGTCCTGTGGCCCGAGCGTACGGGCAAGCTGCCGTGCAGCCTCCCTGGCATGGTTCATCTTGCCGGCCGCAGACATCGACCCCGAACCATCGATGACGATGGCGAGGTCGAGAGGACGATGAGTGGCAAGGGTCTCTGGCGCGCTGATCTCGAAGACGAGGAAGCGCTCCTCGGGATGGCTGGAGAGCGCTGTGTGGTCGAGGCCACCTCGCAGAAGCAGCGGGCCGGCGTCAGGGGCGACCGGCGGGGCCACTGGCACGACCTGCGGCTGTCCGAGGCCACCGTCGGCGTCTGACACGCTACCGAGAAGCCGAGGGGCGACCAGGACTGCGAGCATCGCTAGTGCCCCGAGGCCGAGGGTGAGTTGCCACTTCCGCATGGTCCCTCCTGGTGCCGACGCACCGTCGTCGCCACGACAACGGAGGAGGAGGCGGGTTCCTTACACCCGTCCCCACGGGAAGAGTCTAGTGGAGGAAGGGGGCTCTGACTGCACTCACGACAGGCCGGTACAATCTGGCGCTGCGCGAGCTACGGCTCGGAGCGAATCACCGGCGCACCCAGACGGTAGACCTTGGCTTCGATCGGGCCAGTCGGTGGCGCTGGCTTCGGAGCAGCACGAACGACAGCCTGGGCGGGCTTGGGACTCTCGGTCGCATCCGCCTCTGGCTCTGAAGGCTCGCCGGACCCAAGCGCAAAGGGCATGCGGGCACCCAAGGCCGCTGCCTGGGCTAGAGCAACGGCGCGAGGCAGGCCGTTCTCATCCCAGAGGCCCGTCGGAGCAGGCGGACTGGCGTCTTCGCTTGTCTGCTCAGAGTTCTCGGCGGCCAGGGCGGCTCGGGCGGACTCGGGCAGCTCTCTCGGTTGCGTCGACTCGGCCAGCGACGCGCGGATTCGCGGCACGACATCGGGCCTGTGCTCCTCGAGCAGTCTGCCTGGCCGGCCATGCATCGCCCGAGTCGTGACGTAGACGCGACGTGCCCACCAGTCGATCACCTGCTCGTCCGGGTCTGCGACTCTCGAGAGACCCGCTGCTGCTTCGGCCTCCATGAGGAGGTCATGCGCGAGGTGGTCTGCAACCGCTGGCTCTCCGACCAAGTCGGACAGGACCTCGGCCATGAGGTCTTCGGAGCTCGACCGAGACCAGGCCTCGAGGCGGTACTCGATGCCACCAACGGCCGGTCGGTACCAGATCGGAAGCGACTTCACTTCATCGCTCTCCCGATCATCACGCTCGTCTGGGGGGCCCTCGAAGTGATGCACCAAGAATCCGAAGTCCTCGGGCCGCTCCACTTCGGCTTGGGCGAGCATGCGCTGATGAGTGTCGTTGAAGCACTTCCACGCACTGTCGTACAGCGGGGCGTGGTCGATGCTCACCAACATTCCGTTGCGAACGACATCGAGTGCCTGAGCGCAGTCCCGATTGCGTGCGGCCTGCACGGCCTCCCACTGCGTCGCTCCACCGGGGGGCGGCTGTGTATAGACCTGCGCGCGCTTCGGGAGCCGGCGGGGGTCGGGTGGCAAGTCTGGCGCGAAGAGCATGCTGGAGGGCTCGTACTCGGCAGTCTGAACTTCCGGAGTGGGAAGTGGCTGCGACGGCTCGAGCCCATCCGGGGCGGTCACGTCGAGCAGGGCGATGTCCTCGCCCTCGGCCGAGCCCGTTGGCAGCGAGAGCGCCACGACTCCGAGGCAAGCAGCCAGCGCGATCGCGACACCACCCACCACGACGAGCATGGGCCGGTTGCGACGTCGCTTGCCTCGCGCACCTCGGGCTTCCGCCTTTCGCTTTGCGGACTTGCGAACCTGCGGGGTCGTCGACGGCTGCCGCTGGTCGTCGTCATCGTAGATGACGTACCCGGAGGCCGCGAGGTCGGTGGCCGGCTCCTGGGCGGTGGGCGGCTCTTCGGTCTCCTCCCGCGGGATTCCCGGCACGCTCGTGGGGTCGGCATCACTCTCGATGTGGGAGGGCTCGTGGCTCCTGGGCCGCGTGATGGCCGGCGAAGCAGCCAGCGCATTCGGCATGTTCGAGGGCTCGAGTGTCGCGTCGTCGAGTGACCGGAGCTCTGGCAGTGCGGCAGGGCTGACGCTGCGGGTCGAGGGGCCGTTGCGGAGCACCACGGCCGTTGCGTTGTCGTCGCCCTCACGTGCCTCGACGATGCCCAGAACGTGCGTGATGGCGTCGTCCGGCTCGGACCAGTCTACGTTCGCGAGCTCCCAGTCGCTGACGATGCCGTGAACACCGTCCGAGCAGAGGAAGTAGGCATCATCTGCCTGTAGAGCTACGGGGGCGCCAACCTCGACGTCGACGTGGCGCTCGACTCCCAGTGAGCGGGAGAGGACGTGTGCTTCGGGATGCGTCGCAGCGTCTTCAGGGGTGAGCAGCTCTGCATCGACGAAGAGGTTGACCATGGTGTGGTCGCGCGTGATGGCCTCTACCTGACCTTTGCGAACCAGGTAGACTCGTGAATCACCCACGTGGGCGATGTGGCAGTGCGTCTCCGTGAGCGCCGCGAGCACGATGGTCGTGCCCATGCCCATGAGGCGGTGGTCCTTGCGCGCAGCGTCGTAGATCGACTGGTTTGCGTGCTGGATGGCCTTCTCGATGGCGGTCGGGAGATCCTCACTGGTGCTGGAGAGGTACTCGTGCACGGCGCGCACGGCGAGCGCTGAGGCCTGAGCTCCGCCGACGTGTCCGCCCATGCCGTCGCAGACGATACCAAGGGTAAACCCGGGGAAAGAGAAGGCCCCGTAGCTGTCCTGGTTCTCGTTGCGGAGGCGCTGGTCGGTACCGTAGCCCCAGGAGTGATTCAAGGTTCCCTCCACTCCAGCAAGGTATCAAATGGCGGTGAACAACGGCAGTCCGGCCAGCTGATACCGCCGTCTGCGGTACGTAACCAGTCAGAGCTGGGAGCGACCCGTCGTAGCCCGGTCTGCACGCTAGGTCAGAGGTGGTGCTCCAACCTCGGTCAGGGCCAGCGACAGAGCCGCTCGGTCCTTGACGACCGCACCGACCTGCGCGACCGTCAGGCCCGCGACTCGGGTGGCGAGCGCCCCGCAGCGGTCGGGTGTCCAGCCTCGGGTGACACCATAGAGGAAGCCGCCAGCGTAGGCGTCTCCGGCGCCTGTCGTGTCGACAGCGTTCACCTTCTTGATGGGTACGCTGACGAGATCACCATCGTGCCAGACGAGCGACCCCTCGGAGCCCATCTTCACGACCACGGTCTTCACGGTGCCCCGGCCAGCGATGGCGATGGCTGCCTCCCGGGGCTTGAGTCCGGTGAGGCCATGGGCCTCCTCCGCGTTCAGGAAGACGATGTCGACGTACTTGTCGAGCACGGCCTCGAGGACGGACTTGATCTGCAACACGACGAACGGGTCGGCGGCGTCCAAGGAGACGACGGTGCCCGAGGCATGGGCCGTGTGCATGGCCTCCAGCATCGCCTCCTGCATCGGCCCACCGAGGAGCGTGTACCCCGTGAAGTGAGCGATCTGGGTCTCGGTGAGGGTGTGCTTGAAGCCTCCGATCTCGGTCAGGCCGATGGCCGCACCGAGGTCGGTGAGCATGGTGCGCTCGGCATCCTCCCGGCTGATGATCGAGAGGCACTTGCCCGTGCGGACTGCGTCGGTGAAGCGCAGTGCGTGGGTGCCGCAGGCCTCCTCGAGGAGGCTCGCGTACATGCGGCCGAGCTGGTCGTCGCCGACCTGCCCACAGTAGACCGCGCTTGCGCCGAGTCGCCCGAGGGTGGCGATGGTGTTCGCACAGGAACCACCAGAGGCAAACACGACCCCTTGCTCTCGAACGCGCTCGAAGACGCGCTGCCAGCCATCGTGGTCGACCGGATGCATCGTCCCTCGAACGAGGCCGAGCTCGTCGATCAGGGAGTCGTCGTCGAGCACGACGAGCGCATCCATGAGAGCGTTACCGAGGCCCGCCACTTCGCACGCCATAGCTCCTCCGCACGGAGCGGCTGCCTAGCCAGCCGAGAGCGCGGGTGCCAGTGCGTTGACCGTCGCTCAGCCGCCGTGTTCTTGAGCTTCGAGCCAGCGCTCGCAGTCCAGAGCCGCCATGCAGCCGCTTCCAGCGGCCGTCACAGCTTGCCTGTAGACCGTGTCTTGAACATCGCCGCACGCGAACACGCCAGCGATGTTCGTGCGGGTGCTCCCCGCGCTCGTCAGCAGGTAGCCTGACTCGTCAGAGTCCAGGACTCCGCCGAAGACAGCGGTGTTTGGCGTGTGGCCAATGGCCAGAAACAGGCCGGCACACTCTAGGTCATGCTCCTCGCCCGTCTCGACGTGCTGCACCCGGACCCCGCTGACCGAGTCCTCGCCCAGCACGTCGACGACGTTGTGATTCCAGAGAAACTCGAGCTTCGGATTCTGGAAGGCTCGCTCCTGCATGATCTTGGATGCGCGCAGGGAGTCCCGCCGGTGAACGACGGTGACCTTCGAGGCGAACTTCGTGAGGAAGGTGGCTTCCTCCATGGCCGAGTCGCCGCCGCCGACTACCACCACAGGAACCTGTTGGAAGAAGAAACCATCGCACGTCGCGCAGGCTGAAACACCGTGGCCTTGCAGACGGGTTTCGTTCTCCAGCCCGAGGTACCTCGCCGAAGCTCCCATCGCGAGTACCAAGGCATCGGCGACCACCGTCTCGCCGTTCACGGTCGTCAGTGTGAAGGGCCGCTGACTCACATCGGCCTTTACGATTTCATCGAAGGCGAAGGTGGTGCCAAA
>PKDJ01000056.1 GCA_002862545.1 Pseudomonadota bacterium
CCGAGGCGCCGCCCATGCGTGCGCTCGACCATCGGCCGCATTACCGCCTCCCGCCGTTCTGGCGCATTCGAATGTCGAAGGGTGACGACCGATGAGTATGACGCCGACGGGCCTGCTCGCCGACGGCTTTGAGCGGGGTGAGTTCCAGGGCAAGAACATCATCGGCGATGTCACCGAGTCGCTCCATCGATTCCTGATCGACGGGTGGACGTACGACAGGCAGCCGCCGCGTCTTGAGGAAGACCTCTCGTTCGTTCCAAAGGATCGCGAGGAAGTCGTCTACATCTATATGTACCGCTGCGAGCCGAACACCTCGCTGCGGAACTCGAAGGCCTGGCGTCCGGCGAAAATCACGATGCTCGGCGACGACAAGTCGACGGTCTACTACGAGCGTCCGCCCATCTACCTGAACCTCTACTACCTGATCGGCGTGCACTCGAAGTTCCGGAGCGACGCCGAGCGTCTCCTCGGCTGGCTCCTGTTGCGACTCAACGAGGCTACCCACCTGGTCTACCGTCCACGACGGTATCTGCTGCCCGATGGCAGCGAGGTCGACTCCACGGGTGCGCCCTGGAGTCTCGAGAACGATCACGACGACACGATCATGGAGAAGGTAGCCGTCACCTTGGTCGACGACCTCACCATCGGTGACGCGGTAAACTTCTTCACGATCCACGAGGCACCGTTCAGGCCCTACCTGACGTACCGTGCACAGTGTGCGATGGAAGGGGCGCTCGTCGCGGGGCCGCACAGCACTGTGCGGCTGCCCGGCGAGGCCGACCGCATGGCCGGCACCCCACCCCGGGAACGACCCAATGGACGGCTCGGGCGGGTGCCCGTTCAGCCGACAAAGCGACCTAGAATCGGCCCAGAGGGCCAAGATTACCGCCGTGTGGCGGACAACTCCCAGAGCGAGGACTAGCGGAAGATGGAATACCATACCCCAGGTGTATACATTCGCGAGGTCGACTCCGGCGCCAAGCCGATTGCGTCGGTCGCGACTTCAATTCCCGGATTTCTCGGAATGTTCGCGTACGACCCCGCGGTCGACGCCGTGGCCATCAGTGCCTCCGATGGAACCCGCACTATCTCCGGCAAGGTCGTGCCGGCGCTCGTCGATACGGCAGGTAAGGTCGCGGGCGACGCGGGCGACGCCGTCACGGCACTCACGGAGGCGTTCCGCCTCAAGCGCTCTGGTGTCAAGGACCTCGGCGCCCTGCTGCAGCTGAACGGCCACAAGGCGAGCATCGGCAAGGGTGGCGCGGGCAAGACCAAGATCACCGTTGGCAAGACCTCCGTCGAGGTCGATGCCAAGGCGCTCGACACCGCTGGCAAGGTCATCACGGACGACGAGGCTGCCGTCGAGGAGCTCCTCAACGCCGTGCACGCCCAGTTCGCTCTCGACAAGCCCGCTCCGAAGACCGCGAAGGAGCTCCTCGAGGTCTACGGATACGAGTTCCAGGGCGCCCGTGGCACGGCTCTGATGTCCGAGTACTCGGTGCCCCCGTTCTCCGTGACCAACAAGTCCGAGTTCTTCCGCTGGCTTCAGAGCTACTTCGCGCAGTTCCTGGTCGAGACCCGCTCCATCGAGGATCTGGTCGGCCGCAGCATCGATGATCCGGACGACGCCGCTGACGCCGTCTTCGAGGCGCTCACTTCCGACGACAACCTCAAGGACCAGTTCAAGGCGTGGCTGTCCCAGCCGTCCGTCTTCAACTTCGTCGCGGGCGTCAACGGCTTCTACGACAACGGTGGCGGCAAGTCGTACGTCTACCTGATGGGCGTCCAGAACATGGACTGCTCCATCCGTGAGAACCAGGCGGACAAGCTCGGGCTCTACGCCTTCGACGACATCGACGACATGGCGATCCACGTCGCGACCGGTCTGTCCTTCAACCAGAAGCGCGAGATGCTGGAGCACTGCGAGACCCGCAAGGACCGCTTCGCGATCCTCGATGGCCCCATCGTCTCCTCCGGCGACATGGACATCCCGGCCTCCGCGAAGGGCTACGGTGCCCTGTACGTGCCGTGGCTGAAGGTGACGAAGCCGAGCTGGTTCGCCGGCGAGCAGGACATCACCGTCCGTGGCCCGCTTCGTCGCAAGCTCATGAAGGCCGACAAGAACGAGCTGTACGTGCCGCCGAGCGGTCACATCGCAGGTCTGTTCGCCCGCGTGGACACCGAGCGCGGCGTTCACAAGGCGCCCGCCAACGAGGTGGTGATGGGCATCACCGGCCTCACGCAGAACATCAACCGGATCGAGCAGGGTCAGTACAACGACCGTGGCATCAACGTTATCCGGATCTTCAAGGACCGCGGCATCCGCGTCTGGGGCGCGCGTACTCTCGCAACGAAGAGCGACCCGTCCTGGAAGTACATCAACGTTCGCCGCCTGTTCATCATGATCGAGCAGTCGATCATGCAGGGCATGCAGTGGGCCGTGTTCGAGCCGAACGACAAGTTCCTCTGGAGCAAGCTCACCCGCGACGTGCGTGCCTACCTGATGCGCGTCTGGCGCTCGGGCGCTCTCTTCGGGAACACCCCGGAGGAGGCGTTCTACGTCAAGTGTGATGCCGAGACCAACCCGCGCTACCTGATCGACGCCGGCCAGGTGAACGTGCAGGTGGGCATCTGCCCGGTCAAGCCTGCCGAGTTTGTCATCTTCGCAATCGGCCAGTGGGACGGCGGCGCTCTCATCGAAGAGTAGTCCGACGCTCCGCGCCCGTCCTGGGCGCATGTCTCAGCACCCCGATCGCTCGCGGTCGGGGTGCTGTTGTCTTGATGGGAACCATGTTTTTCATCAGAGGGAAAGAAAGTCGACTTGTAGAGATGACGCAGGGGCCGAGAGGGTGTACCTTCCTCCCGTCAGCAACCGCTGGCATGTTCCTTAGCGAGCCACAGGTCGACAGCAGTTCAAACCGCCTGGTGCTCGAATCGTGCCTCCCTAGCTGTCAAGAGGCGCAGACAACATGATGATGAAGGATTCTACCTATGCCTACTGAAGAGCTGTTTGGTGGCTACAACTTCCTCCTCGAGGTCTCCGGCATCACTCCGGACCAGAAGACCATCGTGGGTGGTTTCAAGACGATGAGCGGCATGGACTCCGAGACCGAGGTCATCGAGTTCAAGCAGGGCAACGACAAGGTCGTTCGTAAGAAGCCTGGTCGCACCACGTACGCGAACATCGTCCTCGAGCGTGGCTTCACGGCGTCCAACGATCTCTGGACTTGGCGCAAGAACATCGAGGACGGCATCATTGACCGTCGCTCGGGCACCATCACCGTCCTCGACCAGGACCTGACCACGATCGTGGCCCAGTACAACTTCTACGAGGGCTGGCCGTGCAAGTGGTACGTGCCGGAGCTCGACTCCGATCAGTCCGCCATGGCGATCGAGAAGGTCGAGATCGCGGTCGAGAAGATCGAGCGCGTCCTCAAGTGATTGCTTGATCATCTCGGGCTTGCCCGAGGTGATCGTCAGGGACTCAGTCCCTGGGCATGGGCCCTCCGTCGATTACGTCGGGGGGTTGCTTGCTTTCTGATATTGTACCCGCGGCTGAGATCTTCGGAGCCGCATATGGTATCCGTTCAGCCTGATCAGCAACCGATCCCGTTTATCTGCGGAGTGTGATCGTATGGAATTCAAGACCGAGTACGAGTTCGTCCTGCCTCGCGGCTTTGTCGATAGCGAGGGGATCGTGCATCGCGAAGGCGTCATGCGCCTCGCCAACGCCCGCGACGAGATCGTGCCGCTGAACGACCTCCGCGTTCAGCGAAACCGCGCCTACCTGATCATCGTGCTTCTGAGCCGCGTGATGACCCGTCTCGGCACGCTGTCCGATGTGAACACCCAGGTCGTCGAGAACCTGTTCGCGGGTGACCTGCGCTTCCTCGAGGAGATGTACAACCGCATCAATGAGGACGAGGCGATGGTCTCTGTCACCTGTCCCGAGTGCGGTGCTCGCTTCCAGAAGGAGTTTGGTCGCCTGGGGGAATAGTGAGCTACCCCCTTGAAAATATCTTCAAGGAGGTAGCTTTTTTGGCGTACCACTTTCACTGGAGCCGGGATTCCCTTCTCGACATGACGCACAAAGAGCGCCATCGCTGGGTGAAGGAAGTCTCGGAGATCAACGAGAAGATCAATCAGGCGCGGTAGACACCGCGCGTCGCCGGATGGTCCATGAGCACGCTGCGTCCAGGCATTACACTCCAGCATACCCGTGAGAAGGCGGCGGACGACACGCTCGTCCGGAGCGATATCACTGGCGTGATCGGTGTAATCCCCAAGGCTCGATGGCCTCCGGGAGCGCGGACGGGTGACTTCATCGAGGTGCCGCTGACGAACACGCAGGATCTCGTCGAGAGCCCGATGCGTGACCTCTTCGATCCGGTCTCGCTGCAGGCGGTGGACAAGTTCTTCCGGAACGGCGGGGCGAAGTGTCACCTGTTCGGGTTGTGCATCAAGAGCCCTAAGCAGCTCATCTCCCGCGATCCCTTCCGGGCGCTGTTCTTCTCGCTCATGGATCGCCTGCGCGGCCAGGAAGACCTCGGGCTGCTCATCATGCCCGTGTTGGCCTACCTGCCTACACGTGTCGAGCCGGATGGCACCGTGGTCGTGGCGGCGGAGGCCACTCTGGAGCTGCTGCTCGATCACTGCCGAGAGATGAACAACCGGTTCGTGATCATCGATGCACCCAAGGACCTTCACGAGCACGAGCTGCTGTCGTGGGTGAAGGACTTCAGGAAGCGGTACGCGGAGCAGGCCTGCTACGGCGCGGTCTACTACCCGTGGCTGATGAACGGGGACAACACCTTCCCGCCGTCTGGGGCTGTCGCGGGCGTGTACGCGAGAGTGGAGAGGGAGGCTGCACCGTTTGGTGTGCGAAACCCGCCGGCCAACGAGGTGGTGCGTGCGGTGACCCACCCCTCCGTTCCTCTTCGGTGGACCGAGACGGAGAACTTTCTTGGGGCGCACATCAACCTGTTGATCACATCTCCGGCGAGGGGAGTACTGGTCTGGGGAGCGCGGACGCTGTCGTCAAAGCCTCAGTGGCGACACATCAACTCTAGGAGGATCGTCTCCCTCCTCGCGGAGCAGTTGCGCCGTGACAATGAGTGGGTGATCTTCGAAAATCAACGACCCCAACTCTGGGATATCGTGCGAAGAACCGTTTCTGGTCGACTAGCCCAGGCATGGAGTGCTGGACTTCTGACTGGAGACAGGGCAGGATCGGACTACCTCGTGCAATGTGACAAGGAGCTCAATACTCCGGAGGTAGTGGACGCAGGCCAAGTTCATGTACGCGTCCAGGTCAGGCCCATCACGACGACTGAATATGTGGTCGTCGATCTTAGACTGGGTGACTGACTTTTGCTCTTATCTGTGCGTTTTTATCTATGAATGGAGCCAGGGATGCCGACAGACGATCCCAACCCCTATGGCAATTATTACTTCAAGCTGGAAATCGACGGGGTGGAGGTTGCCCACTTCGTCGAGTGCTCGGGCCTCAAGGTGCACACCGAGGTCTACGAGATCCAGGAAGGTGGCCTAAACGGGTATGTCCACAAGAGGCCGAAGGGCTTCAAGTGGGACAACATCGTGCTTCGGTTCGCCACGAGCTCGAGCACCTACTTGGTTCAGTGGATTGAGCACTGGCTGACCGGTGACTACGGCGATGGCGTTCGGCACGACGGCTCGATCACGTTGATGAACAACAACGGCGAAGACGTGAAGTCCTGGCACTTCCGTCGAGGCTGGCCTGTCAGCTGGGAAGGCCCCCAGCTGAACGCTGCGGGCTCCGAGCTGGCCGTAGAGTCGCTCGAAATTGCTCACGAAGGCATCGAAGTCAACGTGAACCAGCGATAGCAAGCGTCGCAGCGGCTTGACTGCCGCGGGCTGTTTGTCTAGCGTCCCTTTGTCCCACCGCCCACGAGCGCTCCCATTGGAGGGAGAACCATGAGTGCGGAACGTCCTGTTCCTGGTCAGCGTCTGGCGCGACGGCTCTTCCGTCGGGCTGCACAGCGGCCTGCTTTCGGTACAGCACCTACCTTTTTTGGGCGGTTCGGCCTTGCTGACCCGTATGCGGCTCCCGACGGGGAGGGGGCCGCGTCCGAGGGTATGTTCTCGTTCCTGAGCGCTGTGGGCTACTACCGCGAGCGAGATGCCGCCTGGTCCGCGCGGCGTCGATTGATGGGACGCTTGGGCTTCGAGAGCCGCGGAGAGCGCTTGCTGGCGCGTCTGACGCCGGCCAGCCGCGCTGGTGTATCCCTCACGACTGCTCCCGCCGTCATGGCCGAGGCGGGACCGGTCTACCTGGAGCAGAGCGCTGGTGAGGTGAGTGAGGAAGGGACGGAGCAAGCCGAGCCCGTCGCGCGGGCGCGGAAGGTGCCTTCACGACCTGCAAAGACGCTCCGCGGACGCCGCTTGGTGGGCGAGAGCGTCCGAGAGGGAGAGCGCGCGGGGCAGGCCGTCTCGCGGCTTGGAGAGGCGGAGCCCACGGCCCGTGCTGTGCAGCCATTGGCCAGGCGCGTCGCGCGCCGCAGCACCGACGGCGATGTGCTCGGCCAGCTTGAGTCACTGGCGAGTCGCCTCTCTCGCTCCGACAAGCAGCGCCTAGCGCGCGTGGTCCGCCGAATCTCGACGCTCGCTGAGCCGCAGCAGGCAGCGGCTGCGTCGAGAGCGCTTCGCACTGCGAGCAGCCTACGCGCTCGCTCGATCGCTGCCGCCCAGGTCGCTGAGCGTGGCCGGCAAACCAGCCGGAGGCCGGCAGACGTTGCTCGCGACCGCCAGGGCGGAAGCGGGGGTAAGGGGCTCCAAAGAGTGCTTGGTCGATCCCCGGCGCTCGTGTCTCTCGAGGTCGCGGAGGTGCCTTCGGAGCGGTCCGCCGTGAGGCGCCGCTCCGCATCTCCCGTCTTACGTGAGAGCCAGAGTAGGGGTAGGCCTTCGGCGGTCGTGCCTTCGACGGTGCGCGATGCTCGGCTCCAGCAGAATGCGGGCCGCGCGGGGCCAGGTCTTGGCGAGCTGCGCTCAGCGAGTGAGCTCTCGACGTGGCCCATGCCAGCGGCTGCACGTCTCGCAGAGGCTCCTCGACGGCGGGCAGCTCCGACGGCGCGTCTCGCTGCACGGCTCGTCTCCGAAGCGTCCACCAGCTCCGCTCCTCTCCATGTGGTCGGCGCCTCCGTTGCGTCTACCGTCCCCTCGGTGGCCACTCGGCTCGGCGCCCGGAGCGTCGCGGCAGTGACCACTCGAGCACGGCCAGCGCTGGCTCGTCGGGGGGCCGGGTCCTTCGTCAGCTCTGCCGACCCACTGGCAACCTCCGTCGAGCAGGCGGTCGAGACGCTGTCGGGTGTTGCGCATGCAGCAGGCCGTGGTGTCGAGGGAACAGGCCTGGCAGAGATGCCGGTGCGGCTCCTGCGGCCCGTGGACCTCTCTACGGCAGTCCTCGCGCGCACCGAGTCTGGCGATGTCGAGGCGGTGGAGGCCGAGGTGGCTGCCGCTGCCCCCCGACGTCCATCCACTTCTCGACGGGTGTCGCGCGCAGAGGGTGGCGAGTCGGGGTGGCCGCCAGGTGCCAGACGGGCAGCTGCGGTCCCTGCAGTCGCGCACGCCGTTCGTCGCTCGTCTGATGGGGTAGCTGTCGACGCGACCGGTCGGGAGGTCTTGCTGCCGCGGCCTGTTGGCGCGCGGCGTGTCGGTGATGCCGCGAGGGAGGGCGGCGCGCTGCGCGCACTGCGCCGTGAAGCGGCGGCTGTCAGACTCGACTCTCGTGGTGCGACCCTCACGGTGCCCCTTGCCGTGGCGTCCGCGCCAGAGGTCCGGGGGCCTGCTCTTCGTGCCGACGCTGATGGCCGGTTCGTGCGCTCCAGCGTGCGTGAGACGACCCGCCTCGCAGCCGAGATGGTGGCGGTCGCGAGCGTCGATGACGCGGTCGCCCCGGAGGCGCGCGACGAGCGCGTGCTGTCGCAGCGTACCTTGAGCGCGCGGCCAGCGAGCTCGACGATGCGAGCGCGTCAGGCAGAGGCGACACTTCGTGAGGGAGCTTCCTCAAGAGCGCTTCGTCGCAGCGTACCTGCGGAGCGGCTGGACTCGCGGGGCCTGGGCCTGACCGCACCGCGTGCGGTCGTGCGCGACACGCCTGCCGCTGGGGTCACTTCGTTCGGACAGACCCAGAGCGACGCCGTCTCAGTAGGTATTCGCCGCGTCGGAGCCGAGGACCGGGTCGGCGTCACCGAGCGCACGGTCAGTCCACTGTCGCAGAGCGACATGGTGTCTGTGCGTGTCGACAAGGAGCCGGGCGAGGAGGTCCAGACAGCTGACATCGCGCGTACGGCGAAGCCCGGTGGCAAGTCTGCAGGCGCTACAGCCCGTCGACGCGTTGCCGCAGGCGCGCGAGACGTGTCCGGCAGCTCTGCTGTCGATCCGTCGAAAAACGTTGGCGTGCGCCGAGCGCGTCTCTCCGCGACCGTGGGGGCGGCGGCTCGTCAGGGCATCGCCCGCACAGATGGCCGCGGACGGCTCATGGCGAGTCCGCGTCTTGCTCGAACGACGGAGGCAGCGCCCGCGGCGACCAGGGCATCCGGCCAGATCGGGCGGGTGCCGGCTGTCCGCACTGCGGAGCCCCGTGGTGTCGATGCGTCACGCGGTGGCCTGACTGCTGAGGGTGTGGCGGCGCCGACTGAGCTGGGAGCCGTCGCGCGAGCCGCGAGCCGCGCGGTGGCGACCGACGAGCCGTCGGGCAGCATCCTGTCGCGACCGGCCCGGTATGCACAGGTCGAGGGCCCCGTGGAGCTGGCGACGCGTGCACTCGCGCACGCAAACGTGGCCACTCTGCTCGAGCCCCGCCCACTCGAGGCCGACCTAGATGATGACGCTGTAGCGTCGGGCGAGACCCGTGCTCGCCGCCGACGTGTCGCAGCTGCCGAGCGTGGCCAGCACGGGCGCGATGGCGTCCAGCAACGTCGTGCCGAGCGTCGCATCGCGGCGCGGGACGGCTCCCTTGGACTGTCCGAGACCGCTTCGGCCGATGCGGCGTTGCCGAGGGCAGTCGCCAGGGCCGTGGAGACGGGTCGGCTGGTCAGCGAGGGTCGCCGCACCAGCACCAAGGTGCTGGGAGAGCTTCCGTCCCTCGTTCCTGCTGTGGCTGCAGATGCAGTCTCGCAGGAGGCCGTGCAGCCGCCGACGAGCCAGAAGGTCCCGCGGTCGCGCGCTCGCTCTGCTCGTCCCGTGGCTCGCGCGGTCCAGCGCACGGCAGCCGCGGTGGACCGCGCCGGTGCACGCTCCGGCCGTGTCGCTGGCTCGCCGACTGCGTACATGACCGTTGCCAGAGCGCAGCTTGGTGTCGATGCGTCTGTTGCGGATTCTCGCGCAGATGCCACCCCTCGTGGCTCCTCACCAGTGGTGCGCGCCAGCCTGCGTGATCTGCCCGTCTCGCGTAGCGACTCCCGTGGGCAGCGGCAGCTGGTCGATCAAGCGACGGGCTACCTCCGCTTGGCGGACCGTCTGTCACGCGACTCGCTGAGCGCGCCTGCGCTTCGTGGTGGCGTGGCCCCGGACGCACCACGGACCGTGCTTGCTCTGCCGGCTTCCAGCCTTGAGCCCGAGGACCTCGGGGTTGAGCTTGAGGGTCACGAGCGGCCCTCGCTCCGAGCGCGACGCACTAGTGGCCGTGCTGGCACGTCGCCGCGGACGCGCATTGCGCGAAGCACAGACGCCCTGCGGCGTGATGAGCGCGCCTCCACAGCTGCCCGCGTTGCATCGGAGCGAGGCGTCGTGGGCACTGCCGCTCGTGGAGCCATCGGGCGAGGTCTGGCGCGCTTGGGTGCGGGTGAGGCGTATACCGAGGACGCCCCAGTAGGGGCTGTTGCGGCCCGAACATCACGGCGAGGCGCCTCCACGGGACGGGCTGCGCTGCGAAGCAGCAGTGCGCCGCTGGCCGTTCTCGCGCTGCCGGTTGGAGGTGCGGACACGGCTGCGTCGAGCGAGGCCGGTGGCCCAGGTCAAGTTGGTGCCAGCGTGGGTCGCCGGGCAGGCTCGGTACGTCAGGCTCGCGCCGCTCGCCGAGTCGCTCCACAGCGTCGCGCGGCGGGCAGCCGTCGTGCTGCCGAGTTGGCGCCCGTGGAGACCGGTCGACAGGTTCGCCTCGATGGCGGCGAGGCGGTCGATGCGTCGACACGTCGGCTTGTCGAGCGGCTCGCTACGAGCAGCCTGGTGAGCCGTGCCGCGCTGCGGGTCCTCGAATCTGCCGAGGCCGCTGGCGCTGGGGTTCCTGACGCCGCGCGCATCGTCGCGACTCGCTTGGCTCGCGAGGGATTCTCGACGCAGGCTACCGAGCGGGGGGTCGTTCGGGTGGCGGATGTTGCCGCTCCCGCAACGGTGCTGGCCTCCGGCCCGGTCGAGTGGCCCGAAGAGCGGCTCACTGACGCGATGAGCTCGCCTGGTGCGCGACTCGCGCGGCGTGCAGGGGCCCGAACGATCGGTCGTCGTTCTACCGCAGCGCGTGCTGCCGCGGCAGCACGCGGCGGTGCCTCGCAGGCCGGCAGCGTGTCAGCGGGCTCGCCTCGGGGACAGCGCGGGGAGCTTCCGCCCGGCGCTCGTGTCGCCGCCGCGTCGGTGACCGGGCAAGTCGTGGACCGGATCCAGGCTCGCGCATCGGCTCGACAGGAAGACCGCGCTGGTCTGCTGGGCCGGGTAGCCGACGAAGAAGGCTCGCTTGAGGGGGTGCGGCAGCATCGGCAGTCGGCAGCCCTCGGTTCGATGAGCCTTGCGAGCACCCTGCCCGATAACGTCTCGCCCGACCTGGCTGAGACCGCCTCGACCTCGGGTGCGCGGAGTGCGCGGCGGTCAGGCGTGCGGGAGACCCGCCAGCGACGTTCGGACGTTGGAAGGTCGCCTGTCGAGGGCGCCGCGGCTCGCGCCGAAGGCTACTCCATGGCGGGTGGGCGATTCGCGCTGCCCGCCGATGGCGGCCCAGAGAGTGGAGCCGCCTCGCGGCTCGGAGGTGGTGGGCTCATTGGTGCGCTGGCGCGAGCGAGTCGTGCAGAGGATGTGGTTCGTGTCATCCTCGATCGGGCGGACGCTGCGCAGGCGATGTCCGGTGAGCTGCCCGGTGAAGCGGGTCGCTTGGTTCGGCGGATCGTCGGCGAGGCGGCGAGTGAGGCTGCAGAGCAGACCAACTCGACGGTCTCCGCGTCCCGCGGCGACACTCGCGCGGCCACCACGGTGCGCACGGTCCGGCGGGATGTGCTCCGGCCGGTGCGCACATTCGGCGGAGGGCACGGAACGCCGTCCGCTTCTGCGAAGAGCTCGCAGGGAGTAGGCGCGGGCAACGTGATGAAGCTCGCGAACCGACTCCGGGGGCTCATTCACCTCGCAGAGAACGAGCGCCGTCTGCGCGATGCCCAGTCGCAGGTACGGATGGCAGAAGACACAGATTCAGCGCGGGCAGAGGGTGGCGCGGGCGCGAGCGAAGGCGCGGAAGACAAAGAAAAGGTCGACATCAAGGCACTGCAGCAGGAGGTCCTCGAGGGCGTCCTGAGCGAACTCGAGCGGCTCCAGTCGCGGCGGGAGGATCCCGATGGCCGTAGCAAATGGTGGTAAGAAGGCGAGCTTCACGAATCTGGACAAGGGGAAAACCTTCTTTGTTCAGTTCAATCCGAGTGAGTTCCAGCTGAGCGAGAAGGCTTCTTACGAGAAGTCGGACGAGCAGCAGCGGGACAAGCCGGCGCTCCAGTACAAGACGGGCGATCCCACGACGGTAAAGATGAAGCTTGTCTTCGACTCTACCGACACGGGCTCTGACGTCGATTCGACGTACATTCAGGAGCTTCGCTCCTTCATGACGGCGTACATCGATCGTACGGACAGCGAGGGCAACAAGCGGAAGGAGCCGCCTTACTGCCGGTTCACCTGGAACACGTTCAACTTCGACTGCGTCGTTGAGCAGGTTGCAGCCAAGTACCTCATGTTCTCGCCGGACGGTGTGGCTCTGCGCGCCGAGGTCGACGTGACGCTCAAGGAGCGGGACCGGGCCAACTGGCAGACGAGCGGTAACTCACAGGGCAGCATTCCCGTGCTTTCGGCCTTCTCCTACTCGGGCTCCGACGGGCCCGCGTACCGGACCTACAGCAACGGCAGTGCGGCGACCCACATCGTTCGGTCTGGCGACACGGTGCCGAGCGTGGCGGCCGAGCATGGGGTTCCCTGGAGAGCGGTCGCAGCGGCGAATGGCATCTGGGATCCGACGGCGCTCGAGCCAGGAACCACTCTGATCATTCCGGGAGATCCGGCGATGGCTGCGGTCCTGGCCGCGCACCAGCTCGAGCAGGCCGAGGGCAACCCCCTGCCGGATCCGATCGGGCCGTTCGGGGCACCGAGTCCCAGCGTGCATGAGCTGCAGGATCCGGAGGTCTTCGACGAGGCGCTCGAGGAGCTTGGGGCTGAGTTCAACTCGGCGCTGGCCATCGGGGAGTACGGAGACGGTTCGCTCGATCCGCTCGACAGTGGCTCTGCGGTGCAGGACTTCTTCGCCGAGGCTGCCGAGAGCGGCGAGCGTCCGGACATGGCGACCTGGGAGGCCGGCTTCTCCGATGCGGCCGTCGCCGAGTACTTGGGCGCCGATATCGCAGCCCTCGAGGGCGGCTCCGCACTGCAGGACTTCGAGGCGAAGGTCCAAGAGTCTGGACCAGCGCCTGAGATGGGCGTGTTCGAGGGTGGACCCTCGGATTCGGCCATGTCCGAGTACGAGGGTGCTGACATCGAGGCGCTCGAGTCTGCCTCGGCCTCAGAGGGGTCGCCGGGTGCGTCGAACGAGAACGTGCTGGGTGGCTCCGCGGTTCAGGAGCACGAGGCCAACGTGGTCGAGGGCGGCCCGGCACCTGAGGCGGCAACGTTTGAGGGTGGTCCGTCGGCGGATGCGGCCGATGAGGGCACGGGTGCGACGAACGAGAACGTCGAGGGCGGCTCTGCAGTGCAGGAGCACACCGGCGAGCTTGCGGAATCCGGCCCGGCTCCCGAGGCGGCGACCAGCGAAGCCCAGGCATCGGAGGCGGCGGCGAGCGCTGCGACTGAGGCCAAGGACGAAGGCATGGACTCTGCCGACGCCATCAAGGAGTACGACGGGGCCGGCACCATGGCCGAGAAGGCTGCGGCGAAGCAGGCTGCACGGGCGGAGGCGGCGGCCGGAGGTGAGGGCGCGAGTCACTCGTCCGGTGGCGCTACGCCTACCTCGCAGGGCGAGGCCAAGGCGGCGGCCAAGGCTGCAGCCAAGGAGGCCATGGCCTCCGGTGCGACGCCTGAAGAGGCCAAGGCGGCGGCCAAGGCGGCGGCCAAGGAGGCCATGTCGGAGGGCTCGGGTGGGCCGAGCTACACCGGCGGGGATGCTCCGGAGGCTGCGAAGTTCAAGGGCGGCAAGTCGGCGTCAGCGATTGGCGACTACAGCGATGGCGCAGGAACGATGGCCGAGAAGGTCGCGGCAAAGCAGGCCGCTCTCGGTGGTGGCGCATCGTCGGGTGGGGCCTCCGCGAGCGCAGCAGCGGCAGGGGCGAGCAGCTCGATGGCCGCCGGCGAGCCTAGCGCCGGAGCACCGACGAGCTCCGCGGCAGCGGCTGCGATGGCTGCGTCTGCTGGCAGCAGCGACGCCTCCGGTCCCTCGCCCAGCGAGGTCGCAGCGGCTGGTGGTGGCAAGGCGGCCGTGAAGGCAGCCGCGCAGGAACATGGGATGTCGGCCGCCGAGGTCAAGGCGAAGGTGTCCGACATGGTCAAAAAGACCAAGGGCAAATGACATCGAGCGGGCGGACGCCGTGTCCGTCCGCCGGATCCTAACGCTCCCCTCTGGGACTACTTGAGGTACCGAGATGTCCGGCAATCAGCTGAACACCGTCAATTCGTCCGCTCGCTTCACGGTCACCGTGTCCGGGAACACGCTGACCCAGGCCAAACCCAATGGCATGCAGTACCTGATGGTCGAGGACCACGTCGACATGATCGGCGTGTGCGAGATCTCGTTCATCGCGTCTGAGATCGAGTGGGGTTCTCTGCAGATCGGAGCTGATGTCGAGGTGTCTCTCGGCGGCAGCACGCGCAAGGCCTTCGTGGGACACATCACCGGCTTGCGCCACCGCATCTCGCGTGGTCGTGAGACGGTCACGGTGATGGCCATGGATCCGCTCGTGAAGCTGGCCGCATCGCGGGCTGTGATGGTCTACGAGAAGAAGACCGACGGGGACATCGCAAAGACCGTGTTGGGAGCAGGCGGTGTGTCTGCGGGCACGGTCGATTCGACGAGCGGTGCGTCAGACTATGTGTTCCAGCGCAACGAGTCGAACCTGCACTTCCTTCGTCGCCTCGCCGCGCGGAACGGCTTCGTGGTCATGGCGAACGAGGGCAAGGTCGACTTCAAGGCGGCGCAGTTCTCTGGCAAGTCCGTCGAGATCACCAAGCAGTCCCTGCAGACTCTCGACTACACGTTTACGACCCGGAACATCCCCTCCAGCATCACCGCATATGGGTGGGACTACGTCAAGAAGGAGATGGTCGAGGGCACGGCCTCCTCGGGCGATGTCGAGACCATCGGTGGTGGCAAGAACGCTGTCACGCAGCTCGGCGACATCTGGCAGGGCGAGAGCTATGTCTCGGATGTCTGGGTGAACAGCCAGGCGGGTGCGAAGAGCATCGCGGCGTCCCAGCTCAATCGGCTTGCTCGGAACTTCCTGCGGGGTAAGGCGGTCGTCCAGGGTACGGCCGAGATTCACGCGGGTGTACTTGTAAAGTTCTCCGAACACCGTGATGGCTTCAACCCCGAGGCCTACGTGATCTCGGCGCGGCATCGCATCGACACTGCGGGCGCTGGCTACATCACAGAGTTCGTCTTCTGCTCGAACACCTACCCCGCGGCAGGTGGGGGCGGCGGTGGTGTCGATGACTCCGACCTGCCCGTCAGCACCGGCGGTGGCGGTGGTGGTGGCGGTGGCGGCGATGGGGGCAGTCCGTTTGGGGACGCCCTCGATGGCTTGACCGATGCGCTGGAGGATGCGCAGGACTTGGCCGAGGATGCGCTCGAGGCGGCCCAAGACGCCCTCGATGCGGCCAAGGACGCCGCCGAGGACCTCATGGATGCCGCTGAGGACGCGCTGGAGGCGGCCAAGGATGCCGCCGAAGATGCGCTCGCAGCCGCCAAGGACCTGGCCGAGGACGCTCTAGAGGCCGCCAAGGATCTGGCTGAAGACGCCATGGAGGCCGCCGAGGACGTGCTCGACGCGGCGAAGGAAGCCGCTGACGAGCTGGTGGAGATGGCGGAGCAGGCGGCTGCAGCCGCCAAGGAAGCGGCCGAAGAGGCCCTGGCCGCGGCCGAGGAGGCCCTCGCGGCTGCGAAGGAAGCTGCCGAGGAAGCTCTCGAGGCCGCGAAGGAAGCCGTCGACGAGGTCGTGGACGCCGTCGAGGAGGCGGCCAAGGAGGCCGCGGAGGCCCTCGAGGAGGCCGTCGCCGAGGCGAAGGAGGCTGTCGAGGATGTCGTCGAAGAGGTCGGTGAGGCCGTCGAGGCAGCGAAGGAGGCCGCCGAAGAGGCGGTAGCCGAGGCGAAGGAGGCGGTCGAGGACGCCATTGAGCAGGCCAAGGATGCTGCTGAGGAGGCCGTGGCGCAGGCGAAGGAAGCCGCGGAAGAAGTGGTCGACCAGGTCAAGGAAGCCGCTAAGGAGGCTGCAGATGCTGCCGCTGAGGCCGTCGAGCAGGCGAAGGAGGCCGCCGAAGAGGTCGTAGACCAGGCGAAGGAGGCGGTGGCTGAGGCTGCCGAGGCGGCGAAGGAGGCAGCAGCCGAGGCTGCCGAGGCGGCGAAGGAGGCCGCGGAGCAAGCCAAGAAGGCTGCGAGTGAGGCCGTGGATGAGGTGAAGGAGGCTGCCGCCGAGGCTGCTGCCGCGGCGAAGGAGGTGGCCGAAGACGCTGCCGCTGCTGCGAAGGAAGCCGCAGCCGCCGCCAAGGATGCTGCAGCGGAGGCGGCTGGTGCTGTGAAGGAGGCAGCAGCCGAGGCCGCTGACGCAGCCAAGGAGGCTGCAGCCGAGGCCAAGAAGGCTGCCAGTGAGGCTGCCGAGGCAGTGAAGGATGCCGCGGGTGAGGCCGCTGCTGCAGCGAAGGAAGCTGCGGGTGAGGCCGCTGCTGCAGCGAAGGAAGCTGCCGGCGCAGCGAAGGAAGCTGCGGGTGAGGCCGCTGCTGCAGCGAAGGAAGCTGCCGGCGAGGCCGCGGAGGCCGCGAAGGAAGCTGCCGGCGCAGCGAAGGAAGCTGCGGGTGAGGCGGCCGCCGCAGCGAAGGAAGCTGCTGGCGAGGCCGCGGAGGCCGCGAAGGAAGCTGCCGGCGCAGCGAAGGAAGCTGCGGGTGAGGCTGCTGCTGCAGCGAAGGAAGCTGCTGGCGAGGCCGCTGCTGCAGCGAAGGAAGCTGCCGGCGCAGCGAAGGAAGCTGCGGGTGAGGCTGCTGCTGCAGCGAAGGAAGCTGCTGGCGAGGCCGCGGAGGCCGCGAAGGAAGCTGCCGGCGCAGCGAAGGAAGCCGCGAAGGAAGCTGCCGGTGCGGCGAAGGAAGCTGCTGGCGAGGCCGCGGAGGCCGCGAAGGAAGCTGCCGGCGCAGCGAAGGAAGCTGCGGGTGAGGCCGCTGCCGCAGCGAAGGAAGCTGCTGGCGAGGCTGCCGGTGCAGCGAAGGAAGCTGCCGGCGCAGCGAAGGAAGCTGCGGGTGAGGCGGCCGCTGCAGCGAAGGAAGCTGCCGGTGAGGCTGCTGGTGCGGCGAAGGAAGCCGCCGGTGCAGCGAAGGAAGCCGCGGGTGAGGCGGCTGCTGCAGCGAAGGAAGCGGCAGGCGAGGCCGCTGGTGCGGCGAAGGAAGCCGCCGGTGCAGCGAAGGAAGCGGCCGGTGAGGCGGCTGCTGCAGCGAAGGAAGCGGCGGGTGCGGCCAAGGAGGCTGCAGGCGAGGCTGCCGGCGCTGCGAAGGAGGCAGCGAAGGAAGCTGCCGGTGCAGCCAAGGAAGCCGCCGGTGCAGCGAAGGAAGCCGCGGGTGAGGCGGCCGGTGCAGCGAAGGAAGCCGCCGGCGCAGCGAAGGAAGCCGCGGGTGAGGCCGCTGGCGCTGCGAAGGAGGCTGCCGGTGCGGCCAAGGACGCCGCTGGCGGGGCCGCCGGTGCAGCGAAGGACGCGGCGGGTGGAGCAGCCGATGCATCTCGTGCGGCCAAGCGCGAAGCGGGGCGGGCTGCTGCTCAGGCAGCGAGGCAGGCAGGGGCCTCCAAGGAAGAGGCGAGGGCTGCGGCAAAGAAGGCGGCCAAGGACGCTGGCGACTGAGGCCTCCTACCGCCACCCCGAGCACAAGCGCCCAAGCCGTAAGGCTTGGGCGTCTCTGCTCGCGGAATCCGTGGGCGTCGGCCTGTCACTCTTCTGCGGCTGAGCCTCCAGGTGTCGCGTCGTCCGCCGTCTCGGGGACGGTCGCTTCGTCGGCACGCTGCGCTGCCTCTGCTGCGACGACCTTCTCGGCGAGCGCGAGGAACTTTGCGGCGGGCTTGTAGCCGGGCTGCTCCTCGATGGCGGCTCGGAACCAAGGGAGGGCCTTGTCCCAGCGATCTTCCTTCGCGAGTGTGAGCCCGATGTTGTGGAGCACCGCCGCGCCGCGTCCATGTTGTGCGATGGACGCCTCGAACCAGAGGCGAGCGTCGTCCCATGCCTGGAGCTCGAACGCGAGGGTGCCGAACAGGAAGGGCACATCCTGCTTCTCGCCGATGGGGAAGTAGTTGCGCCACGCGCGACGCAGCGACTCCAAGAGCTTCTGCCGGCGCTTGGACGAGAGCTTGCGAGCCTTGCCTGCAACCTTCTTCTGGAGGGTGCTCACGACATAGGGGTCCCAGGCACTCTCTCGCAGGAGGGTGGTGAACAGGCTGGCTGGGACGGGATCCTTCTGATCGATGAAGACCTTGAGGTGTGGGTAGAACTCGGAGGGGTCGCGTGCATCGATGGTTCGGCGCCATGCGAGGCGGGTCGCGGTGGTCTCGCGAGGGGTGGCGCCCAAGAAACCTGCTGTGATCGACAGTGGAGAGCCTGGCGCATTGTGCATCACAAAGCCACCCTTTGCGACGATCCATCGCCCGATGGCGTCAGGGTTTGCGTCGAACGAGAAGCCGTTGCCGTGACGCACGATCTGCTTGTGCTCGGTTCCTCCGAAGCGGGAGAGGTGATTGGCACCCTTGTCGGCTGTGAGGATGAGCAGGCGGCCGGCGGACAGCTCATCGAGTGCCTGCATGACCTCGAAGCCGGCAACCGGGAACGGAAAGTGAGCAGATGCAAGGTTTTCCGTGTAGAACCGTGCGAGCTCGTCGACTGTGGGGTCGCCATACGGCTCCAGCTCGTAGTCGTGCCAGGTCCACGTGTGCTCGAGGTCGCCGATCACGGCGGGATCCGGTCGAGCATCGAGTTTGTGCGGAGCCGTCGTGCTCAGACGAGCGACCCAGGCCCGGCCGTCTTCGACCTTGACCAGATCCGTCGGGATGGAGTCGAAGAAGTAGTTGGCGAGTACGACCATCGGATTCAGGCTTGAACCAGCCACGATCGGACGCTCGCCATCGGGGTAGACCGCAGCGCCATCCGCGAGAGGGTCGTAGCGAGCCAGCGTGAGCAGGCCTGACTCGAAGAACGGCGAGAACTGCTCGTGCTGCTTCCAGAAGTCGACGTTGGCCTGAGCGAGATCGGTGAGCACGTACCGGAAGGACAGTCCAGCGGGCTTCCAGATCTCCGCGAGCTCTGTGAGGCGCGTGAGGAACCGGAAGGCGAGCATGCCGGAGCCCGCACCGAGCTCGACGATGGTGATGGGCTCGTCGGTCTTGACTGTGGTGGGCTCGGCGCCGAGTCCCTCCAGCGCCCAGGTGACGACGATCTCGGCGTAGAAGCCGCCGAGCAGGGGGTTGCTGGTGATCCAGCTCGGGACATCGCCATCGGCCCAAGCTCGCGGACCGCGTCCTAGGTAGAAGCGTCGCTGCAGCTCCCAGAGAATCGAGCGGGACAGCGGTACCTTCTCTTCGACTACGACCCTCTTGGGCTCGGACATCTGGTCTCCTGTCGGGTTGGGAGGATACACGCTGGCGTCTGCGGCAGGGGCGGGTGGCGCCGACACGCGCCGCTGATGCGGAGGGGGCGGCTCAGGTCTAATCCCTAGGGTCGCCCCGGATGCGGATCGACGGGCAGATTGGTGCGAGGGGTTTCGTCTCGCTCGGGCCTGTGTTCCAATGCGCTCCCGGACCGGAAGGGCATGGCGCGTCTGACACTCTCCAGGGATCTCGTCAGGGATCGTCGAGAGTTGGCTAGCCCGACCAAAAAGGAGAAGGGTGTGCGAAAGGAATTCCTCGGGCGTGGCTGGCGCTTCCCATTTGGCATGGACAATGCCAAGGGTGGGGTTGCGTACAGCGAGTACGAGCAGAACATCCGAGAGTGCATCACGATCATCCTGGGCACGAAGCCAGGTGAGCGTCAGATGATGCCGGACTTCGGCTGCCGTATCCACGAGCTGATGTTCTCGCCCAATACCCCCGCTACGGCGACCTTGATCAAGTACTACGTCGAGGAGGCCCTCACGCGCTGGGAGCAGCGCATCGAGGTCTCCGGCGTCAACGCCTGGCCAGACCCGGGCGGTGTCATAAGAGTCGAGGTTTCCTACACCATCCGGTCGACCCAGGAACAACAGTCGCTCGCGCTCCAGCTTTCTGGGGGCTGAGCAGACCCTTGAACTGAGACCTCTGCACCGACGAGCCTTATGCCCATCAAGCCACCAAATCTCGACGACCGGCGGTACGCGGACATCGTCCGGGAAGCTCGCTCTCTCATCCCTCAGTACAGTCCCGAGTGGACCAACCTGGGCGATGCGGACCCCGGAATGACGCTCGTCCAGCTGTTTGCCTGGATGACGGAAATGACGATCTATCGGCTCAATCGAGTGCCGGACAAGACGTACATCCACTTCCTGAACTTCATCGGGGAGGAGCGGCGCGAGGCTCGCCCCGCAACAGTTCCGCTCACGTTCTACATCCGGAACGAGAGCCGCAGTGTGGCCGAGCTGCCTGCGTATGCGCGCTGCGCGACGCGCCAGGAGGGCGGGCAGGATGCCCTGCACTTCCTGACGACGGATGCACTGACCGTCCATGACTCGACAGCGAAGCGGATGGTCGCCGTCGTGGCTGGTGAGGCACCCATGGTCAGGGAGATCCCCTTCCTCGCCGATCCGGAGCTGGAGCAGGTGTTGGAGTTCGGTGGGGGAGCCGGTGTACAGCTCTTCCGCATGGACCCCGTCGAGCATGGTCCGCGCGCATTTACTCCGTATCAGTACCTCTATCTTGCCCACGACGACTTCCGCCTGATGGACTTCAAGCTGCAGCCCGGCATGCAGCCAGGCAAGATCAGGCTGCGGACTGCGACCGAAGAGAACCTGCCCATCGGCAGCCTCTTCCAGTGGCAGAAGTTCACGGCCGATGGCTGGGTGCCGATCGAGACCTCGCAGGAGGATCAGGAGGTGCTTGGACTCCCCGAGATCGTCCTCAAGGCGCATCTCGAGCGCATCGAGCCGATTGAGTCCTTCGGTCACGAGAGCGACCCGTTCGAGCTTCCTGAGCCGATTCGGGAGGAGAAGCACTGGATCCGCGGTGTCGTCGACTACGAGCGCTGGCTGGCCCATCGGATGTCCGAGGATCTCGAGATCACCTGGCGTGATGATCGAGGCGGTGACGAGCGAATGATCACGAACTGGGATGTGCGGGCCACTGGCCGCAACATCGAGTTCTTCATCCAGGACATGCCGCCGATCCGTGCGGGATGGACGGTCTTGTTCACGATGGTCGACCGGTCGATGCCGGCCGGGCGCAACAGCTACTTCCCACGCTACCGGTGGTCGTACCGCAAGGGAGACTCCTGGGAGGTCGTCCCGACGGACCGGGTCCGCTTCCAGGGCACGACCATCGTGCTCACGGGCCCGTTCAACGACATGGCAACGGACGGCTACAACCTGCGGGCAGAGCGAATCGAGACGGTCCACCTCCGGAGTGTGGTCCCGAGTCTCGAGATCGAGTCGACGTGGCTACGTCCTGTCGTCGTTCACGCAGCCGCGGGCACCGACAGCACGGCGGCGGCTCCCGTGGAGCTGCACGAGCTGCCGCAGCTCCCGTTCCAGCCAGCCCCGACGCTACCGCCCCTGCTGGGCATGAAGTTTTACGTGGGCTCCGACGTTCTGGACAATCGGTCCCGTAGGCCTGTCATGCTCGAGCTCGAGGTCAGCTTCGAGATGGATGGCGAGCCGGTCGAGGAGCCCACCGACAGCTACGCCATGCAGTTCACCTACCGCGCGGTGGACACCTGGCGCGTGGTGCACTCGGACGATGGCAAGTACGCGAACTTCACCTTCGCGGACATCGACCCGGAGGGTGCGCTCCTCCCGGGCAAGCGAAAGATCCGGATTTTCATTGATCCGAAGGAGAATCTGCCGAACCTGTTCCGCTCGACCGTCGGAATTCAGGAGAGCGTCTGGCTTCGCTTCGAGATGGTGCGGGCGGCGATGACGCATCAGCCCGACAAGAAGTCAGCACCCCTGCCGATCAGCCTGAAGATCCACGCGATCCGCTTGGGCGTCGACGGCATCATCGGCAACACGGTGTACGAACAGCCGATGCCGGGCCTGAAGGTTGCTACGGTCGAGTACCGCGCGCGCAACCGCCGCCTCTCCCGCTCCATCGTTCGGAGTGCGGGACGGCTCTCCCAGCACCATCCCTTCGACACCTTCATCGACACGACGGATGAGGGTGGCCCAGCCGACGCCCTCGGGCACTACGCGCTGTACATGCAGCTCGACAAGCCGCTTCCGGTCGGTCGCCGACATGCCCTCACATTCAAGCACCGCGGTGAGACCTACCTCCCCGCGGGGGTCACGGTGCAGTGGGAGCAGCTCGAGGACGCCGGCTTCGGTCGCCTGCGGTGGCGGCGCCTCCTGTCTGGCGCGGATGCCGACACGGCCTTCCGGCTCGACCGCACCGGGGTGCTCGAGTTTCCCTACAGCGATCCGGTCGACGTTCCTGCAGAGGGCGTGTGGCTCCGTGCGTTGTTCCGGACTCCGGGCGATGAGCCGATGCCGGCGCTACCGCCTCTGTCGCACTTGATGCTCAACACCGTCACCGGTGTCAACCTGCATGAATACCGCATGGAGAAGTTCTCCGGCGAGGGCGTGCCGCACCAGAACGTCAGGCTGCGTCGATCTCCGGTCTTCCTCCACAGCGAGGACGGTGAGTCGGAGTTCGCACATCCCGATCGCTTCCCGGACATCCGTGTCTACGTCTTCGAGGAGGATGGAGAGCGGCGGGAGTGGCGCCGGGCGCCTGGCAACTCGATGCTGACCGCGAGCAAGGATGACCGCGTGTTCGTGGTCGATGCCGTCGAGGGCAGCTTGACCTTCGGCAACGGGATCCGCGGCAAGATGGTCCCAGTCGGAAACTACAACATCGCTGTCGAGATCTACCACACGGTTCCGGGAGACCGCGGCAACGTGGCTCCCCATGACATCGTGCTCGCGGAGGGCTACGCAGACCTCGTCGGTGTGCGGAACTACCTCCCAGCCACGGGCGGACGCAACGCCGAGAGCATCGACGAGATCATCCGTCGCGCTCCCTCGGTTCTGACGAGCCGCGACCGCGCGGTGACGCGACTCGACTTTGAGATCATCGCCAAGGAGGCCTCGGGTGAGGTCAGCAGGGCGGCGTGTGATGGTCGCATGTCGGCCGATGGTGAGGTCGACATCGTGATCCTGCCGCAGCGGCGTCCGGGTGAGGTCATCCCTGACCCATTCCTCGCTACAGGCCTCAAGGAGCACGTCCAGACCTACCTGGGTCGTCGATGCCTGGTGAACGTGCAGCCGCGTGTACGCCTCGCGACGTTCAAGGAAGTCGATGTCGCCATCACCGTACGGCTACGGCCCAACGCCAACTTCATCCTCATTCGTGAGCAGGCGAAGCAGTGGGTACGGACCTTCCTCGATCCCTACGATGGTGGGCTCGATGGCGGAGGTTGGCCGTTCAGTGGGACCCTGTTCGCGCAGGACTTCGCGCGTCTCGTCCGAGACATTCCCGAGGTCCGCCACGTCGTCCAGGTCCAGGTGTACGAAGTCAACCCGAAGGACCCCACTCCGGGTTGGGAGAAGGGTCAGGGGGTCGATGTGCTCGTGCTGGAGACCAACGACCTGTTCGTCCTGCGCCACGTCAGAGTGGCCAGCGAGGAGGGTGACGGGTGAGGCGCCGCCGTCTTCCCAGTCGTCGGACCCGACGGTCGACAAGCCTTGTCTTGGCCGAGGCCTCGTCCGACTTCAAGTACCTCGAGCAGGTGGTGAGCATCGGCTACAGCCTTCGGTCTGCCAAGACCTACCTGTCTCGAAACATGGGCAACAAGGTCGGGTTCAGGCTCGTCGAGGCCCGCCGTGGTGAGACGGTCGGCTCGGTTCGTGAGGTCGAGGTTCGGCACGCCAACAGCGGTGAGCGAACCTGGGTCCGCGGCGACCGTCTGCTCGCGAATGGGCGTCCGGCATCCTTCTTCGTTCCCGACCACTTGGTGACGGTGAGGCCCCGCCTAGAGGGCGCTGCTGAGCAGAGTGAGAACCTCGGGATTGGCGACGAGGTCGTCCTCCATGTGCCCGTGCGGGGCTACCTGCGCTTCCTGCCGGAGATCTTCCAGGGAGAAGGGCCGGTTCGGGCTCGTGAGGCGACGCAGACGCGCTCCACCGATCTGCAGCGCTGGCGCGGCCAAGACCTCGGTGAGGTCCATGCGGTCGACGTGGCCCGAGACGAGGACCCACTGCGCCGCTTCCTGTTCATCTTCCAGCACATGATGTCGACCATCACCGATCGGATCGACAGACTTCCTGACCTCACGGATCCGCTGTCCTGTGAATCGAAGTTCCTTCCATGGCTCGCGAGCTGGGTCGGATTCCAGCTCGACGAGTCACTGCCGGTGCACCAGCAGCGCGAGCTCGTGCGTCGAGCCATCCTCTTGATGCGGACCCGTGGCACGCGGGCGGGCATCGAGGAGATGGTCAGGGTGCTCACGTCGGCTCCGGTGCGGGTCGAAGAGCGCATCAAGCCCACGCCTACTGTTCTGGGCAAGGCCACCATCATCGGTGGTCGCAATGTGGTCGAGCGCTACCATCGGGCCGAGCCTCTCGGGGTCTACCTGATGGATCCGCAGCGCTCCAAGACCAGCTTCTTTACCCTCCGGCTCGAGCCACGGGAGCGCTTCCGGCAGCGCTTCGGTGAGCGGGCCGCCCAGGTTTTGCGCCGCATCGTCAATGTGGTCAGTCAGGAGCGTCCCGTACACGTGGCGTTTGTGATTCGCTTCGACGATCGACGGTAGGAGAGTCTCTTCCATGGCATTCGAACACACGCTGCGCCGTCTGAACGCATTCGAGGGTCTGTGCCTCACAGCCTCGGATCTCGCTGACGAGCAGCTCTACCACCGACAGACGCTGCATCGGCACTCGCTCTTCCTTCATGGGTTCGGCATTGTCCAGGGCCTCCAGGTCGAGCTGGAGCAGAAGAAGAAGCGCTACACCGCCGTCATCAAGGCGGGCTACGGAATCACGCGAGAGGGGCAGGGCGCCCAGCTCAAGCACGACGTCGCCGTGCCTCTCGAGGTGCCGAAGCAAGACGGCGAGTACATGCTCTGGCTGTTCCACGTCGAGCGGCCACAGCCAGACTCCCTGCGGCCTGTCTTCGACACCAGCGAGAAGCGCGAGGCTCGCGTCGCAGAAGAGGTGGCTCCGCGGCTGCTTCCGATGGACGAGGAGCCCGCGGACGCCGTCGCGCTCACCCGGATCAACGTGCGCCTTGGTCGCATGGTCCAGGTTCAGCTCCCTGTGCCTCGCGCCGGTCGCCAGTCCCGGGCGGCTGAGTCCTACCTGAAGCCGAGAGTGGTCCAGTTCATTCGCCTGTCCCGAAAGATCATGACGAGCCTCTTCCGAACGGAGACGCTCAAGGAGCAGTCGATCGGGATGGTCTCGTTCATGAGTGCACTCATCTCGGCTGAGTTCCTTCTCATCGAGGAGGGGACGAGTGACCGCGTGCTCTACCGCACGGCAGGGAGTCTGGTGAACTACTCCCACGACTTCTTCAACCCGCTGCCGCGGACGACCGACCGGATTGCTCAGTTCACCGAGTTCATCCGACGCGTTCACGCCGAGGTGCCGGGGGCTGATCAGACAGACGAGACGTGGCTGAGGTGGTTCCAGCAGTTCGAGCGCTTGCTGCAGCCGCTCCAGCGGATCAGTGACGAGCTCGAGCGCACTGTGGAGGCGATGCGTAGCTGATGTCGGTTGCGGGCTACCAGGTTCCTCAAGACGCGGGCACCGTTCAGGTGCACGTGCAGGTGATTGACCTCGAGCCATTCTCGCTCGACATGGTCATTCCGACCTATCTTCCTGCAAAGGACCTCACGCAGCGTGTCGCTCGAGACGCTGGGCTCGGGGCGTTCTGGGACGACGGTACAAGGCGAAAGTTCTATCTTCGAGCCCGTGGACGGCTCCTCGAGGACCACGAGAAGCTCGAGGAGCTCGGCATTGTGCAGGGCGAGCTCCTGCACCTTCTCCCCGAGCCTCCTGAGGGCTCCGGCGTGGAGGAGCGCACTCCCGAGTACCCGCCGAATCGCGGCTACGTGGGCGCAGGCAATGCCGCCGTGTTGGGCGCCTTGTTGCTCGTGCTGATCTGGACAGCGGCTTGGGCGACCGCACTGACGGTCTCTCAGGGACCGGTCGTCGGACTCATGCCGGGTGTCGGCCTCGCGCTGCTCTGCACGTCGCTTGCCCGACACCTCTGGGGAGGCCTCGGCAGCTCAGCGAAGATTCCGGCTACTGGGGCCGTGCTGTTCATTCCGCTGCTTGTGCTCGCAGCCTTGCCGGCATTCGCGCTCGGTGTCGATGTCAGCGACCTGGCGATAGCGCTCGGGCCAGCCTTCATCGGTGGGATGTTCGGCGTGCTGCTGGGGTGGCTGGCTTGGTACGGCGCGGTCGAGCCGCTACCGAAGATCACAGAGCGACAGGTCAAGGAGATCGAGGCTCAGGTCACGTGGCCCTGCGGCATCTGTGGCGGCGCGGTGACGCCGGAGGTCAAGGCGGACTGCACGTTCGCCTGTGGCCGCGTGTTCCACACGGGCTGCTGGCAGGCCAAGCAAGCCATGGGCGATGGCAAGACCTGCGCCGTCTGTGGCTACCAGCCCGCGTAGATCCGGTCAGCCCGCGAGCTCTGCTCGGGCCGCATCTCCGAGCGCGCTGAGCGTCGCATCCACAGCCGTGCGGGCCGTCTCGCTCAGGCCGGGCTTGCCTCGCACCTCGAGGTAGACCTTGAGCTTGGGCTCGGTGCCGGAGGGCCGAAGGACGACCCGTGCACCCTCATCGTGAGGTCCGGCCGCCAGCTGGAGCACCAGCACATTGCGGGCCGCGGTGTCGGAGGCGGAGCGGTGGGGACCGAAGCGGCCACTGGGATCCCGGTGGTCGATGAAGGCGGTGACCTGACGGCCTGCGAAGACCGCAGGCGGGTCGGCACGTAGACCGTCGAGCACGGCGGCACGCTGTGCCAGCCCGGTGGCACCGGCGTAGGTCTGTCGGACCTGAGCGTTGCGGATGACCCCGTGGGCCTGCTCCAGTGCAGCGACACGATCGACCAGGGTGTAGCCGCTGGCCTTGGCACGAGAGGCTGCCCGTGCGAGCACGAGTGCGCCACCGCCGCTGTCCTTGTCTCGGATCTCGGGCGTCACGAGCACGCCGTTCGACTCCTCGACGCCCGCCACGTACTGGAGGTCAGCGGCCGCGTGATCGCCGATCTGGAGACCGCCGTCCAGCTCCGCGAGCAAGGCGCCGATGTACTTGAAGCCGACGAGCAGGTCATCGACCACGACGGCACCGTGTGCGGCGGCGATCCGAGAGACGAGAGAGGTCGTCACCTCGGTGCGTACGATCAGTGGTGTGCGCGGCCACGTCTGCTGAAGGAGCTCGTCGACGACCAGCGCGGCGATCTCATTCCCAGACAGGTGGACCCACGTGTCCTGATGCCGCACGGCACACCCGATGCGATCAGCGTCGGGGTCGGTGCCGAGCACGATGTCGGCATCACCCGCACTCGCGATGGCGTCTGCGAGCGCCTGCGGTCGCTCGGGGTTTGCGACATGCTCCGGGACCGTCGGAAACAAGGGGTGTGCGTCGGCCTGCGGGGTGTGCAGCCTGACGTCGAATCCCGCGGCAGCGAGCACCTCGTGGGCGCAGCCAGTGCCATGCAGCGGCGTGTAGCGAACCTTGGCTCCTCGCGGACCGGGGCCGCCGAGTCGAGCGAGAGTCTGCAGGTACTCGGTGTGGACTTCGGGGGGGAGGTCGCGAATCAGACCATCCGCGGCTGCTTGGTCCCAGTCCGCCAGCTGGACATCGGAGACCCTGGCGACCTCGTCGAGCAGGTCCTGGTCGGCTGGGGGCACCAGCTGTGCCCCTGTCGCGTCGAAGACCTTCACTCCGTTGTCGTCGGGAGGGTTGTGGCTCGCGGAGAGGTTCAGGCCTCCGTGTGCGCTCAAGAGGCGAATGGCGAAGGACAGCTCGGGGGTGCTGGTCCAGACCGTCGACCCCCGCGGGAGCAGCCACGCTGTGACGCCGTTGGCCGCGTAGACCCGTGCCGCGTGCTCGGAGAGCCCTCGACTCGACAGGCCCAGGAGGGTGCACGTTCCGGGGAGGTAGACGCCGCGTGTGTCGTGGAAGGCACGAACGTCGTAGGCAATGACCACCTGGAGCGAGGCGTCGGGGAACTGCTGGCGCAGCCAGGCCACGTGGCCCTGCACCGAGGAGGCGACGGTGTGCGGGTTGATCCGGTTGGGGCCGATTCCGACGGGACCGCGCCGGCCTGCCGTGCCGAAGGGCAGGGTCCGGTAGAAGGCATCCGCCAAGTCGTCGAACTTGCCGGCCGTGACCAGTCCCTGGAGGGCTGCGTCGTCGTCGGGGTGGGCCGCTGACCAGCTCACCAGATTCGCGGTCGCCGTCTTCGTGAGGTCGGCGGGAAGGCCGAGGGCTGCGATGCCCTCTGCAGCCACGTCGAGCCAGTCACTCATCGCTCTCTCCGGGTTCGAGTGCGGCGAGGTAGCGTCGAGCACGAGGAGCGTCGAGCAACGATGTGGCATCAGCTGCCCAACGTCGCGCCTCGGCAGGGCGTCCCGTCAGCTCGGAGGCGACCGCCAGGTTGTAGGCGGCCTTGCCTCGTACCCGCGTCGAGCGGGAGGCGAAGGCGGCTCGCCAGGCATCGACCGCACCTCGCCAGTCCGCGACCTCTGCACGCTGGCTGCCGGCGGCCAGGGCTCGATCGCCGCGGGCGTAGAGTCTGCGAGTCGCCTGTCCTCGGTCTTCGACGAGGCGATCGAGTGCGATGGCTCCGACCGTGGAGGCGAGCTGCTCGTCTGTCGCGGCCCCCTCGGGGAGCTCGTACACGATGGTGCTCTCGTCGAGGGCGGAGAGTCCCGAGCAGTCCCACGCGGTCCAGCTGGCCGAGAGCGAGCGGACACTGCCCGACCGCACCACGACGGCACTCTCGAGCACGACGAGGCCCGGAGCAAGGCAGGGAGGGCGGCCCGCGGCGATGGCGGGCACTCGGAGTCCTCCCTCGCTCGTGGACGAGACGAGGATCGGCTCGACGAGCACAGCAGGCACGTCAGACCGGGCGGTCCAGGCAACCTCGCTCACCGGGACGGGCAGGACCACCTCGGGAGGGTGGTGCCACTGGACCTCGATCAGGGGGCCGCAGCCCGCCAGGAGCAGCGCTACCACTGCCCGTCGCAGCTCTCCGGCGGCTCGCTATCCACCGTGGAGAGCTGCCACATCCCGGTCGCGCCGTCGGGCTGCATGGCCACGACGTTGTACTGGACGATAGCCCACCAGTCGCCCTGAAGCGGGTAGGTGCCGTCGCCGTCTAGGCGGAAGTGCACGCACTCCTCCCAGTCGACGCTCATGCGGACAGGGCAGGCCTCGAACGACACCAGCTCGCTGGTCCAGGTGGTGCCGCCGGTCTCGGTCTCGACGATGTCGCCCCGCTTGCCGTCTGCATTCGACAGCTGAATGGGTGGCTTGAACTCGATCAGCTCGCCGCCCTCCACCGAGTATCCGTGGATGGACACGCCATCGCTGCTGGTGCTCTGCCAGTGAATGCGGAAGAACTCCTCACCCTCGATGCACTCGGGCTCGTCGGAGGGACAGTTGCTGGTGTACACCACGGGGTACACACGACTGCCGGGCTTTCCGGTGGCCTCTTCGTACAGCACCTGCGCGTCCATCTTGAAGGACAGGGACTCGTCCTCGTTGACGAACTGCCACGTGCGTTCTTCACAGTCGAAGGGGAAGAACTCGGACATGTTGGCGCCGGAAAAGGAGTACGGGTTCGGCGGGTTGCAGGCTGCCAGGACGACCAGAATCATCGGAACCACGGTGTCTCCTCATTCGACATGTCGCCTCTAACCCATCGTCTACGTCAGCGTTGCTCGGGCCAGGCGAGGACCTCGTCACAGGTCGCATCAGGCAGGTCGGAGGCCTCCGAGCAGGCAGAGTCTCCACCATCACGGCGAAGTCGCGCCATCTCCCAGATGACCGTCGCGCACCAGGCCTCGTAGTCGGCTGCTCCTCGCCAGCCACGCGCAGACCAGTCGAGCCCCTCTTGCTCGAGGCAGGCCTGCGTGGCGCGACGGGCGGCGTCGCACGCAGGCTCGCACTCGGGTCGACAGGCCAGCAGCAGTGTGAGGCTACAGACGCGCCACATCGTAGGGCTCGAGCGGAGTGTGGAGTCGGTCGGTCTCGAGACAGGTCTCCGGGTCGATGCGGACGAAGGCCGGGTCGGCAGACGAGCCAGCCCAGCCGCTCCGGAGGGCGAGCCAGACTCCCCCTGATGGGCCATCCGAGGCGGCTGAGGCCCACAAGCCCGACCAAGAGGGCCCCTCCACGATGGTGGGGCCAGACCAGTCGACGCACCAGGCCTGGGTCTCGTCTCCGCCGCTCAGCGAGACACCGGTGAGGACCCCGTGTCCGTCCACCTCGGCATACGTGCTGAAGTCGTGGGCGCTCTCCTGCAGGACGGGGGCGCTCAGCTCACCATCCTCTGTCGTGCGCAGCAAGGCGCCGTCGGGCTGGAAGTACAGGCCGGTGAGCACGGCGCCTCCGTCGGAGAGGCGAGGGCTCGGTCCGATCTCGGCGAGGACCTCCACCTCGGCTGTCTCGGGATCGACGCGGAGGAGCCGCCCCCCGCCGTCGGTCCAGCCCGCGTCACGGTCTAGACGCTGGAGGGCGACGACGAGTCCTCGGTCGGTCGACCACAGTCCGCTCGCCTCGGGGATCCCGTCCCTGTCGGCCCACGGTGACAGGTCGACAGTCCCACGGATCAGACCCGATTCGTCGAAGAGGAGGAGCTCGGGGCGCTCGTACTGGGAGGCCACGATGAGCTCGCCCCACGCGGCGAGATCGTGGATGTTCGCAGCTCCGTCGATGGGGACCGACGCGAGCGGGCGGGTCCAGTCGGTGGGGTCGTAGAGTCGGAGGCCGTCGCCGGTGAAGCGGTCGATCACGGCTGCGAGGCCCCCTACGGCGCGAACCTGTGGGTCACCGCCGGTCAGCGCCAGGTCGAGGCTGAGGGTGTCCCCAGCGGGCTCGTAGAGCGCCACGGTCCCGACCTCGAAGTCCGTCGTCGCGAGCAGGAGCGCACCGGTCTCGGGCACCTCGGGGGTGCGGTCGGTCGCCCGTGGGGCGGTGCAGGCGAGCAGGGCGAGCAGCAGACTCACTGGGCGAGCTCCACCGTGAGCAGCCAGGTGCGTCCCGGCAGTGGGAAGCCCTGGAAGTCCGACAGGGGGCGTACCGCGTCAGGGGACCTGGCGTCGAGTGGGTCGATGGGTGCCACGACAGCGATGGTGTCGAGGAGGTTGCGGACGTCGAGCTCTACGGACCAGGGACCAGAGCGCCACTCAGCGGCCGTACCGAGCAGCAGCCGTGGAGGGTCACGGACGACATTGGCGCGGTCTCGCCAGGTTCCTGCGGCGAGTGATGCCGACGGCGTGAGGCGAAAGGGGCCGAGTGAGGCGGCGACTTCGGACCATGCCGAGGCGACCGGGATCCAGGGCAGTGCCGTTCCAGCATCGCGGTCGCGGGCCACCGTGTGTGTAGCAGAGGTGCGCCACGCCAGGCCGGCGGTCTGAACGGTCACGCCAAGCTCGACGCCGCTGGTCAGCGCTCGCGCGACGTTCTCGGCACGCGCGACGCCCTGCCCGTTGCGCGTCCAGGTGATGCGATCCCGTGACGCGCTCGCGAAGCACGCGGCCTCCATGGCGAAGCGCGGCACCGCGAGCACGATGCCGACATCACCGAGCATCGAGCGCTCGGGCTGCAGGTCGGGATTTCCCTGAGTCACTGCGCGGTCGCCATACAGCTCGAAGAGATCGGGTGGCCGGAAGGCTGCGCCGCCGGTCGCCTTCAGGGTGAAGGGCCTCAGGTCGGCGCGGAGGCCCAGCCTCGGCAGTCCGACAGTGGTGGCGGACGCATCGCCCTGGTCGAGATGCACGCCGCGCATCTCCGGGCTGGCTGTGATGGGGCCCTGCCTTGCCGTCAGCGCGATGGCTGCAGTCGAGACGGTGCGCCCGGCGGGTGGTCCGTCTGTCTCGGTGAGTCGATCGCGTCCTTGCCAGCGCTCTCGTCGGCCGCTCAGAGCGGCATCCACGGAGAGAGCGGACGACGGCGCGACCAGCACACCACCGCTCCCGCCGACGGCGGAGGACCGGTCCAGCGTCCAGCGCTCGCCGAGTCCGATGCGGCCCTGCCGGTCATCGAGGGACTCCGCGCGGAGCCAGCCCCACGCGCGGGCGTTCCAGGTGACTGCACCGGCCTCGCCGTCCGCCTGCAGGGCGCTCAGATCACGCCAAGCTTGGTAGCGGACGCCGGGTGTCTGGGCCCAGGACAACCCGGGAACGCCCTCGTCGCGCAGCAGGCCGGCCGTGAGGGCCGTCCAGCGGACGGGACCGGTGTGTGCGCGCAGGCGACCATGGAGGGTGAGCTGGGTCGTGTCGTTGCCGAGACGTGGGCCGAGGCGGTCGTCGATCAGCGTGTACGGCGTGCCGCCGTCGTCGAGGAAGCGGAAGTCGCCTCTCGTCGACAGCAGATCGGTGGCGATGAAGCCGTCACCACGACCGAGAGGGCCTGCTGCGGAGCCGTGTGCGCGGCCGGTCCCCCATGCGCCTCCGGAGACCGCGAGACGCGAGCGCGGCGAGGTGCCCGTCACCAGGTTCACGGCACCTCCGGCACCAGTGACCCCGAGGGATGGCGGGGCTCCGCTGCGCCAGACCTCCACGCGGTCGAACGCCCGAAGTGGAAGCTCCGCCAGGTCGATGGCGGTCGAGCCCTCGGGGTTCAGCGGGATGCCGTCGAGCAGCACCGTCACCTGTCGTGCAGCGGAGCCGCGCACCGTGACCGTCGCGAGCTCTCCGAGACCACCGAGGCGCCGAACTGCAGCTCCCGGTACGGATGCGAGCACGCTCGCGACATCGTCGGTGCCCGTGGCGTCGCTCGCCCGCACGACCGTGACCACCCCGTGGGTCGACGCGGGGTTGGTGCCCTCGAGGGCCTCACCCTCGACGATGACCTCCTCGACGGGCGCGGCGAGCGCGGCGAGCGCGAGCGTCACAACCATGAGCGCACCACACCATAGAGCGGCCGCAGAGAGGGATGGTAGGCGATCTCCCACAGGTAGGCGAGCGTGAGGCCCTCGAGGACGACGATGCCGAGGACGGTGGAGGCGACGACGAGCAGCAGTCCCCGCTCCCAGGAGGCGAACGACAGGCTCATGCTCTGCAGCCGGGGAGCGGAGGCGTCGAAGCCGCGGGCGTCAAGCGACTCGGCCAGCGTGCGTGCTCGTCGGATCGTGCGCGCTACCACGGGGGTCAGCAAGGCGATCTCTGCACGCAGCCGAGCCCAGGGACCGAGGCTTCCGAGCGGTCGACCTCGGGCGCTGCGGGCACGGCGAACGGTTGCCCACTCGCGGCCCACCGTCGGCACGAAGCGGAGAGCGGTGACCGCCAGGAACGCAGGAGCCGCGGGGACGCGCAGCGTGACCAGGCCGGCGAGCAGGCGGTCCGGGGGCACAGAGGCCGCCACTGCGAGGCCGGCGAAGGCGGTCGCGAGCATGCGCAGCGACTGCACGAGGCCGTGGGCGACGCCCTCTCGCCACACGGTCATGGGGCCGAGCGTGAGCAAGGGGACGCGGGGATGGTCGCTGTAGAACAGGCCTTGCGAGAGCGCGGTGGACCAGACCGTGGCGAGGGCGAGGGCGAGGGCTCTGAGCCTCCAGGTGCGGCCGATGTCACGCGTGAGCAGGACCGCGCCGGATGTGGCTGCCAGGAGTCCGAGCGCGAGCGGTCGGTCGAGGAGGACGGCGAGCACGCCGACGGCCGCCAGCAGGAGCAGGGGAGTGCGAGGGTCCATCAGGCCTCCTGCACCATGCTGTCGGCCCAGGTTGGGTCCACGCCCGCCTCGCGGATCGCCGCGAGTAGTGGAGACAGCTCCATGGGAGGGGAGGTGAGGAAGTCCGCTGGAGGGCCATCGAACCTCACCTGACCGGCCTCGAGCACCACCAGGCGGTGGGCACGGCGAAGGGCCAGGCCGATGTCGTGCGTGGCGAAGACGATGGCTCCGGCGAAGCTGTCGAGGCCATCCCACATGGCGCGCACAGCAGCGCGGTCTTGTCCGGCGGTGGGCTCGTCCAGCAGGAGAATGTCGGGCTCGCAGGCCCAGCCGCCTCCCACTGCCACCCGGACACGCTGGCCCCGACTGAGGGAGTGTGGGGGGCGGTGCTGCACGGTGGTGAGGTGCAGCGCGTCGAGGATGGGGGTCGGATCGAAGTGGACGCCGCGGTCCACCGGACCGAAGGAGATCTCTGCGCGCACGGTCGGCGAGAACAGGGCCAGATCGGGGTCTTGTGGAATCGCCAGGGCCTTGTCGGCCTGGGCGAGGTGGGCAAGGAGAGTGGACTTTCCAGCCCCATTCGGACCAAGCAAGGCGACGCGCTCGCCAGCATGGACCTCCAGGTCGACCCCCCGCAGCGCCACAATGGAGCCGTAGCGGTGCTCGAGTCCGCTGACCCGATGAACCAAGGGGCCTCGAGCTGGGGGAGGCGTGGGGGATGGGCCGCCAGGCGGCAAGGGGGGCAGGAACGGAAGCTCGAGGCCGAGTCGCGCGAGGACCCGTCTGCAGCCATCGTCCGGAGGTCCGATGTGAGCCACCTCTCCGGCATCGAGGACGACGACGGTGTCGGCCCAGCCCCAGCAGGCCGCGATGCGATGCTCGGCGATCCACACCGTGCGCTCCAGCTGCTCGAGGACCTCCAGCACAGAGGTCGCCGCCTCCGGATCCAGCCAGGCCAGAGGCTCGTCCAACAGCAACAGGGAGGGGGCGGGGGCGAGCGCCGCTGCGATGGCCAGCCGCTGCAGCTGTCCACCCGACAGGGTGTGAGGGTCCCGAGCGGAGAGCGCGGACAGGCCGACCTGGGCGAGCACCTCCGCCACCCGAGCATCCTGTGAAGCGGGTGGCCATGCGGTAGTGCGCAGTCCGAAGCGCACTTCCTCTGTGACCTCGCCTGAGACCAGCTGATCCGCGGGAGCCTGGGGCACGAAGCCGACCTGTCCGGCTCGCTCACCCGGGCTCAGCGCTGCGGGGTCGCTCGCACCGACGCGGACCTCTCCGGTGGCCTCGCCCGAGGCGTGTCGAACGAGTCCGCCAGCGAGACGGCGGAGGAGGGTGGACTTTCCGCTGCCCGATGCCCCTGTGAGCAGGACGCGACGTCCTGTGATCTCCGCACTCACGGGTCCAAGCCCCGCGCCCCCTGGCCAGCGCCATCCTGCACGCGTGAGGCGAATCATCGTCGAACCTCGCGCAGCGACTCGGCAAAGGGCACTGCCAGGGCACAGCCCACCGCGACGTAGGCTGTGCCGGGAAGCAGCAGCAGTGCGGCGACGTACCACTCCGCCAGGTACAGCCGGTAGAGCGTCGCGGTGACGACCAAGCCGACCGCCGTGGCCGCGACGTTGGCACCTGCGAGGCCCACAGTCAGGCGAAGCCACCGTGTGAGCCGTGATGCATCGCGCCAGCTGCTGTCTCGGGTGAGTCCGGAGAGCCAGGCGCCGCCCTCCAGGAAGGCGATGGCCGACCCCAGGTAGAGCAGGTCGGTCGGGTGCAGGGCGCCGAAGGTCAGGCCGCGCAGCAGGAACCCGACGCCGGCCCCGAGGGCGAGCACCCCCGGTCTGGGAATGAGGGTGAGCAGGGTGGCCAGCAGGCAGGCTCGAAAGGCCTGGTCCGGCAGCCCCATGACCAGCGGTGTGAACGGACCGAGCAGCCAGCCGATGGTCGTGCCGACGACCTGAAAGGCGGCGCCGACCACCCACGTGGCGGACGCGAAGAGTGCGACGGTGACCAGGTCGGACGTGCGCTGACGCCCGAGCCCTCGCAGACCGAGCGCCACGCCGAGCCATCCAGCCACGGAGACGGCGAGGGCTGCCAGGAGCCCGGCCGTCGCCCAGCTGCTTCCACGGGAGACCGCCAGCGGGGCGGTGAGCGTCTGGAGGGGGGAGTCGGCTCCGAGCGGCGTGAGGGAGACACGCCGGGTGACCACGCGGCGTCCGGTGAGCTGAGTCGGGTCGACGTAGACCGGCAGCGCGACCTGTGCGCGGCCCTCGCGGGGCACGGTCACGAGAGCGCGACTCCCATCCACGGCGTGATCCCGGATGCGTACGCGAAAGGCAGGGGAGGGGGTTCCTTCCTCCTCGATCGTTGCCTCCACCACCAGGTGCAGTGGGCGGTCCGCGTCATTGGTCAGCTCGAGCGTCTGCCACGCCCAGGGGGCCTGGTCGTGCCTCGCGCGTATGCCCAAGCCGGAGCTCGCGAGGAGTGCGGTCCACCAGCGTGGAGGTAGGTCGATGCGGTCGGCTGCTCGCGTCGGGTCGTAGCCTCCGCGAGCGTCGGTCGGGAATGTCCACCCCTCGACGCGGAGGTCGGCGGCGGGATCTTGGCTGGGGTCGGGCACCAGCTCCAGCGACAGGTCGTCGATCTCGACGGTGACCGCCGTGTCCCCCACGGTCGCGATCACACTCTCACGGGCCCCGGCGGTGGGCAGCTCGACCGTCACGGGCTCGCCGTCGACCACCACGCTCGTCGTGCAGGGCTCCAGGGCGGTGAGGCGGAGGCCTACGGGTGTACCCCCATCACGGTGGGGCACGGGCCAGGCACCGGTGGAGGCCGGCCAGCGCGACTGCCCTGCGGGGACCTCCAGCTCGACTCGCGCGCATCCGCTTGGAACGCGGAGCTCCGTCACGGCGACTACGCCGTCCTCGGTCTCGCCCAGCACCCGGTAGCTGGCGCCGGGCCGAACGGGCAGGAGCACTGCGGCCGTCTCGGCCGGAGAGATCGGGCTCGTCTCACCCAGCGCGAGCCCGCTGGACTCTGCAATGGAGACGCGGGCCAAGGGGCGACTGCCGTCGACCTCGATGCCCCCGTCGACCACGCGTGCCTCGAGCTCCAGCGGTGCTGGCGTGCAGGCCATGAGCGCCGCGAGGATCATCGCAGCACCGTCGCGCGGTACTGGCCCCGAACGCGATCCCCGTCCGCCCAGGGATGTTCGGCGACGGCGATGCGCCCGTCGGCGGTCGAGTCCATGGCGTAGAAGACGGGACTCTCGGTCGCGCAGGCCGCTCGGAGGCGCTCGGAGCCGGAGCCTCGGCCCGAGCGCTCGAAGGCGAGGACTCCAAAGAGATCGGTGCGTGCGTCGGAGCGGGCTCCAGCACCGACGAGGACCCACTGCTCGCTCAGATGAAGACCCGTCAAGCGGTGGGGGCCCCGCCAGGTCCAGGCGAGGCGCAGGGAGCCATCGTCGGCATCGAGGGCCGTGAGAGCGTTCTCTCCGGGGTGCGCGTCGGGTGGACGGAGCGAGGGGTCGGCAGCGCCCCAGGGGATGTTGGTGACGTTGGTGACGGCGTGGATCCGGCCCTCCGCGAGCCCGAGGAACCCGACGGATGCGACGACGGGGATGCCGTCTCCCACCTCGACCGGGGTGGCCAGTGGGTGGGTGCGGTCGATGCCTGGGGCGCGATCGATCACCCGTCCGTCGCCCAGGCCGGCGACGAGGCGCTCACCGTCGAGGGCCAGGGCCTGCCACACGAAGGTGTCCGAGAAGTGAGGCTGCAGGGGTGGATAGCGCTCGCTGCGGATGGGCTGGAGGCGAGCGTCGAGGAGGAGCACACCGTTGATGGGGAGGCTCTCGGGAGGTGGGCCATCGGCGGAGCGACGGAGGGATACTGCGACGCCCCCGGAGTCGACTGCCATCGACAGGATCACGGCATCTGCCGCTCCTTCGGACGGCCATGCAGCACGCTCGGTGAGGTCAGCGGCCAGACGAAGCACGCGAGCCCGGTTGAGCCGCCGACCATCCGCGCCGCTCCAGCCGTGTGTCGCGGCGACGATCAGATCGCCGCCGTCCACGACCTTGAGGGCGTAGGCGGCTGGGAGGGTGTACACGCCGTACAGGTCGTCGCCCGGCGGAGGTGCTGAGGTCTCGACGTGGTCAGCCAGGCGAAGACGACTGCGCTCAGCTCCGCTGACGGCGTCGAGCGCCCAGAGGTAGGCGTCGGGTGACTGCTCCGCTGCGTAGACCGTCGAGCCATCAGGGGCCCACGCGAGCTGCCGCAGCAGCGTCTCGGCCAGCGTCCTGCGCCAGCGAATCGCGCCTGTCCATGCGTCCACCACCACGACCTCACCACGCGCGCTGCCGATGGCCAGCCAGCTTCCGTCCGGTGAGAACGCGAGTGCAGTGTCGGGCGCAGCACCTCCTGCCGCGACGCCGCGCGACACGTCGCCGAGGGGCACGTGGAAGAGGGGAATGCACGATGCGGTGGTGGGCGCGGTCGCACCCCCAGCGACGGCGACGGGCTCGCCGGGGGTCCAGGGAGCACTCACGAGGACGCGGTCGTCGGGCAGCGTCCTGCCTTGGACAGCGGCGCGTGAAAGCACGACGCCATCGCGGACGAACACGGGAGCCGTCGGCGGAGGGGATGAGCACGCGGCCAGCAGGGCGAGGAACACGGTCGGTGCGTGTATCATCCGGGTGCACATCGGAGGAGCGCGGATGGTCGGGCTGGTGGTTCTCGCCGGCGCGGGAGCGTGGGTGGCGTCGGCTGCGACGCTGTCTGTGGGTCCCGAGGGAGACTTCGCCACCCTCGTCGAGGCTGCTGCAGCCGCTGCGGACGGCGACGTGATCGAGGTCGCCGAGGGGGAGTACCCTGGCACCGTGCGACTCGTGGCGGCGGTCACGGTGCGTGCTGCCGACCCGACGGCCCCGCCAACCCTCACGGCTGATGACGTGAGCATCGAGGTGGCCGCTGCCGTCGTGCTCGAGGATCTCCACCTCCGGCCTGGTCTTCGAGGCGTCGATGTGGAGCCGGGAGCGACCCTCACTGCGCGGGGTCTGGACGTGCGTGGCGCCACTGGTGACACGGCCTCTGGCCTCCGGGCCACCGAGGCCACGGTCACCATCGAGGCGTCGACCTTCTCGGAGAACGTCGCGCTCGATGGCGAGGGGGGGCACATCGGCGTCGTCGGGGGCGAGCTGCATGTCTCGGGCTCCACGCTGGAGGGAGGTGGCGCGCGGACGGGGGCGGCTATCCATGCGGTCGGGGCTGTGGTCAGACTCGATGAGACCAGGTTCTCGTCGAACCTGGCGCAGCAGGAGGGTGGGGCGGTCGTGGTCTACGACGGTGAGCTGCTCGTCGAGGCCTGCGCCTTCATCGACAACCAGACGACTGCAGAAGACTGCAGGCGTGCCTGCGAGGGAGGCGCCGTAAAGCTCGGGGGGAGTGTCGCGTGGAGTGTCGAGGGCAGTCTGTTCGAGGGCAACCGCGCGGTGGACGACGTCGGGGGGGCCATCGCGGCTCGAGACGAGGCCGTGGGTCGGATCTCGTCCACCGAGTTCGTGGGCAACGCGGGCTCCTACGGCGGAGCGGTCTACCTGGCGGGTCAGGGTGACACGACCGTCGAGGCTAGCCTGTTCTCGGGAAACACGGCCTCCGAGGGCGCGGGAGGCGCGATTCGGTGGCGCCCGAGCGGCGGGGAGCCTGGCCTGGTGGTGCAGGGAGCGACCTTCGACGGCAACGTGAGCGAGCAGGCCGGAGGAGCGCTGGGCATCAACACGACCAACGGGCCGCTCGGCTCGCTCGTCGTCATGGACTCCCACTTCGAGTCGAACCAGGCGAGCAGCGGTGGGGGGGCGATCTCCGTGACGGCGATGCCGTCCGTGGAGGGGCTGCGCAACCGCTTCTGTCGAAACGTCGCGGCGACCGATGGGGGAGCGGTGCGCGTCAGTGGCTCGGGTGAGGCGGCTCACCGGTGGTCGAACAACGTGTTCGTCGACAACGAGGCCGAGCTGTTCGGAGGAGGGCTCGCCCTCAGCGATGCAGGAGTCGCCTCGCTGGCGCACAACCACATCCTCGGGGGGCGTTCGGATGCGGGCGGGGGGATTCGGGCCGTCGGGACCACCATGGACGCGACGAACAACCTGGTCGCTGGAGTGCAGAGCGGCACGGGCCTGTCCCTCGAGCCGGCTGCACCATTGGAGTGGCTGCTGCTGTGGGACAACCACCCCCAGGATCTCGGCGGGGAGCTCGTCGAGTCGGATCTCGGCGAGGGGGTGGTCCGAGCCGATCCGCTGCTGCGGGGGTGGGGGCCTGACACGTCCTGTGATGCCCCGCTCGACCCACTGCCGGGCAGTCCGGCCACCGATGCGGGGCGCCCGTCCGACCGCGACCTCGATGGGTCACGGGCCGATCTCGGTGCCTACGGAGGGTCGGAGGCGAGCCTCGCGGTGATCACGGATGCTGATTCCGACGGCGTCTTCGCGATCGCGGACTGCGACGACGGTGATGCCCGCGTCTTTCCGGGGGCCCTCGAGACCTGCGATGGACGGGACGAGGACTGCGATGGCGTCGTGGACGACGATCCTATCGACGGAGCGGTGGTCTACCCGGACGACGACGGTGATGGCTTTGGAGACCCACTGGCGCGTGAGCAGGTCTGCGACGTGCCCGCGGACCGGGTCCTCGAGGCGGGAGACTGCGACGACTCCCAGCCGGATGTCTTTCCCGGAGCGCCCGAGAGCTGCGACGGACGCGACGAAGACTGTGACGGGGTCGTGGATGGTGGTCTCGAGTCCACGTTCTACGCTGACGGTGATGCGGATGGCTTCGGCGATCCCACAGTCAGTGTTCAGGCCTGCTCGCGTCCGAGTGGGTACGCCACGGAGGCCGGTGACTGCGACGACGCGAGCGCGTTGATTCATCCGGGGGCGGAGGACACGCCGGACGACGGCATCGACCAGGACTGTGACGGACTCGACGCCCGAGCCCCGGTGCGTAGCGACAGCGCGGGTCCCCGCACCGAGGCCGAGGGCTGTGGCTGTGCCTCGGGCGCCCCAGGGGGGCGGCTGCCCGTGCTGCTCCTGCTCCTGATCAGTCGGCGCGGGCGGCTCTCCAGGTCTCGCGCACCGTCGACCACCATGACGGTCGCGCACGGTCTCGTGCCTCGGCGCGGGCGGTCAGTGCGCTGACGTGATCGCGCCAGCGAGCGTCAGCCCAGCCCGCGTCGAAGGGGAGCTGGGTGAGCTCGGGCGCGCCGCCATCCCCCTCCAGCTCCAGAATCACGGGTCCCTGATCGGTGAGGGCGAGGTCCCAGGCCTGGATGGGGCACCATGCGATCGCCGACGCGGCGGCGCGAGCGGTCTCCACGAGAGCCTCCCAGCCGGGGACCGGGGCACCGACCAGCTCGCGACCGTCGGGGTGTGCCGTGACGGCTCGTCTGTCTGGTCCGAGGCCGCGTGAGGCCGAGACGACTCGCCCGGTCGAGGGGTCCACGCCGGCGAGTAGGTTCCCCGGGCGCCATGGCGCGTCGCAGGGAGAGAGTCCGGCCGGCAGTCTCCACACGGCGCGGTGCAGGTGAACCTCCGAGCCCTGCACGAGAAAAAGCAGCCGCACCGTAGCGATGCGCCCGTCTGTGAGGGCGCCAACCTCGGGATGGGGCGTCAGCCGTCGCTGGACCTGCACCCCCGCCGAGGCTGCCCGAGCTGCGAGCTGTCCGGCGACTTCTTCCGGCGTCGCGGAGCGCCCGTCTGCGAGGACCAGGGCCCCTGCATCGACCCGATCCACCGAGAGCACGGCGCCGCTGTTCGCAGCATCGACGGGCTTGATGAACACGGGGCCCTCGAGAGAGGCCAGGCCGCGCACAGCGGAGGCGGTGTCGGTCCACAGCTCGGCATCCCCGACGTGCCGACCGCACGCCCACACCGCCAGGAGCTCGGGCACGGGGAGTCCGAAGCCCTGGAGCATGGCCCTGATGGCCAGTTGATCGGAAGACAGCGCTGGCCAGGGACTCCGAATGACCTCGTTCAGGAGGTGGCGCACGCCTCGGCGTCCGACGAAGGAGCTGAGCTCGCGCTCGGCCGAGTAGAGTCGATAGGCGTAGTACTCGTCGGCTTCGAGCCGTCCGGGTCCGCGCGACGCGCGCCACAGGTCCAGGACCTGCCCCAGGTACGATCGGCCCCCGCGCTCCTGGGCCATCACCAGCCAGCGTCCAAAGTCGGCGTGGGGTTTTGGGGCGGGGGTGATCCACGTCGTCATGTTGGCCTCCGCTGGCGCGCTGCTATCATCCCTCGCCGCACTGGGAGGCCCGTGGCCGAAGCACCCTCGCACCCTGTCCCCGATGGTCCTGGCCTCGGAGCCTTCCTGCTCCTGTGGCTCTCCGTTCCCTTGGTCGAGCTCTACCTGGGGTGGCCCCTCTCGAATCGCCCGATGGCCTGGCAGTACATGGTGGAGTTCGCCGTGTTCGCTGGGCTGGGTTGGGCGCAGTGGCGCTTCGCGACCCATCCGGTGCTGCGCACACCCTTCGGGCCGCTGCTTGTCTCGGTGGGGATGGTCTTCCTCGTGATGGGCCCCGACGATCTCGTGGGCCGCTTGCTGTACTTGGTGGGAATCGGAGTGGTCGTCTGGGCTGGGCTCACTGCGCTCGCCAGGTTCCGGATCCCGCTGCTTGTCGGCGCGCTGGTGGCGGTCGGCGCTCGGGTCGGGGAGCAGGTGGTTCGGATGTCGACCATCGACAGCTTCCTCACGCTGGAGGGAGGTGCTCCCTTCGCCGATGTGGCGCTGTGGCCGCTGCGCGCCGCTCCCGTGCTGCCACCGGCCGTCGACGTAGGCCCTCCAGTGGTGATCATCAGCATCGACACACTGCGGGCCGACGACGCCGCTGCGATGACGTCGCTCCGGCGGCTCGCAGCGCGCGGTGCATCCTGGCCTCGTGCCATGTCGACCTCGTCGTGGACGCTTCCGGCGGTGGCCTCCATTCAGACCGGCCTGGCTCCGCAAGACCACGGGGCGGCCTGCCTGGCGGGGGTGCACTGTCAGGGCATGGTGGAGGGGGTGCCGCTGCTCGCAGAGGATCTCGCTGAAAAGGGCTACGCGAACGCGGCGTTCCTGGCCAACGCCTGGCTCTCGAGGACGACGGGCTTCGCGCCGGGCTTCCACAACTTTCAGCCGATGGCGACCGCCCCATTCGACCTCAAGCTCGACATGGTGCCGCCCAAGGACGAGGAGCTGCCCAGCGCCGAGCAGGTGGTCGATGCAGCCCTCTCTTGGCTGGAGGTCACACCGAACCCGAGCTTCTACCTCTGGGTGCATCTCCTCGACCCACACATGCCCTACGTGAACGCCGAGGACGAGGCGCACCGAGAGGTCCTCGGTCACGACCTGCGTGTGGCCCGGCCATGGACCCCCGACATGCAGGCGGCGCTGCGTGAGTCCTACCGCAACGAGATCGCGGTCACGGACGCAGCTGTAGGGCGTCTGCTGGACGCGCTGGAGGCACGAGGCGTGCTGGACTCGGGGATCGTGGTCCTGACGGCCGATCACGGTGAGGAGTTCTGGGAGCACGGCGACGTCGAGCACGGGCACAGTCACCATGCCGAGGTGGTAGACGTGCCCCTGGTTCTTGTCGCGCCGGGCGTTGAGCCTGGCGAGAGGGTCGGCCTGGCCTCACTCATGGACATCGCTCCGACGGTGCGTGCGGCGGTGGGGCTCGGCGCCAGCGGCTACGACCTGAGGCAGCCCATCCCGGCCGATCGAATCGCGGTGTCCTGGGGCACGATCTACCGGCGCGTGCAGTGCAGCGCGCGTGATGCGACACGGCGGCTGATCCTCGACGAGTGCAACCCGGCCTATGCCCGGCTCTACGACCTGGTGCACGACCCGATGGAGCTTCATGGTGTGGCGCCCGTCACGGGTGACCCGCTGCTCGTCGCTGCCGAGGCGCTCGAGCCGCCCCTTCAGCACGGCGACGAGGCTGCGACGACCGCGGCTCTCGAGGCCCTGGGCTACGTCGACCGGTAGGTCGCTCCCCGCGACTGCCCCCAGTCATCCCAAGATCAACGTCAGCGTGCGCCGGGGAACCCCGCCCGACCGTGCATCGTGGTGGGCGCACGCGTGTGCGGGCCCCGTGCGGCACCCCACGCTCCAGCCGGCCTCGAGCTAGCGCGCTACGTCCAGACTCCGCGGAGGTGCTCGTGTCCACCTGGAATCGCTGGAGTCGGAGCTGGCGTCCCAATCGTGTCGCGCTGATCACGGAGGAGGGTCGTCTCACCTACGGGGAGCTCGGCCGTCGGGTCGCGCGAGCGGCGGGCTGGCTGCAGAACCGGGGGCTGCGTGCGGGGGATGTCTTGGCGCTTCAGATGCCGCGCAGTCTTGCGTACCTGGAGCTTCACCTCGGCGCCCTGGCGATCGGAGTCGCCACTCTGCCGATGAACGACCGCTACACCGCGGCCGAGGTGGACTTCCTCTTGCGCGACTCGGAGGCTGCACTGGCGGTCCTCATGCGTGGGACCGTCGAGGCCCTCGGGCGGGGTGTGCCCGCAGACGAGGTGCGAGCAGCACTCGACCGAGCAGTGGCTGCTCCCCTCGATGCCGACGTGGGAGACGATGCGCTCGCGGTCCTCTGCTACACCTCGGGGACCACCGGCCGCCCCAAGGGGGCTCGCATCCTGCATCGGAACCTGCAGGCCACGGTCACAGCACTGCATGAGGCGTGGAGGTGGTCTAGCGACGACGTGATCATCCACGCGCTGCCGCTCTACCACATCCACGGCTTGTTCTTGGGGCAGCACGGTGCGCTCTGTGCAGGGGCAACCGCCGTCTGGCTGCCGCGCTTCGAGGCCGCCGCGGTCGTGTCTGCGCTCGATGAGCACCGCGGCACCATCTTCATGGGCGTGCCCACCTTCTACCATCGCCTGCTGCAGCTTCCGGAGCCCCTGCCGAGGCTCGATCACGTGCGTCTGTTCACGTCCGGATCCGCCCCGCTGCCCGCGCATGTGCACCGGGCCTTCGAGGCTCGCTTCGGGCACCGCATCCTCGAGCGCTACGGCATGACCGAGGTCGGGATCGTGCTCTCCAACCCGTACGAGGGAGAGCGGCGTCCAGGAGCTGTCGGATTCCCACTGCCCGGCGTCGGCGCGAGGGTCGTGAGTGAGGACGGTCGTGTCTGCGAGCCGGGAGAGGTCGGCGAGGTGCAGATCTCCGGCCCCTCCGTCTGTGCCGGGTACCTGAACCTGCCCGAGAAGACGGCGGCGACGATCGTGGACGGCTGGATGCACACGGGCGATCTCGGGATGTGCGACAGCGACGGCTACTTTCACATCGTGGGACGCTCCAAGGACATGATCCTGGTGGGTGGCCTGAACGTCTACCCGCGAACAGTCGAGTCGGTGTTGCTAGACCACGAGGCGGTGTCCGAGGCCGCCGTCGTCGGGGTACCTGACGACGATCTCGGTGAGCGGGTCGTCGCGGCAGTGGTAGTTCGGCGAGAGGTCGACCCGGGCGCGCTGATTCGGTGGTGTCGGGACCGCCTGGCGCCGTACAAGTGCCCGAGGGACCTACGGCTGGTTCCAGCGCTACCGAGGAACAGCATGGGCAAGGTCACCAAGCACGTGCTGAGGTCAGAGATGGCAGGGAAGGTCCCATGAAGGTTGGAATCGTCGCGTGCGACTTCGGTGGTCCGCAGGGTGCAGAGGAGCTCGTGCCCTTCCTCACTGAGCTGCTCACGGACGTACTTCCAGGGCCGCACGCCCTGAAGTCGTTGGTGGCGCCGCGTCTCGCGAGCGCGAGGGCCGGCAAGGTGCGCCCCGAGTATGAGGCGATCGGCTGGTCACCACTCGTCCCCACGCATCGGCGACAAATCGCAGCGCTTCGCGAGGCCCTCGGGCCCGATGGCCCGCCCATTGCCTCGGGGATGATGTTCACGGCGCCGACGATGGACGAGGCCATAGCCGAGCTGACTTCGCAGGGTGTCGACCGGTTCATCGCGCTGCCGATGTTTCCGCACTACAGCCTGGCGACGACCCACGCCGCCTTCTCGTTCATGTTCGATGCGCTGCGTCGCGCTGGGCTCGCAGGGCGGCAGGTGCACTGGATCCCCGGCTACCCCGAGCATCCGCGGTACCTCGATGCACTCGCCGCGACGATTCGGCAGGGCGTCGACGAGACGCCCGGTGAGGGGCCGGTCCATCTGCTCTTCACGCCGCACGGTCTCCCTCTGTCCTTCGTGCGCCGCGGTGATCCCTACCCGGATCAGGTGCGTGCGACGGTTCGTGCTGTGGTCAGGCACATGGACTGGAAGGGGCCGGTTCACGTCGGCTGGCAGAGCAAGGTCGGCCCGGTGCGGTGGCTGGAGCCTGGAACGCCAGAGGTGATCGACCGACTGGCGGCCGATGGCGCCAAGCGTCTGTGCATGGTGCCCGTGGCCTTTGCCAGCGAGCACATCGAGACCCTCTCCGAGATCGACGGCGAGTACAGGCAGCATGCGCTCGATCGTGGCATCCCGCACTTCGGGCGAGCGCCCGCGCTGGGACTCGAGCCGGCGTACATCGACTGCTTGGCGATGCTCGTGCGTGACGCGGTCAGGCGCTTCGGCAGCTACAGCTGCATGCGCTGTCACCTGCCCAAGGACGACGCTCACAGGCGCCAGCGACGCTGTCCGAACTGTCGCTTCACCTTCCCTGCCTTTCTTCGGGACGGTCAATGATGTTGCCGAGCGGGCACGAGTACGAATACCCGCGCCGCCATGTCAGTTCGCCTAGCCCGACCGCGGGACTTCACTGAAGCCATCGCCGAGATCGACTCGGCCCCTCACGTGGGGGTCGACACGGAGTTTCATGCGGAGGGGCGGTGGATTCCGCAGCTCTTCCTGCTCCAGGTGCACGTGCCCGGCGGCACGACCTGGCTGTTCGATCCCCTCGTAGATGGTGGTATTCGCTCCATAGGTGACGTCCTGTGCGGGAGGCCCTGGGTCGTCCACGCGGGTCACCAAGACATGCGCATCCTGCACGCGTGGTTCGGCGGACTGCCCGAGCAGGTCTTGGACACGCAGGTCGCCGCGGGTCTTCTCTGCGAGCGCTTTCCCGAGGGGTACGCATCACTCGTGCAGCGCTACCTCGGGAGTCTCGTCGAGAAGAAGCAGCGCTTGTCCGACTGGAGCGCGCGGCCGCTGACCGAGGCACAGGTCGACTATGCGGCGGCAGACGTCCTGCTGCTCTTCGACCTGTGGGAGCGGCTCGAGTCGGACCTACGGCAGCGGGGGCGACTGCATCTGGTGCAGGAGGCCTGCCGGGAGCGTCGAGCGTCTGCGCTGCAGACCGCAGGAGACGGCGAGGGGTGGAGAGGCCTCAACGCCGTGCCGGCTCTCGATGACGACGCACTGAAGGCTGTCCGGGCCCTGTCGCTGTGGCGTCGTCGTCTGGCGATCGACCGCGACTCCCAGGAGCGCTCTGTCATTGGCGACGGCTTGCTCGTGCAGCTCTCCAAGGCCCGCCCCGCGACTCTCGCGGAGCTGAAGGCAAACCGCCGGATGCCGAAGTCGGTCGTTCGACGCTACGGCTCCGACATCGTGCGCGTCGTTGGTGAGGCCAGCAGTCATACGGACGTGCCGCTGGTAGCCCGGTACCGCACCGCAGAGTGGCGCACGCTCGCGTGGCTGGAGTGCTACGCGCAGGCGCTCGGCCGAGAGGGGAGCTGGGCCAGCGACCTCGTTCTGCCACGGAGGCTCATCGAGAGCCTCGCGACACGTCCCCCTCGGCGTCGGGACGAGCTGACCGAGAGGCTGGGCTGGCGGGACGAGCTGGTGGGAGATCAGCTCTGGGCCGGAATGGCAGGGGAGGTCGCCCTCGGGCTGGATGGGGACGTCCAGTTGAGAACGACGCGTCATGGTGGGTGAGGAAAATTTTCCCTTTCCCTAAACGCGCATGCGTTGCTGATCGGGAGTGGAATCGCCCATGGGTGGAAAGAAAAATCTTGTCGCGAGGGATGGCGGTGTGCCATTGTCTCGCCACGGGCAACGGACCCGACGGCACACCCACTGAACAACGCGACTTGGAGTTCCCCATGCTTCGTTTCCTGAACGACGAGAATGGCGCGACCGCAATCGAGTACGGCCTCATCGCCGCGCTGATCGCCGTCGTCATCATCGGTGCCGTGTCGGCTCTGGGCACCTCGGTGTCTTCGACCTTCGACACGATCTCCGGCGCCCTCAGCAGCGCCACGTCCTCGGTTGGGACCGCCAGCTAGGCGCTCGACCGAGACACAGCGGCTGGGTCCCATCGGACCCGGCCGCTTCTGGTTTTGGATCGGCGGTGGGTAGGACGGGTGCCGTGCGGACGGATTTGCCACGGCGCACCTCGTGGCCGGCGAGGCCCGCGCCACGGTGATGCAAGACGCCCTCGGTGCAACCCGCAAAACGACGAGCGTTCTACCATTGGTGGCCGCGCCAGTTGCTGAACTGCGCTAAAACCGGCGGGTGGCGTGGTACGCCTACGCTGAACGGAGAGAACATGGGCAAGCGCCAGACCGGTGGTCGGATACGGGCAGCCATCTTCCTGCTCGTCTCGCTGGCAGCTGCATTCGTAGCAAGCGTGGTCATCTACACGGTCATCACGAGCTACCAGCGCGAGCTGGTCGACGCGAAGCTTCCCGAGGAGACCGTGAAGGTGATGGTGGCCGCCAGGACGCTCCACCAAGGCCAGACGATCGGCGCCGAAGACCTGGAGATGAAGTCGCTCCCGCCTGACTTTGTCCCCGACTCGGTGTTGCGCCAGGTCGACCAGGCCATCGGCCGCGTTCCTCGCGAGCGCATTCTCCGGGGCGAGTTCATCCGCGAGGAGCGGCTGGCCGATCCGGAGGCCGGGCTCGGGCTCAATGCGATCATCCCACGCGGAATGCGCGCTCTCTCCATCAACATCAGCAGCGGATCTGCTGTCTCCGGCTTCCTGAACCCGGGCAACTTCTGTGACGTGCTCGTCACGCTTCCCGGCGGTGTCCAGCGGAGTCCGAGCGGCAGCGAGACCAACGTCGAACCACAGACCGTGACCCTGCTCCAGGCGGTCACCGTGCTCGCTGTCAACAACCGACTGGGTGGGGGGCAGCGCATCGCGACCGACAAGGTCAAGCCCTCCGTCACGCTCGCTGTCACACCTGAGCAAGCCGAGAAGATCACCCACGCTGTCACGCAGGGTGGAGTCACCCTCACGCTCCGCAATGACATCGATGTCACGCACGTCGAAAACAACGGTGCGCAGGTAGAAAACCTCCTCGGAGGTCGCGACGGCAGCAAGCGAATGACCATCGCTGAGTGGAAGCAGCGAATCGTCAAGCAGCAGGACGGGTCGCTGATCATCATCAAGGGTCCGCAGGTCGAGACCGAGACGACCAAGTGACTCGTTCTGGTAGGCTGCCCCACCACTCCGAACACCCCGACTACCGAGGCCGCTCCATGCGTAGTCCCGTGTCCCCATCATCGGCGTTCTTTGCTGCGGTCTTCGCGGCAGCGCCCCTTGTCGCGTCCGCTCAGGAAGAGCGCGCGGACTGGCTCGACATCGAGGTCGGAAAGAGCGTCGTGCTCGAGACCCCACGTGTCCCGACCGCGATCGCGATCACCGATCCGAATGTCGTGAACGTCGAGTCTCTGGGGGAGGCCAGCAAGATTCAAGTTCAGGGCCTCGCCATCGGAACGACCGACCTGATCGTTCAGTTCGGGCCGGGCATTCCTCCCATGATCTACGAGCTCACGGTCCACCGTGACATGTCGGACTTGATCCGCCGCATCGACGCGATCGTCGAAGGCGAGCCGCCTCGCGTCTACCCGCTCGGTGAGCGGATCGTGATTGAGGGCGATGTCGACGATCTCGACACGCTCGAGCAGGTCGCGCTCGTTGCTCGCATCTACGACGACGACTTCGTCAACCTCATGCAGGTGCGGGGTGATCACCAGGTGCAGCTCGAGGTTCTCTTCGCAGAGGTCTCGCGAACGGGCACGCGCGACCTGGGACTGAACCTCCTGTACGGAAACAGCACGCAGGCGTTCGGCCTCATCGCACCTGGTTCTTCGCAGGCTGCGGTGCTGAACCCGGCGATCACGTCGATCTCCGCAGGTGGTGGGCCCGGCGGCATCGTGGGCCCATCGACGGGTGGCTTCCAGCTCGCCGGCTTCTCGAGCGCGATCGAGCTCTCGGGCATCTTGTCCGTGCTCGACGACTACAGCTTGGGCAAGATCCTGGCGCAGCCGACCATCGTGAGTCTCTCTGGCCAGCAGTCGGAGTTCCTCGCCGGCGGTGAGGTTCCTGTGCCGCAGGCTCAGGGCGGCGGTGGTGGCGGCGGCGCCATCATGGTCCAGTTCCGTGAGTTCGGTGTCCGAGTCGCGTTCGTGCCGACCGTCCTGGCGAACGACGTGATCGACGTGCGCATGGATCTCGAGATCAGCGAGCCTGACTACGCGATCGGCACGCGAATCACCGGCATCGAGATCCCTGGCTTCATCTCGCGCAAGAGTCGCTCACATCTGCGGATCGAGAGCGGGATGACCTTCGCGGTGGCAGGCTTGCTCTCCGAACAGACCACGTTCTCGCGTGTCGGCGTCCCTGGCCTTGGCCGGATCCCGGTTCTGGGCATGTTCTTCCGGAAGGTCCGGCACGTCCGGTCCGAGAACGAGGTCGTCATCTATGTGACGCCTCGCTTGGTCCGTCCCCTCGCGCCCGGCGAGATCCCGGCTCCACCAGGAACCACCGAGAACAACAATCCGAGTGACTTCGAGCTGTTCCTGCTCGGAATGCACCATCGTCCTGGATCCCGTACGGCTCAGCCCACCGGCGCCGTCGGTCTGCAGCGATAGCGGAGGAACACGTTGCGCAACATCGGAAGGGCATCTGGAGCGGCAACCGTCGTCGTCGTCGGACTTGATGGCGACATGATGGGGCTGGTGAGAGAGACGCTGGCGGCGGAGGCCGTCCTGCCGAACTCATCGGTCGGCTTCGGCGATGCCATCGGCGTCGTCAAGCGGACCCGCCCCGACGTGGTGATTGTCGGCTACAGCCGCGCGATCGATGCTTCCCTCGAGCTGGCTGAGGCGCTCAGGCGAGAGCAGATGGCGACCACGCTGGTGGCTATGGCCGACAAGTCGGACGCCGAGGCCATTCTCGCGGCGATGCGCGTCGGGTACCAGGAGTTCGTCGTCCTTCCGGATGACGCCACCCGCCTCCGTCAGGTCGTCCACGAGGCGGCCTTCGCGCCAGACGACGAAGAGGACAAGGGCCTCGTCGTCGCGGTGACGGGAGCGAAGGGTGGGGTTGGGGCGACTGTGCTCGCGACGCACTTGGCGGCGGAGCTCGCCGCCATTCACCGGGTGCTCTGCATCGATCTCGACTTCGGCATGGGTGATGTGGCATCCATGCTCGATCTGACGGTGCGTGACTCCATCGCCGAGCTGCTGCCGAGGGCGGACCGGATCGATGAGCGAAGCCTGACGGGCTCGGTGATCGTTCACAAGTCGAAGGTCCACGTCCTCGCGACACCGGACGAGATGGAGAGCATCACCGAGGTTCGCGCCGATGACATCTTTGCGGTCATCAACGCGGCCGCGAGGGCCTACCAGTTCGTGATTATCGACTGTGGCGCCTACTATGACGAGGGTGTGAGCGTCGCGCTCTCTGTGGCGGATGCCGTCGTCCTGGTGAGTACTCCTGACGTGACCTCGGTGCGTGATGCGTTCCGCAGGATCAAGATGCTCAACACCGTGGGTGTGGAGAAGGAGCGCATTCGCCTCGTCGTTAACCGCTTCAGCCAGAATGCGTTCGTGTCGCTCGACGACATCAAGCAGAACCTCGGTATTCCCGTGGCAGCCACCATTACAGACGACCCGCGTATCGTCGAGCAGGCGGTGAACGAGGGGCGCTTGGTTCGTGACATCAACAAGAAGGCGGATGTCGCGAGGGACATTGCCAGCCTCGTGGCTGTGCTCACGGACGACCCCGAGGACCTGGTCGAGCGGCAGAAGCAGGAAGAGCTGACGAAGTCGGGTGGGTTCTTTGCCAGCTTGTTCAACCGGGGGTGATGAATGGGTCGTGGAAGGCTGATCGACCGAGCTCGGGGCGCCCAGAAGGGTGGCCGTGGCCGCGGTGGCGGGTTCCCCGGTGCCCAGCCGGGTGACTTCGAGCGGGTCAAGAAGGACCTTCACAGCGAGCTGATTGAGTCCCTCGACTTCGATCAAGTCGGCAACACGCCGCGAGAGGAGCTCGCGCAGCGTCTCCGTGCAACGCTCACCGAGCGTGTAGAGGCCCGCCAGCTCCCGCTGAACCGGATGGAGCGTGAGCGGCTCGTCGAGGAGATTCTCGACGACATCCTCGGCCTAGGGCCTCTCGAGCCCCTGCTGCGCGACCCCGAGGTGTCCGACATCATGATCAACGGCCCGAAGACGGTGTTCGTCGAGCGGAAGGGCCGGGTCGTGAAGACGAACGTGATCTTCGAGAACGACAAGCACCTGATGCAGGTCATCGAGCGGATCGTCGCGGCCGTTGGTCGTCGGGTCGACGAACAGAACCCGATGTGCGACGCGCGAATGATCGATGGCTCACGCTTCAACGCCATCATCCCGCCCCTGGCCCTCGACGGTCCATGTGTCTCCATTCGGCGGTTCGGAACCATCCCGATCACCTCGGACGACCTCGTTGCGTTCGGGTCGTGTCCGCGGCCGGTCATGGAGGTGCTGCGTGGGGCCGTGCGCTCCCGCCTCAACATCATCATCAGCGGCGGCACGGGGTCGGGCAAGACGACGCTCCTAAACGTCTTGTCGTCGTTCATCCCCGAGGGTGAGCGCATCATCACCATCGAGGACTCCGCCGAGCTTCAGCTGCAGCAGAGCCACGTGGTCCGACTGGAGACGCGGCCCCCGAACATCGAGGGCAAGGGCGAGGTCAACCAGCGAGATCTGGTCAAGAACTGCCTACGGATGCGGCCGGATCGTATCATCCTGGGCGAGATTCGCGGTGGTGAGGCCATCGACATGCTCACGGCCATGAACACGGGTCACGATGGCTCACTGGCCACTGTTCACGCCAACAACAGCCGGGATGCCCTGGCCAGGTTCGAGACGATGGTGGGCATCGGCATGCCCAACATGGGTGACAAGTCCATTCGCGAGACGATCGCTCGTGCGCTGGACATGATCATCCAGCAGGAGCGTCTGATGGATGGTAGCCGCCGCATCATGTCGGTCACCGAGGTGACGGGCATGGAGGGGCCGGTCATCACCACCCAGGACATCTTCGTCTTCGAGCAGCGGACGATCGACGAGCACGGCAAGGTCCGCGGTGCCTTCAGGGCGACGGGCATTCGTCCGCGCTTCGCGTCCAGACTGGCCTCAAACGGGATTCGCTTGGCGCCAGAGTTGTTCCGCTTCGAGATGGAGGTGTAGCGTGCCCGAGTGGGTGGTCGTCATCGTACTCGCGGTCGTCTTCACCTCGGTGATCTCGGTCAGCCAGGGTCTGTACTGGGCGTATGTGGCCAGGCAGGAGCGTCAGCAGCAAGAGCTGGTCCGGCGACTGGGAGGCCAAGGCACGGGGGAGATCGTCCAGGAGAGTCTGTTCATCCAAGAGGATGACGACGCCGCTGCAGTGGCGCTCGGCAACGCCGGTGACACGCTCCGCAAGCAGCTGATGATGGCGGATTCTGGGCTGTCGGTCAGTGCGTTCTTCCTGCGCTGTGGCGCGCTTGGTGCGGTTGGAATGGTCCTCGGTGGCCTGGCCATCGGTCTGCCCGGCATGTTCGTCGGGCTCGGTCTGTCCTACCTTCCCTGGGCCGTGATCAAGCGGCAGGCGACCTCCCGGGGCAACGCCATTGTTCAGCAGCTTCCTGACTCGCTCGAGCTCATGTCTCGCTCTCTACAGGCGGGACTCGGTCTCAACGACGCGTTCCGCCTCGTCGCAGAAGAGATGCCGATGCCTATCGCAGCCGAGTTTGGTCGGGTGTTCGAGGAGGTACGCTTCGGGCGCGACTACCGCGAGGCCTTCCAGAACATGCTGGACCGGAACCCGGATGTCTTCGACCTCCGCTTGATGGTGTCATCGGTGCTGCTGCAGCGGGAGACCGGTGGCAACCTGATCGAGATCCTGGAGAACATCGCAGAGACCATCCGCGGGCGCTTCGTGTTTCACGCGAAGGTCAAGGCCATGACGGCAGAGGCTCGCATCTCGGCCGTCATCCTGGGTGGCCTGCCCCTGGGTGTCATCGCGCTCCTCGGCGTGATGAACCCGACCTACCTCGAGCCACTGGTGAACGACTGGAAGGGCAACCTTCTGCTGGCCATTTGCGCCACGATGTACGTCAGTGGCGTCCTCATCATGCGTGACCTCTCCAAGGTCGAGGTGTGATCCCATGAGCCCCACCTTGCTACTCGTCAGCGTCATCGCGCTGCTAGCCGTTGTGGTCGTTGGCGCGGCGATGTACGGCGTCAACACCCTGATGAACCCCACGCGTACGGCCCAAGATCGTCTAAGGGATCTGCGGGAGAAGGATCAGGCGGACGATGGGTTCACTCTCGGCGGAGAGGAGCCGGAGGGGCAGGTCGAGCAGATCGCAGAGCGACTCGGGCGTCTGGCACAGCCGGCTTCCGAGGAAGACATCGACCGGATGCGGCACTCCCTGCAGCACGCAGGGTACCGCAACCGGCATGCGCTCGAGGTCTTCAACGGCGTTCGGGTGACGGCGGCTCTGGTGCTGCCACTCTTCGTCATTCCCATCGCATCCGGCATGTCTCTGACCACGCTCGCCGGCGCGGTCGTGTTCGCGGCAGCCACTGGCTACTACCTGCCGTACCTCATCCTGCAGAACAACGTCGAGAAGCGCCAGAAGATGCTGCTCTCGGCGTTTCCGGACAGCCTCGATCTCCTCGTCTCGTCCGTCGAGGCTGGGCTGGGTCTCGACGCGGCGTTCCGCCGTGTTGCAGCCGAGATGGAGGCTGCGGCGCCATCGCTCGCGCGCGAGTTTCAGATGGTCAACCACGAGATCTCCGCGGGTATCAACCGGGTTGACGCGCTGCGGCACCTCGAGACGCGCACGGGCCTCGAAGAGGTTCGCTCGTTGGTCAACATGCTCGCGCAGTCAGAGCGGTTCGGTACGTCGGTGGCGAAGTCCCTACGAATTCATGCCAAGGTCGTGCGGCAGAAGCGGATGTCGCGTGCCGAGGAGGAGGCCGCCAAGGTCTCGCCGAAGCTCACGGTCGTGATGATCATCTTCCTGCTGCCGGTCCTCATGTCCATCCTGATGGGCCCGGCGATGATCCGTGTCTTCAACACCTTCACGCAGTGAGGTGAGGGTGCGTGGTCTGCTTCTGCTGTCGCTCCTCGGCGTAGCCTGTGCTGCGGGTCGGGCACCTCGTGTGGAGACACAGGAGGAGATCCCCCGCTGGATGAACGAGCGGGACGGCGTCCGGTATGCGCTCATCGAGCACTTTCTCGAGGTCCATGACACCGAGCGAGCACTCGAGATCATCCGGGTGCTGCGCGACGAGGGCGTCCACACGCCACTGCTCGATCTGTACCAGGGCATCGTGCTGCGGGAGCAAGGCATGACCGAGGATGCCCTGCGACTCCTCGAGGCGTCGAGAATCGGAATGCGACGCGACGCACGGCCTCACCGCGAGCTCTGCGTTCTCTACGCAGACCTCGAGCAGATCGACGATGCGATCGATGCCTGCGATCGAGCGGTCAATCTCGATGAGAAGGACGCGGGGGCGTGGAATAACCTCGGCTATCTGCTCTTGGCCGCGGACCGACCGACCGATGCAAAGGATGCCCTCGAGCATGCGGTCGATCTCGACGGAACCGTCGCGAGATTTCGGAACAATCTGGGCATCGCCCAGGCAGCTGCTGGACTGGAAGATCGTGCCCTGCGCACCTTCATGAGCACCGGCTCCCGTGCGGATGCCCACTACAACGTGGGCGCTGCGGTGGAGCGCTTTGCTACGACGGATGATGCCCTCGAGTGGTACCGTCGGGCCCTTGAGTTCGATGCCGCTCACGACCTCGCCACCGAGGCCGTCGAGCGGCTCACCTCCAATCACACGGAGTCCCCCTGATGCGGTTTCCCAAGCCCCGCCTTGCCTTGTTGCTCGTCGTTGCTGGGTGCGTCTCGCCTCTGCACCTGACCTACGACTTCGGCCGCGCCTACACCGAGGCCTTCATGGCACAGTCGGACCTTACGAGGCCGTCTATCGCCAGTAGTCGGTACTACCTGTACGGCGTCGAGGCCGCCGAGATCCGTATTCGCGTGCGTGAAGAGGCAACGGACGAGGAAACAGGTCAGTCTGAGCTGCAGTAGTCTCGATGACCCGTCGCTCCCGCCCGTCCGCTGCGCTGGTTCTCGGAGTGATGTCTGGGGCCTTGGCCGCGGTGACGTTCTTGCCGACCGTCATTCCGGTCACGCGTGTGATTCATGAGGCGGAACAGGCGGTGTCGCTACGCCAGGCCCAGAGTGCGGCGAGGAGCGTCTCTCTGGGCATTCGGCGCGGGGTAGCCGTCACAGCCCGTACGCGTGCCGAGCACGGAGCAGACCTCATCCACGTGCTCGGACAGGACCGAGAGCAGCTCTATCTCGAGGGTGGCGGCTTCAAGGCCGATTCGTACGACACGGTGTGCTCACAGCCGTCTGGTGGAATGCTGCTGGAGGATGGCAAGGGCACCACGTGGGCCGTCGCATGCACGGATGCCGTCAAGCATCGGGTGGTCGTCGCGAACAGGGTAGCCTTCCGGAGCCCGAGGCAGGTGCTGACCTTGATCAGCTTGCTTGCCCTCTTTGTCGGGATCATCACGGCGATGGGGGTGCTGCGCCTCCTGTCGCCGCTCTCCGAGGTGTCACGGGCACTGCAGAGGGTGGGGGCTGGGCATCGTGGCGTTCACATGGAGGGGACGGGACTCGCCGAGCTCGACGAGCTCGTCGACCGCCTCAATGCAGCGGCTCGATCGATGGAGGTCCGGGAAGACGCGATTCTTGCGCGAATCCAAGTCGTGAACGAGATGGCGCGTCTTGTGGCTCACGAGATCAGGAATCCGCTGCAGAGCCTCGACTTCCTGGCGAGCTTGATGGCCAGCGAGGACTCCCCGGATGAGCGCCGCCAGCTGATGCAGGCCATTCGAGGAGAGATCCGAGCGCTCGACATGGTGGTGGTCCGCCTCCTTCGCGATTCTGCAACCTCTGGTGCCCTCAAGCTGCATCGAACGGAGCAGTCTCTCGGCCCTGTGGTCAAGCAGATTGTCGACCTGAACCGGCCTGAGGCCAATGCTCAGGGAACCCGACTGAAGCTCGGTGATGTGTCCTTCAGGCCCGTCATGGTGGATGTGGCGCTGATCAGCAGATCCGTCGAGAACCTGGTGCGCAATGCCCTGCAGGCGGTCGCGGACGTGCGCGGCGGGCTGGTGCGAGTCTCCGTCACGGAGGAGCCAGGCTGGCTGTTGGTCACAGTGGACGACAACGGCTCTGGTGTCGACGAGGCACTCGCCGAGCAGGTGTTCGATGCGGGGGTCAGTGGCCGCAGAGATGGATTCGGGCTTGGTCTGTCACTCGTAAAGGGTGTTATCGAAGCTCACGAGGGGTTCATCGAATTTGGGACCTCTCCAGAGGGTGGAGCGCGCTTCGTGGCGCGGCTACCGCTGGCGGGACTCCCGGAGGGCGACGAAGGTGTCACGGACGCGGCTTAGGATTCTCGTCGTGGACGACAACCGCTCGAGCGCCGCTGCGCTCGCGCGTCTGCTCGGGCGAGCGGGAGACGAGGTAGAGGCTGTCTTTGACGGAGCGTCCGCGATCTCGGTGATCGAGGCGAATCCGCCGGACGTGGTGCTCACCGACCTTCGCATGGAACCCATCAATGGTCTCCAGGTCCTGCAGGCCGCTCGCGCAACCAAGCCCGCGCCCCAGGTGATCGTGTTCACGGCTCACGGCGAGGTCGACACCGCGGTACGGGCGATGCGCCTCGGCGCACTCGACTTCCTCACCAAGCCCGTGACGCTCGAGCAGCTTGCGGTGCGGCTCGACAGAGTCCGTGGTGTCGACACCGACGAGGTGCCGAGCGCCTTCATTGCCGAGGCCGAGTCTTCACAGCTCTTGGTGAGCTTGCTGCAGCGTGCGGCGGCCGTGCCGTCACCCGTGTGGATCGAGGGTGAGTTCGGCACGGGTCGGACATTCTGTGCCAGCATGATCCACAAGCTTGGCCGCGACCCCGAGGAGCCGCTGCGTGTGGTCGATCCGGGCAGCGAGGAAGACTGGCCGAGCTCGGGCACGGTGGTCTTGCCAGAGGTCGATCAGCTCGACGATGCATCGCAGTGGCGGCTGGTGCGTCGGCTGCACGCGTCACCACCGACGCTCCGCGTGCTCGCTACGGCGCAGCCCGATGCACCCCGTCGTGTCGTGGAGGGGCGGCTCCTCCCGGAGCTGTTCTACCGTCTCGCTGTCGTGGTCGTCCCGGTTCCTACACTGGCCGAGCGGGCTGCTGACATCATTCCGCTGTTTCGGCAGTCGCTGGCACGCTACGCCGAGCGCTACCGACTCGAGGTTCCAGAGGTCACGCCGACGATGGAGCGACAGCTCCGGTCGCACGCATGGCCCGGCAACATGCGGGAGCTCCTCAACTTGGCCGAGCGGACGGTCGTCTTGGGCTCTGAGGCCTTCGACTTGGTCGTGCGGGAGAAGCCGGCAGGTGGTCTGCCACCACTCGAGGATGGCTTCTCGCTGAGTCGATACCTGGAGCAGGTCGAGCGGCGAATCCTCAAGGAGGCCCTTCGCAAGACGGGGAACAATCGAACTGAGGCGGGGAAGCTGCTGTCTGTCGAGCGCAACACGCTCCGGTACAAGCTTCGGAAGTACAAGCTGCTCTGAGCGTGGCATTCCTCACTCGTGCTCTGTGTGCCTCCGTGGTGTCAGGCCTCATGGGGGCCCCAGCCTGGGCTCATCCATTCGGAGACCAAGCGGCCGCGCATCGGCTCGAGGCGACCGTGGGGCCGGAGGGTGTGCGAGCGGTCTGGTCCATCGATGTTCCCAACGCGGTGATCTTGGCTGGTGCCAAGTCTCCAGAAGATGGCTTTCGGCGGATCGAGGTAGAGCTGGCGTCAGGCCTTGTCATCCGCGCCGACGGGGCCGATCTCGAGCTGCGACGCAGTCGTGGGGAACCACATCGCTCAGATGAGCAGAGCTGGGTCTTTCCCGTGCACGTCGAGGCCAGCTGGCCGGAGGTCCCCGAGACGCTGACCTTCGAGAACGGCAACCTGGTCGAGCTACGTGGATTCTTCAGGGCGGATGTCGAGATTGCGAGCGGCGTGGCGGTCGGTAGCTCATCGCTCGTGCCGCTCGACGAGCGGGGAGAGCCAATCGTCGATCACTCGGGCCGCTGGCGTGAGGGCGACGAGCACCGCCGAGTGACCCTGGACCTCGTGCGCGCCTGGAGCCCGACCACGGGCACCACCCGACCGGTGGCCGAGGCGCTGGTGAGACCGCGTGACGAACGCTGGCTCTGGGGAGCCGGACTCGTGGTCCTCGGACTGCTCGTGCTCACTCTTCGCTGGGGGTCCAGCGGGCGAGCACGCTGAGTGAGCCGTAGCCGCCCAAGTGAAAGCACCAGCGCCCGGCCGCTTCGCGTACAGCGAGGGCTTCGTCGCGGCGGTCGGCCATCATGTGGGCCTCCATCGCGAGTAGACTCGATGAGGCAAGAACGGCGGCGTTCCTCCGGGAGCGTGCAACGGCCATGTGGGTCTCGGCGAGCGCCAGCGCGCGATCGGGCTGATTGGCCCACAGGAAGCAGGGCCCGACCAGCGTCTCCAGAGCACGACCGAGGAAGGGGCGCCCAGCCGTCGTGACTTCATCCGCCGCCTGGAGCAGGGGGTCGATCATGGAGATGGGTGACTCGCCCGACCCGCAGCGTGTGAGGGCCATCGCAACACTTCGAGCTGGGCTTCGAGGAAGGGCCTCTAGCCACGGCAGGGCCTCGCTGGGGGTGCCGTCACGCCAGGCCACCGTGAGGGGATCGTCGGGGTGTTCTGCAGGCAGCCCCGGCACGCTGGGCTCCCCCGGGATCACGGCACCAACGACCTGTGACAGGGCGCGGAAGGCCTCTTCTCGGATCTGCTGGAGCTGTCGCGCAGCTCGCTTGAGACCGTTCATGAGCCCACGCGGCGGAACGCTACGGCGCTGAGCGGCACGCGCGATCTCCACGAGGAGCTGCAGCGCCGACTGTACGCGTTGATCGATGTGCGCCGCGAGCCTGTTCAGGGTGCCGGCCGGTGCACCCGCTAGCCACTCGCTGCAGGCATCAGCGACCGCAAGAGTGGCTCCTACGAAGGCAACGCGTGTCCGGGCACACGCTCCCGCGAGGCGCTCCGCCCCCTGAACGGCGGCGTGGTAGACGGCGGCTTCGTGGTCGATGGCGCCCCCGGTGTACTCGGCGAGCACAGCATCGAGACCGAGGGGGTCGTCGTCGTCTGGCGGTGGTCCGTCGATCAAGAGGCTGGGGATCAGCGTGCGGGGGGACTCCAGCTGCGTGAGGTCCGAGAGCACTGCGATGATGCGGGTGGTTGCGGTAGGGGGCAGTGGTCTCGGAGTGACCGTTCGTCCGTCGTCGGGTAGGAACTCAGCGAGGAGGTCAGCCGCACGCGGCAGCTTCTGGCCCATCTCCAAGACGCTCCGTGTCGTCTCGTGCATACGACGGGCTCCGCTCGCTGTCTCCAGCGTGAAGTCGAGAAATGAGGCCGTGCCCAGGGACACACTCGACCGGAGCAGCTTGGTGTCGAGGAGGGTCCAGCTGATCAGGGCGGACAGTCGGATCCGAGCATGGAGTACCCGCCCGAGAGGGTCTTGGAGACAGGACGGTGGGCGGGTGATCGTGTAGCCGAGGCAGCGATGCGCGAGGGTCGGATCGAGCCACCGAGCAGCCTCGCGCGACCACGGGCCCAGCGAACCCGCAAGGGCCATCAGCGAGGGCTGGAGAAGACCGTCAGGGCAGCTGAGGTCGGGTAGGGCAGGGGCCGGCAGCCCTCGCACATGCGCGAGCCACTCATCGTCCTCCGGGGGGAGGTCGTCGTCGGGCATGGACTCGAGAAAAGCAGGACGGTCTTCTTTCTTCTTGGATGTCGGGTTCCAGCTGGCCGTGAGCTCTTCGATCGTGACCGGGCTGTCCTCGAGGGGGTCGTCGTCCCCTCCAAACTCCTGGCCCTCCTTCTCGTCAGAGCGCAGGCCCATCGCGAGTCCGCCGCCGCCCTCCTGATCACCGCCGTCGGGCGTGTTGCGCGACGCCAGCATGTCGGCCATCGCGGCATTTCCGAGTTGATTCTGGGCGCGCTGCTGTTCGGTCTCCTGCCCCTCAGTCTCTGTCTGAACCTCCTGCTCCTGCTCCTGCTCCTGACCCGCGTTGTGCTGGGGGCTCGGGTTTCGCTGCGCTCTGCGATCGGGTCGGGACACTGCTCCCCCTGACATGTGCGGGAGGATACCCCGGGTCCCGGTGCGCGGGAGTTCACCTGGGCTAAGATGCGAGTCGCGAGGGGAGCGTCAATGGAGGAGATCGCAGGTATGTCGCCGACGGGGCGCGTCATTCGTGGTCCGTCCAGCGATCTGGTCGAGGTGGTGGCAAAGAATGGGCTCAAGCATCTGGCTGTAGCCTTCAAGCCCAAGTACGCAGACCACCCGTCGCTCCGTGCCGACATTCAGGCGCGCGTCGGCTGGATGGAGCAGCCGGAGGTCGGAGGCGTCGTGCGCTGCACGCGCTACCTGCCGGAGACAGCCACGTTCGTCTACCCGACTGGCACCGTGTGGAGCCTCGCGGAGGTCGTTCGGGTGCTGGCCGACATCGACAGCACGATCAGGGTGAAGGCTGGCTTAGAGCTTTGCTACTTGGCTGGCGAGATCTTGGCCGACGCTGCCGAGGTTGCACCGGCACATGGAGTGAACAGCCACGGAGGTCTCGATCCGTGGAGGCTGCTGCTGAAGGCGGATGGGCAGGTGGTGGTCCTCGGCTATGGTCTCCCTGCGGTGGACGTTCTCGTCTATAGGGAGAGTCGAGCGCGATTGCCGTCGGAGGATGGTCTCCGGTACGCGCCACCTGAGCGCCTGTCGGGCGAGCCCGAAGATGTGAGCTCCGACA
>PKDJ01000111.1 GCA_002862545.1 Pseudomonadota bacterium
CTCGGCGGCGATGGTCGCTACGGCGTCGATCCTGAGACTCTCGCGAGCTTTGCCGAAGAGATCGACAAGCTCCGTTCGCTGGGCATCCAGACCTCGGTGATCATCGGCGGGGGCAACATCTTCCGCGGACTCGCCGGCGCTGCGCAGGGCATGGACCGAGCGCACGCCGACTACATGGGCATGCTCGCGACCGTCATCAACGCGCTCGCTCTCCAGGACGCTCTGGAGCGTCGAGGCTGCTACACGCGCGTGATGAGCGCCATCCGCATGCACCAGGTGTCCGAGCCGTACATTCGTCGGCGCGCTCTGCGCCACCTCGAGAAGGGGCGCGTCGTGATCTTCGCTGCGGGCACGGGCAATCCCTACTTCAGCACCGACACCGCGGCTGCACTTCGAGCTGCCGAGATCCACGCAGAGGTGATCCTCAAGGCGACCAAGGTGGACGGTGTGTACGACAAGGACCCGTCCACCAATCCCGATGCCGTTCGCTTCGATCACCTCGACCACCTGGAAGTGCTCCAGCGTGGGCTCAAGGTGATGGACTCGACCGCCATTTCGCTGTGCATGGACAATCAGATCCCGATCGTCGTGTTCCGAATGGAGCCGGGCGCCATCGAGCGTGTCGTCTGCGGTGAAGACATCGGCACCCGCGTCGGCTGACGCGGGGGGTTACGGGTCGGCTCCCGGAGGCTCCATGGAAGACTACCTCGAAGCGATGGCCGACGATATGACCGGTGCGGTGGACCATCTCACACGAGGGCTCGCGAAGGTCCGGACGGGCCGAGCGACGCCGAAGCTCGTCGATGGTGTCCAGGTGCATGTCTCGTCCTACGGCACGGCCATGCCGCTCAACCAGCTGGCGACGATTCAGGCCCCTGACGCGCGCTTGCTGACGATCACGCCGTGGGACAAGACGACCATCGCGGACATCGAGCGTGGCATCGTGCAGGCCGGTCTTGGACTCAACCCGTCCTCGGATGGCCAGATGATCCGCCTTCCCGTCCCTCCGCTGACGAACGAGCGTCGTCAGGACTTGGTGCGACAGGTGCGTAGGGCCGGCGAGGACGCCAAGGTGGCCGTGCGTCGTGTCCGGCGTGAGTACAACGAGATGTTCAAGACCGCCGAGAACGACGGTGAGGTCTCCGAGGATGGCTGCAGGCGTCTCTTGGCAAAGGTGCAGGAGTCTACCGACCATCACGTGAAGTTGGTCGATGAGCTTGTGAAGGCGAAGGAGGCCGAGGTCCTCGAGCTGTGATGGATGACCAAGAGCACATCGTGATCCCTCGCCACGTTGCCGTCATCATGGACGGCAATGGCCGGTGGGCTACGCAGCGGGGCCTGCCACGTGTCCGCGGTCACGAGGCAGGCGCGGACACGGTGCGAGAGATCGTTCGGGAGTGTGGCGAGCTTGGAGTCGAGGCTCTGACGCTCTACAGCTTCTCGACGGAGAACTGGGGAAGGCCGGAGGACGAGGTCGAGGCCTTGATGGCCCTCTTGGCACGCTACCTGGAGTCCGAGACGGACGAGCTCATGGACAGCCGCGTTCGCCTGCAGGGGATTGGTGAGCTCGAGCGCCTTCCCGACTTCGTTCGCATGCTGCTCGCAGAGGCCGAGAGACGCACCGCTGGGAACGAGGGGCTCCGTCTGACGCTCGCTCTGTCGTATGGCAGCAGGGCGGAGATCATTGGTGCGATTCAGCAGATCGCCACCGAAGTCGCAGCGGGTGGGCTAGCGCCGGACGACATCGACGAGGCTGTCGTAAGCGAGCGGCTGTACACCCGAGACATTCCAGATCCCGATCTGCTGATTCGGACCAGCGGAGAGATGCGGCTGTCAAACTTCCTGTTGTGGCAGCTTGCATACTCCGAGCTGTACGTGACCGAGGTCTTCTGGCCTGACTTTCGTAGGCCGCACCTGCTTCGGGCCTTCGAGTCATACAGTCGCCGGCAGAGGCGCTTCGGCAAGACGGGCGCGCAGGTAGAGGGTCCGGCGTGATTACCCGGATCCTCGCTGCAGTAGTGGGCCTAGGCCTGCTCATCCCCACCGTGGTCTACGGCGGTGTCCATGCGATCGATGTCTGGGTGGGCATCGGCTTGGTTCTCTGCCTCGACGAGTACTCGCGTATGGCCTTTCCTGGCGACCATCGGGTCGCGCTTGTTTGGCTGCTGACCGGCGCAGGGGGCATCGTCACGGCTCTGCTGGCCGGTGGCCCGGATGCAGCTGTCGGGGCGGTCTGCTTGGTTGTTCCCGCGACCATGGGATTCGTCACGCTCCGACCGGGTGAGCGCCTCCAGTCGGGCGCGGACGCCCTAGGTCGCTACGTGCTGGGGATGAGCTGGATCGGTCTGTTGGGTACCCTCGCGCTCCTGCGGCGACTCGACGGCGGACTGGGCTGGGTCTTCCTCGTGCTTGCGATCTCTTGGTGTGGTGACACCGGTGGGTACTTCGCTGGACGGTTCTTCGGTCGCCGCAAGCTCTACCCTCGCGTCAGTCCGAAGAAGACCTGGGAGGGAGTGGCTGGCGGTCTCGGGCTCGCGACACTCGGTGCGTTCGCCATCCGAGAGACGATGTTGCCGGTTCTCACCCCCCTCGACTGTGTCATTCTCGGTCTCGGTCTGGCTGGAGCGGCGGTGCTGGGCGATCTCTCGGAGTCGCTGTTGAAGCGGGCCTATGAGGTGAAAGACTCAGGGTGGATCATGCCGGGGCATGGAGGGCTACTCGACCGAATCGACTCGGTCTTGTTCGTTGCTCCACTCCTCTACGGCTACGCTGTGTTCGTCAAGGGGTGACGATGTTGACCACCATCCTGGCAGGCATCGTGATGGTCGGCGTGCTCGTGGTCGTCCACGAGGCGGGCCACATGTTGGTGGCGAAGTGGTTTGGTGTCGAGGTTCCTGTCTTCAGTGTCGGCATGGGACCGCGTATCTGGGGCTTCGTCTGGCGCGGCACGGACTACCGGTTGTCCGCGCTGCCGATTGGTGGCTACGTGCAGATGGCCGGAGCAGACCCCTTTGGTGAGGAGGATGCCGACACGTGGTGTCCACCAGAGCGAAGCTTCATGCACAAGCCCGTCTGGCAGCGACTCTTGGTGATGGCTGCTGGACCCGCGGCGAACCTGGCGCTCCCCTTCGTGCTGCTCACTGGCGTCATGATGCTCGGGGAACCCCGCGCAGACACGGCCGTTGGTCGTCTCCTGCCGAACCGTCTCGCCGCCGACGTGGGGGTCGAAGAGGGAGACGTGCTTCTTCGTGCTGGTGGTGTCGACCTCGAGAGCTGGTCTGACTTCGACTACGCAGCGATGGCCTACCTCGAGTCAGACATGCCCCTCACTGCTCGACGGGGAGAGCAGAGGTACGAAGTGGTGGTGCCGGCCGGGACGTTCCGGCTCGACCACACGGGGAAGCTCGACACGCGGGCGTTCGGAGCCAGGTGGGAGCGCCTCTCCGCGCGGGTGGGGGTAGACGACCCCGCTTCACCTGCTGCTCGTGCAGGTCTGCAGACGGGTGATGCCATCGTCGAGGTCGATGGAGTGGCTGTACGGAGCTGGGCAGAGCTCGACGAGGCCCTCCAGCCGGGTGTTGCCCACGATCTTCTCGTGAAGCGTGGCAAGCGCACGGAAGAGGGAGCCACAGTCACGGACCACGAGGTCAGGCTCGAGCCGGCTGTCTGGAGCAGCTCCAACGAGGCCCTCGCACATCCGTGGGGCATCGTGCCGGTCGAGGTCTTCATCGGCGACGTGATGGAAGACGGTGCGGCAGCTGACGCGGGTATTCTGGCGAATGACCGCCTGTTGCGCATCGATGGACAGACCGTCTGGTCATGGACCGATGTGGAAGACCTCGTGCGAGCCACGGTCGACGAGATGGGGCCAGACGCGCAGCCGAGGGCCATGAAGGTCGAGATCGTTCGGGAGGGCAGGGTGCTGGAGCTGGCCTTTACCCCCCGGATTCAACGTGACCTTCGGGGTGCAGATGTCGTCTTCAAGCCCCTCATGGGAATCTACCGGTACCAGGATGCGTACGTCGAGGGCGGCGAGACACAGATCTACTACAGCCCGACCAAGGCGATGCATCGAGCCTGGCAAGAGGGGGGAGCCATCTTCTCGGGCACGATGAAGATGCTGGGGAATGTGCTCACGGGTGCGACCACACTGAAGGAATCGGTGGGCGGGCCGGTCGCGATCTTCCACATCGCTAGTCGCTCTGCAGAATACGGGATCTTCAGCTTTGTCCGTCTGATGGCGCAGATTAGCTTCAGTCTGGGCATCGTGAACTTACTGCCGGTGCCGGTGCTCGACGGAGGCCAGATTCTCTTCTACTCCATCGAGGGCCTGCGGGGGCGCCCCCTGCCGCTGGAGCTGCGTGAGAAAGTGCAGATGGTCGGTGTACTCGCCATGGCCGCTCTGCTGCTCACCGTGACGGTCGTCGATTTGTCTCGGCTCTTCGATGGCTGAGCTCGTCGTTGCCTTTGACACATGCGGCCCGGTGATTGGTGTAGCCGCGGCGAGTGAGACGGCTGTAGCGACGCGCAGTGAGCGCATTCGGCGTGGTGCTGAGGGTCGACTCATCCCATGGGCCCAAGAGGTGTGCGCTGAGCTCGGTGGTGGCCTCGATGACGTGGTTGGGGTCGTGGCGGCACGCGGGCCTGGTGCGTTTACCGGTCTGCGGGTTGGGCTGTCGGCGGCGATTGGGCTCGCGATAGCCCTCGACGTACCCGTCTGGGGCGGGGACAGCCTCACGACCAGGCGCTCGACAGCCCCTGACGGTCGCGTCCTCATCATGCTCGATGCCCGTAAGCAGAGGGTGTATGCGTGCGCATTCGACGGAGACCAGATGGTGGTGCCCCCCGCCGACGTCGCGCCGGAGATCGCGGTTGCATGGATGAAGGCCCCCTTCACTGCGACGGGTGAGGGAGCGGTCGTCTATCGGCAGGTCGTCGAGGCCCAGGGTGGCACGGTCGTGGAAGAGGCTGACGCTCCGGCTACCGAGGCCCTTGCGCGCGCGGGTTGGTCGGCCATTCGGGCTGGAGACGGGCGGCGTCCAGAGTCCCTTGAGCCGCTCTACCTGCGACCAGCCGACGCCAAGCCCTCCAGACGTGGGCGACTGACCAGAGAGACCAAGCGGAGATCGTGATGGAGAGCCCTGGACGTATTGGCGTGGTCGGTGCAACCGGTGCGCTAGGTGCGGAGATTGTCCGCGTGCTCGACCGGGTCCGCTGGCGGCCCAACGAGCTCGTGCCGATGGGTCGTGGGGCTACGGTCCATACGCATGTGGAGTGGGGGGAGGGGAGGGTCCCCGTCGAGCCCGCAGACGAGCTCGACCCCGATGTCGAGTTGCTGATTCTGGCGGCGCCGTCCGACGTCGCCTCCCGCCTCGGACGCGAGGCGCTGCGAGAGGGAATACCCGTGGTGGATACCTCGGGTGCGCTCGCACGTGATGGCTCGGCGCCGCTGGTCATACCGTGGGTAAACCCAGAGGCCCTGATGCAGTCCGCAGGCGTGGTCTCACTGCCCAGCGCGGCGAGTACACTCGTGGCGTCAGTGCTCGGGCCCCTCGCTCGGGCGGGCCTGACTGGGCCCGTGGAGGCGACGGTGCTCGAGCCCGCGAGCACGGCCGGACGCGATGGCATCGATGAGCTCTCCGATCAAGTCGTGGCGCTGCTCAACAGTCGCACGCCACGTCGGCGCGTGTTTCCAGAGGGGCTCGCCTTCGATCTAGGACCGGTGCTCGGAGCGGCTGCTGAGGATGGCTGGACAGACGCCGAGCTCCGAGTCGCGCAGGAGGTGAGGGTCCTTGTCCCTGGAGATGAGGATCCGGCCATTACGCTCGCTCGTGTCCCTCTGTTCTCCGGCATCTCCATGTCGCTGAGCCTGCGGCCCGACCAGAATGTGATGCCGAGCTTGGTCGCTCGTGTGCTGGCCGACGGTGGTGTGAGAGTGGCCGAGGGGCATGGGCGTCGGCAGGTGCCGCGGCCTCGACGGGTGGAGGGGCGTCCATTTGCACATGTCGGTCGTGTTCGGGTCAGTCGAGACGGTGACGCGCTTCATGTGTGGGCCACCATGGACAACCTGCACACGATGGCCACAGCGGCGGTCTCGGCAGGGGCTGCTCTCCTTCAGCGGCGTGAATGACATGATGTCGACCGTGACGTCGTCAGGTCGTCCGCGCTGACAAGATGTCCGGAACGTGATGTGAACGGGCCCGTTACCTGGCTCTCTGTGATGGCGCGGAAGTTGCATCGGGCTCTTCAAGGAGGTCGGAAAGGATGTGGTGGCTGCTCGCGAGCACGGTAGCTCTAGGTGTCCCCCCCGATGGCACCCCAGCGAAGCTGGATGTCGGGGCGGGGAAGATCGAGCGCTTGGTGCTCTCCGACGATGGCAGCCTCCTCGTAGGCAGGAGCCGCGCGGAGCTTGATGCCTGGCTACTTGACATCGAGGACTGGTCGATTCAGCGCTTCGACCCATGTGGCGAGGTCACGGGTGTCGCCCTGGTGCCGACCGCGGAGGGCCAGGAGATCTGGTCAGCTTGTGGTGACGGTACTCTACGTGGGCAGCTCTACGTAGACGGTGAGCTGAGCGACGTCGTCGACGACGAAGGTGTCGCTGTGTCGATCGCGCTCGACGAGTCGCTGTCCGGCGTCTGGTACCACGAGGTCCAGGGAGAGGGACTGCTCTACGCAGTGAGCGTTGCGAGCACTCCGGCGACGCTGCATGTCATGGATCCGCACTCGGCGACTTTCCCCGTCGATAGTGCGGCGCTAGCCGGGTACCCGGTGATGCTGTCATGGGCGAACTTCGTCGAGGGGATCGTCAATCAAGGGTCCTTGTTCATTGCTCATCGCTCTCATGAGGTGTCGCGGATCTCCCTGGGGGCCCCCAATCCAGCCATCGTGCCAAGCATCCTCGCGCTCGCCATCGACGTAAAGGACATTGCGCCCAGTCTGAATGGCGGCTTCTACGCAGTAGACGAGAAGGGAATCCTCGCCGAGTATTCGCCGCTCTCCAACCAGTTCGCGCTGCTGTTGAACGTAGACTCGCCCAAGGCCGTGACCGCTTCCGAGGACATCGACGATCCGTGGATCTTGGTCACCGGTCAGGAAATCAAGATCTGGGAGCTCTCGGGTGGCGCAATCGCGAGCCCCGATCCGATCTTCGACATCCCAGATGCGGACAACAACATCCAGGATTCGGTGGCGCGGGACAGCTACGTCTTTGGTGGTGGTGAGGGTGGAAACATCCACATCACGACCGCCCGGCCATGGGTCTACCCGGCCAAAATCACGGCGACGCCCGAGAGCGCAACGGCGGGCGATGTCGTCACGGTGAGCTTCCAGGCCGATGAGTCGGGGGATTGGGTGATCTATCGGGGAGGGGATCGCACAGGCTCGGGTGCGCGACTTGCCTCGGGGGTGATCGGTGGGCCGGACGACGTGGTCACGGTGGACATCGAGGTGGACCTCTCATGGGACGAAGGTGACAACCCACTCTACGCCGTGGTCACCAACTCTCAGGGCCTGACGGGTCATGCTCGTGTGCCTGTCACCGTCGATAATCCTCCGAAGCCGCCCGAGCTCTCGGACGATGATGTGGGCTTCCTGGATGGGGCCCTGCTGCTCGACTTCGACGGAATCGCAGACGCAGACCTCGAGCACTACGATGTCTACGTGACCGCCAGTCCATTCGAGCCGGAGGCCTTCGATGGTGATTCGGGCCCTACTTGGGACGGAAACACGGCACTCGAGACACCGATTCGGGTCGACGCACGCGGTGGGGACGCCGTAGGCCTTCGGATCGAGCCCCTCGAGAACTACACCACCTATTACATTGCGGTCCGCGCAACGGACCAGGGAGGGCTCGTGGGCCCGCTGAGTAACGTCGTCGAGGGCCAGCCTCGGCCGTCTTTTACCGCATCTGACCTCGTAAACGAGAAGGGCGGGTCGCCGTGTAGCACCGGTGTCGGTGCAGCGGGCAGCTGGGCCGGAGTGCTCTTCGTTGGTGGCCTCTTGACGCTGCGTAGGCGCAGCCACCAGCTGACGGCACTGCTCGCTGTGCTGTTCTCTGTGCTCCTCGTCCCCCAGGCCCAAGCAGCCGAGCGCGAGCCCTGGCGTGATGCGACGCCGCAGCGAGCGAACTTCGAGATTCGCTACGGTGTCGTCAACTTCTTGCCGCAGCCGAGCGGTGATGCCAACGCGATCGACACGGTCTACAAGGACAACCCCCACAACATCTTGCAGATGGAGTTTGGGCCGCAGATCGGTCGGATCCTTGAGTTCGACGTGGGCGTTGGCTTCTTCCAGGAGCTGGCGTTTCGAGTAGATCTTCAGGGTAACCAGAGCGCCGACCGCACGATGCTCACGTGGTGGCCCTTCCTGCTCAGTGGCACGGGCCGTCTCCACATCGTCGACGAGCAGCTCATCGTGCCGTACGCGCGCTACGGCATGGACTACATCATCTACAGCGAGCTGACGGACAACGGAGCCGGAGGGAAGGACAAGCTTCAGGGCGCCAAGCTCGGGCATCACTACGGCTTTGGCGTGAACATTCTTCTCGATGCCATCAACCACCGCCGTGCGAGCTTGCTCGAGGCGCAGACGGGAATCAACGACTCCTACTTGGTGGTGGAGTTCCGTCGGCAGAATGTCGACGCTCGGCGCTATCCCTGGCTCGGTCCGGTCAAGAAGGGACTCGACTTCACGGCCTCCATGGTCACTGTGGGCCTGAAGCTCGACTACTGACGTGCGCTGGCGCCTTCACCTGGAGTATGACGGCGCCGGCTTCGCCGGTTGGCAGGTTCAGCCAGGTCAGCGCACGGTTCAGGGGGTCGTCGAGGAAGCCCTGGAGCGCTTCCTCGGGCACCCGGTTCGTGTATTCCCAGCTGGACGGACTGACGCAGGGGTACACGCTAAGCATCAGGTCATTCGCTTCGACACGCTCGTTGAGCGCACGGATCATGCTGTTCTCGGGGCACTCGCCAGCTTCCTGCCACCCGATGTGGCGTGCTGGCATGCGGCTGTCACGGACCCAGACTTCGACCCGAGGCACACGCCCCATAAGAAGCTCTATCGCTACCGGTTTCTAGACCGGGGAGCACCAAGCGCTCTGCGACGGAGTGTTGTCTGGCACGTACGGCGCGAGCTCGACGTTGAGCGAATGCAGCAAGCCGCCGCATGCTTGCAGGGCACGCACGACTTCAGCTCCTTTCGGGCGACGGGGTGCGCATCCACACATCCCGTCCGAACGGTGGTGGCGTGCCGAGTGGTGAGGCGTCACGACGAGGTCCACCTCGAATGCGAGGGAACGGGCTTCCTGCGCCACATGGTCCGGATCGTCGCAGGCACTGCCCACGAAGTTGGCATTGGCAAGCGTAAGCCCGCTTGGATGCTCGAGGTGCTCAAGGCGCGGTCACGCGTGGCCGCGGGGAGAACGGCTCCAGCACACGGTCTCTGCCTGGAGCGCATCTGGTACGACGAGCATGCGGGGGCGCAGAGAAGTCCCTAGTCTTCTCCGCCGTCTGTCTCCTCTGTGGAGTCGAGCATCTTGAGGAGCGACATCCCTTCCTCCTCCTCCTCTTCCTCCTCCTCTTCCTCCTCGGAGGCCTTCACCGGTGCGGTGTCCTCTTCGGGGGCCGGCTTCGTCGCCCGTGCGCGCTTGGTCGGGTTGAGCGACGGCGCGTCGGCCTGATCAGCGCCACAGTCCGGGCACAGAGACGGCGAGCGGTTGAGGTCGTAGAACTTGGTTCCGCATCTGAAGCAGACGAAGCGGTTTCCGAGGTTCGGGTTCTTGGGCATCGGTCCTCCGAGGGCTGCTCGTTACCACGTGCTCAGTCCGAGTCAAGGTGGGACTAGGGGTCAGTACCAAACTAGGTGGGCAGGCGGGTCGCGAGGAGGCCGGTTACCATCAGGCCCGGTCGCGGGGAATCGCCTGTCAGGCCGCCCGAACGGTGGAGGAACAAAGCATGTACACACGGTGGATCGCACTGGCCGCGGTCGTGGTCGCATGCACGCCCGAAGACGAGACGCTGGAGTTCACCGCAGACGTGCGCGTCGATGTGGCTCCTGCGGATGGCGACCCGGAGAGCGAGGGCACGGTGATGTGTGTCACGCCCTCGAGCAAGGTCTACGTCGTCTGGGTGGATGATCGCGACGGCACGAGCTCTGTGTGGCTGAATCGGAGCCTGGACGGCGGAAGCTCATGGCTTGCCTCTGCCGTGAAGGTCAATCGCGGGGAGGGGGCTGCTGAGGCCCCGGATCTCGCCTGTACGGACCAAGGCGTCTTTGTCGTCTGGGAAGACGATCGAGACGGCGAGCTCGAGAACCATCAGATCTACTTCAACTACTCGCTCGACGACGGCACGAGCTTCGCCGACGAGGACACCCTTCTAGAGGGGGACGTCGAGGGGCTCACTATGAGTCTCGGACCACAGATCGTCGCGGTAAAGGGCGACCTCTACGTGTCGTGGTTCGACAGCCTCGGGGGCGCGTACGACATCTACGTGGCTTCGTCAGGAGACAACGGTCAGAGCTGGCGCGACGCTGTGCGGGTAGACAGCGATGCGATCGGTGAGGCGCACTCTGCGTGGCCGCAGCTGGCTGCGACGGAGTTTGGCGACGTGTATGTGGCCTGGGAAGACGCGCGGAACGGCAAGACCGACATTTACTTCGCGCGCTCCGACAACGCAGGTACGTCCTTCCTCGACAACGTCCGCCTCGACGTGGGGGACGTGCCAGGAGGGGGCTACAGCTTCAACCCGCGTATGGCGGTCGACGGCGACAACATCTACGTCGTCTGGCACGATGACCGGAACGGTGAGGGTAGGGATGTCTACCTGAACTACTCGGCGAACGGTGGCCGAGACTGGCTGGTCGAAGATCAGCGGGTCGATGGGGAGTCGGAGGGCTTCTTCAACAGCCTGTACGCCGATCTCGCCGTGGTTGGTCCTGTGGCCCATGTCGCCTACCATGACGACCGGAACACAGGCTACGACATCTACTACCGCAAGGTGGTTGGTGGGGTGCCCGAGGGGGAGGAGATCCGCGTCGAGACTGACGGGCCTGGCTTCTCGAACTCGGTCAATGCGAACGTTGCCTACGGCAGCGGTTCGGTCGTGGTCGCCTGGGAGGACTCTCGCGCCGAGGCACAGTCGGGGGCCGAGAACGGCTACAACGATCTCTTCTACAACCTGTCAGTGGACGGTGGGGTCACCTTCGCGGACGAGGACCTTCGCATCGACTCGATGGCTCCAGGTGAGAGCTACAAGGTCGAGATGAATGTACAAGTCGTGAACGGTGAAGTGTACGCGGCCTGGACCGACGGTCGTAACGGCACAGCTGACATCTACTTTCAGCATCATGTGCTCGGTGAGGGTGGCACCTTCGTCGAGTCCGACGATGCGACCGCTTCTGCCCAGTAGCGCGGGCTTGACACACGAGCCGCCGGCGAATAACCCGGCGGGGCCGCGCGAAGGCATACGTTCCTTCGCGCCAACGTCTGGTGAAACTTCATGCGTACCTACTCTGCAAAGCCAGGTGAGGTCGACCGTAGCTGGTTTGTCGTCGACGCCACCGGTCTGACCCTCGGTCGCCTCGCGACCCGGGTTGCGATGGTCCTCCGCGGCCGGCATAAGCCCGAGTTCACCCCCCACGTCGACACGGGCGACTTCGTGATCGTGGTCAACGCCTCCAGCATCCAGCTGACGGGGCGGAAGCTCGATCAGAAGTACTACCATCGGTACTCGGGTTACCCGGGCGGGCTCAAGTCCATCGACGCGCGCACGGTGCGTGAGGATGACCCCGAGCGTATGATCGTTCAGGCGGTGAAGGGCATGCTCCCGAAGAACCGCCTGTCGCGTCAGATCATTAAGAAGCTCAAGGTGTACGGCGCCGCCGAGCATCCCCACGCAGCACAGCAGCCGCAGCCGCTGCCGCAGGTCTTCTGAGGAACAACATGGCAACCGATATCGTCCAGTACTACGGCACCGGCCGCCGCAAGACCTCTGCAGCCCGCGTGTTTCTGCGCCCGGGCACGGGTCGGATCCTCGTGAACAAGCGTCCCCTCGAGGAGTACTTCCCGCGGCCGACGCTGGTCATGGACCTCACCCGTCCGCTCGACATCACGGAGTGCCGTGAGCAGTACGACGCGTACATCACCGTCAGTGGCGGTGGACTGACCGGCCAGGCCGGTGCGATCCGTATGGGCATCGCCCGTGCCCTCTGTGACGCCAACCCGGAGCACCGGGTTGCGCTCAAGCCTCACGGCCTACTGACTCGCGACGCCCGTAAGGTCGAGCGTAAGAAGTACGGCCGCGCTGGTGCACGTAAGCGGTTCCAGTTCAGCAAGCGCTGATCACATCGCTTTCAGCCTGCATCCTCGACCCGGCCGCGTGCCGGGTCTTTTGCTTTCTGATGCCGTCGTCTGCTGCCACTGTTAGGCGCGGTCGGACCCCCGGTGTGAGGTTGAGGTATGCAGAAGAAGTACATCTTCATCACAGGGGGCGTGCTGTCCTCGTTGGGTAAGGGTCTCTCGGCCGCAGCCTTGGGTGCTGTCCTAGAGGCACGAGGCCTTCGGGTCACCAACATCAAGATGGACCCGTACATCAACGTCGACCCTGGGACGATGTCGCCGTACCAGCATGGCGAGGTGTTCGTCACCGAAGACGGTGCAGAGTGTGACCTCGACCTGGGGCACTACGAGCGCTTCACGTCCGTGAGGATGCTCCAGGCGAACAACTTCACGACAGGCTCGATCTACCAAGCGGTCATCGAGCGGGAGCGACGAGGGGAGTACCTCGGGCGCACGGTGCAGGTGATTCCGCACATCACCGATGAGATCAAGCGTCGGATTCATGTTGCGGCTCAGTCCGCAGACCTGGCGATTGTCGAGGTTGGCGGTACCGTGGGCGACATCGAGAGCCTGCCGTTTCTCGAGGCCATTCGTCAGTTCAGACACGATGCAGGTCCCGACAATGTCCTCTACATTCACCTCACGCTGGTCCCGTATGTGAAGACGGCGGGTGAGCTCAAGACCAAGCCGACACAGCACAGTGTGAAGCAGCTGCTGCAGCTGGGAATTCAGCCGGATCTTCTTTTCTGCCGTGCGGACCGGCCGATTCCGAAGGCGATGAGGCAGAAGATCGCGCTCTTCTGCAACTTGGCAGAGCCGGATGTGATCGCCGTCGAGGATGTGGAGCATATCTACATGCTCCCGGCGGCTCTCCAGACAGAGGGCGTCGACGACCGAGTACTGGAGAAGCTGCGCATCTGGGCGACGAGTGCCCAGCTCGATCAGTGGGACGAGCTGGTCGCGAAGCTGCGTCGTCCATCCAGCACCGTCCGCGTGGGCATCGTTGGGAAGTACGTCGACTTCAGCGACACGTACAAGAGCCTCAACGAGGCGCTACATCATGGCGGGCTGGCAAATGATTCCGGCGTGGAGCTCGTCTTCGTTGATGCAGAGGAAGTGGACGCTGAGCACCCAGAGCGTCTGCTCGGTGATGTCGATGGCGTGCTGGTTCCCGGTGGATTTGGCGAGCGAGGGACCGAAGGTAAGATCGCGGCCATCCGCTATGCGCGCGAGCAGGGTGTCCCGTTCTTCGGTATCTGCCTCGGCCTTCAGCTCGCAGTTGTCGAGTATGCGCGGAATGTTCTCGGACTCAGCGGCGCCATGAGCCGCGAGTTCGACAGCGACCCACAGCATCCCGTCATCGAGCTGATGGACGATCAGCGACATGTGGTGGACAAGGGCGGCACGATGCGGCTGGGCACGTACCCTTGTGAGCTGCTCGAGGGCTCGCTGGCACGTCGGATCTACGGAGCAGCGTCGATCGACGAGCGGCATAGGCATCGGTTCGAGGTGCATCCTGGCTACCACGAGCGCCTAAAGGAAGCGGGCCTCGTCATCTCGGGACTCTCGCCAGATCGGGTCCTGGCCGAGGTGGTTGAGCTCCCGGACCATCCATGGTTCTTGGCGTGTCAGTACCATCCAGAGTTCAAGAGCCGGCCTCTGGCGCCTCACCCGGTGTTCGCGTCATTCATCAAGGCGATGGTCGAGCGCCGACGTGGACTTGCCGAGCGCTGAGCGGGGCAGAGCCCTGAACGCCGGCCGCTGGGCATGCTTCTTGCCGAGGTAGCTGCCTGGACGCTTTACACCAGCCGTGCGTCGCTTATAATCATGACATGGGGGCGCAGGACGACTGCGGCCCGATGTAAGTCGAGGGCTGAACGTGACTTCCGCGGTCGAGCCCGACGGCATGGAGTCGTACGGCGGAGCGTGCGCAGGATCCGGGTGTGCGGAGGCAGTGACAGCATGGGTTTCGATCTGAGGCTGGAGCAAAAGCTGAGCCAGAGCCTGGTGATGACTCCCAGGCTGCAGCAGGCGATCAAGCTCCTCCAGTACAATGCGGTGGAGCTCGTGAACCACGTGCAGGAGGCCATGCTCGAGAACCCGACGCTCGAGGCGGTCCCCGAGACCGCAGGGGATGCGAACGCCGAGGAGATGAGGGAGCTTCGTGACCGAGCCACGAAAGAGAAGGCCGAGCTTACCGAGCAACGCAACGGCGACGAGAGCTCCATCGACTGGGAGAAGTTCATCGGACAGATGAACGATGGCCCCCGCGGTGCCTCGATGAGTGGCGGAACGATTCACGATGACCTTCCCCCGATCGAGACCAACCTCACCTATGGAGAGTCCCTGGCGGACCACCTCGTGTTTCAGCTGAAGATGCTGCGGCTCGGGGAGGATGAGGGACGCGTTGCCGACCTCATCGTCCACAACCTGGACGCCCGTGGGTACCTCGAGGCTAGCCTGCAGGATCTCGCTGATGAGACCCAGGTCGATCTGGAGACCGCCGAGGAGGCTCTCGAGCTCGTCCAGGGGCTCGATCCACTGGGCGTAGGAGCTCGGGATCTAGCCGAGTGCTTGGTCTTGCAGGCGGCTCACCACTTTCCGGAAGACGACATCCTGCCTCGCATTCTGCAAGACCATCTGCATGATCTAGAGAGGCGCAACTACCAATCCATCGGGCGCGCACTCGGGCTGGAGCTGGAGGATGTGGTCGAGTACCACAAGATGATTCAAGAGCAGCTCGAGCCTCGGCCTGGTCGCGGCTTCACCGTCGATGAGCCTCGCTACATCACTCCCGACATCTACGTCGCGCACCGCAACGGAGAGTGGTCGGTAGAGCTGAATGAAGACGGGCTGCCCGATCTTCGAGTCAGCAGGTACTACCAAAAGATTCTGCGCGAGGCCTCGAAGCAGGATCAGGAGTACCTCCTCGACAAGCTTCGGGGGGCGGAGTTCCTGATCAAGTCGATCAACAAGCGTCGTAAGACCATCCGCAAGGTGATGGAGAGCATCCTCAAGTTCCAGAGGGACTTCTTCGACAAGGGAGCGTCTGGACTGAGGCCGCTCGTCTTGCAGGACGTTGCCGACGATGTCGGGGTGCACATGTCTACGGTGTCTCGGGTCACCACCAACAAGTACGTGCACACCCCACACGGGACGTATGAGCTGAAGTACTTCTTCTCGGCCGCCGTTCGCCAGACCAGTGGTCTCGACATGGCTGCTGAAGCGATCCGTGACCGGATCAAGCAGCTGGTTGCCGCCGAGGATCCTAGGAAACCGATGTCGGACAGTGCGATCGCCAAGTCATTGAAAGGCGAGGGTGTATCGGTGGCTCGCCGGACTGTGGCAAAATATCGAGAGCAGCTAGGCATTCTGCCGTCGTCAAAGCGAAAGCGCTTGTTTTAGCTGGACAATCTACGAACACAGGGAGGTTGGATGCTAGCGGTCTCGTTTCGGAACATCAAGCCGCGCGACGAGGTGAGAAATCGCGCGGAGGCTCTCTACGGGAAGCTGGAGCGCTTCTTGGAGCCGTCCGCGGAAGGGCGGCTAGTCGTAGGGGTGGATCACGGCACGGCAGTTGTGGAGCTCATCGTCTCTACTCGTGGCCAGGTCCACACGGTCAGCGAGGAGGATTCCGACCTGCGAACCGCTCTCGACCGACTGTTCCACACCATGGAAGGCCAGCTGCGGCGGCGCAAAGAACGCCGGACGGGGCGGTGGCATCGTCGCTCAGAGGGTGACGACGGCTTCGTCCCGACGGACGACGGGGAAGAGTAGCGCTGGTGCGTGAGGGATGGTGCGGATAAGGTCGCGCCCCATCGGCCGCCTGGAACAACGGGCTGCGCCATCCCTTCGGAGGCACCTCGCATGGCACACAGGAACCATCTCTTCACGTCCGAGTCTGTGACCGAAGGACACCCAGACAAGGTCTGCGACAACATCTCGGATGCGGTTCTGGATGCACACCTGGCGCTCGACCCTCGGGCGCGCGTCGCATGCGAGACCTGCGTGAAGACTGGGTTCGTCGTTCTGGCAGGTGAGATCACCGCTGTTGGGCACGTAGACTACCCGACTGTGGTGCGCGAGACGCTGCGCGACATCGGCTACACGTCGTCGGATATCGGCTTCGACGGCAACACCTGCGCGGTGATGGTGGCTGTCGAGCAGCAGAGTCCCGACATTGCCCAAGGGGTGGACGAGGGAGCGGGCCTCCACGAAGAGCAAGGTGCCGGCGACCAGGGCATGATGTTCGGCTACGCCTGCAACGAGACGGCGGCACTCATGCCCATGAGCATCTACTACAGCCATCGCCTGAGCGAGCGCCTCTCCGCCGTTAGGCGTGACGGCACGCTGCCCTTCCTTCGGCCCGACGGCAAGACCCAGGTCACGGTCGAGTACAAGGGCGGCCGCCCTGCGCGCGTCGACGCGGTCGTCATCTCATCGCAGCACGCGCCAGAGGTGACGCACAGCCAGATCTCGGAAGGGATCATCGAAGAGGTCGTGCGGCGAACGATCCCCGCCGATCTGCTCGACGCGGACACCAAGTACCTGATCAACCCGACCGGTCGCTTCGTCATCGGCGGGCCCATGGGTGACGCCGGCCTGACGGGCCGGAAGATCATCGTCGACACCTACGGCGGGCACGGTTCCCACGGTGGCGGCGCCTTCTCCGGCAAGGATCCCACCAAGGTTGACCGCTCGGCCGCTTACATGACCCGGTACATCGCAAAGAATCTGGTGGCCGCCGGTGTCTGCGAGCGAGCGCTTGTGCAGGTGGCATACGCCATCGGGGTTGCAGAGCCCGTCTCGGTGATGGTGGAGAGCTACGGTACCGGTACGGTGAGTGACGAGCGCCTCGAGGCCGCAGTGCGCGAGCTGTTCCCGCTGAAGCCGGCTGGCTTGATCGCTCACCTCGACCTGCTCCGTCCGATCTACCGCCCCACAGCGGCGCATGGTCACTTTGGTCGTGACCAGTTCCCGTGGGAGAAGACGGACATGGCGGACAGGGTGAGGGACTTCCTGGCCTAGAGCAGCCATTTGGCGGTGTCGATGAGGCCTGGTCAGCTTCCACAGGGCAGGCGTCGGTCTCTTCGACACACAGACGCGCGCTCTCGCGTTGCACGTCCATTGCTCCCGGGGCTTCAGGCGACTAAGGCCCCTCTCCTCAGCGGCACCGCGGGCCGCGATCACATCTGTACGGAGACGCCTGCATGTCCGACGAAGCCGATGTTCTGTTCAGCATCACCACGAAGCACCTGAACACAGGGCTTCGCGGCTTCCCGGTCGGTACCTGCCGCACCTCCCGGGTCGACCCGCAGGCTGGCGTTTCCTACGTCGGGTACCCCATCCAGCGCCTTGCGGATCTCGATCCCGAGGCGGTCGCCTACCTCCTGCTCGAGCGGGAGCTGCCCGCGGATGATCAGCTGGCCAGCTTCAAGGCCGACCTCAAGGCTCGGGCTGGCATCGATCCCAAGGTCTTGGAGCTCCTGCGTGGCTTGCCGCGTGAGGGGCACCCGATGGAGTGGCTCGTCAGCGGCTTGGTCTTCCTTGGAATGGCGAGCAAGACGGGTGACTACGTAGAGGATGCCCGAAACCTTATCGCTTGGGCGCCTGAGCTCGTGGCTGCCATCTTCCGGCTGCGGCACGGTTGGGGTGACCCCATTCCACCGAAGCCGGACCTCGGTCTCATCGAGAACTTTGTCCACATGCTCGGTGTGCCGGGAGTCGACCCGGGGCCGCTCACCCGTCTCCTGCGTACGTTCTACGTGCTGCACATGGACCACGGCGGTGGCAACCTCTCGACGTTCACCGGCAAGGCGGTGGCATCCGGGGCTGCCGACATGTACACCGCCCTCACTGCGGCAATGTGCGGTCTCTCCGGTCCTCTTCATGGACGGGCCAACCAAGACTGCCTCGACTTCGTCCGAAAGGTTGGCTCATCGGAGCCGGCGGAGGTCGAAGCCTTTGTGCGGAAGACGCTGGCCGACGGCGGTAAGATCTACGGCTTCGGACACGCTGTCCTGCGGGCCGAGGACCCTCGCGCCACCATCCAGTACGGTGTGGGTGAGCAGGTCTGCCCCGACGACCCACTCTTCCGCACTGCACTCACGCTCCGGACTGTGGCCGTGAAGGTCCTGAAGGAGTTCCCCAAGGTCAGCAATCCCTATCCCAACGTGGACGCGGTCTCTGGGTCGCTTCTTCACGCCTGCGGACTCGCTGACTCCAACTACTACACGGTGCTGTTTGGTCTCTCTCGGATCACGGGCATCGCGGCACAGATCGTTGATGAGCGCGTGCGCGCTCGGAACGGGCGTGGTGTGCCGATCTATCGTCCCAAGTACATCGCGCAGGACCAGGACCCTCGCTGAGGGTCGCGGTCGGGTCGCGCAGGCACCCGGTCGCTCCAGGCCCGGGTGCGTCATCGCGGTGGAATACCCATCGCACGTCACCAGGGTTTCACAATGAAGATCCATGAGTATCAGGCGAAGGGTCTGCTCCGGCGCTACGGTGTGGCGCTCCTCGATGGGGGAGCTGCAACATCTCCCGCAGAGGCCGTAGCCGCAGCGGAGCGCATCGGCGGGTCGATCTGGGTGGTGAAGTCCCAGATCCATGCCGGTGGTCGCGGGAAGGGCCGCTTCAAGGAGCAGGTCTCGGCGTCGGCCATCGCGAAGGCCGCGTCGGGAGCGGATGTCGACGAGGGCTCGGGTGGCGTGCGCCTTGCAAGGTCGCTCGACGAGGTGCGTGCGCATGCGGAGAGCATGCTTGGCGACACTCTGGTCACCAAGCAGACCGGTGCCGAGGGACGCATGGTGCGCACCGTCTACGTCGAGGCGGGCTGTGACATCGCCCGGGAGCTCTACCTGTCGATTCTGCTCGACCGGTCCAACAACCGCATCTTGTTCATGGCCTCCACTGCTGGCGGCATGGACATCGAGGATGTGGCTGAATCCGAGCCGGAGGCCATCAAGAAGATCTGGGTCGAGCCCGTTGTCGGTCTCGCCGCCTTCCAGGCTCGCCAGCTGGCATTTCAGCTGGGCCTTGAGGGCAAGCAGGTCCGTAGCGCCACCAAGTTCCTGCTGGCGGCCTACCAGGCGTTCATGCAGACCGACTGCGCGATGCTCGAGATCAACCCGATGGTCGTCACCGGAGCGGGTGAGGTCATCGCGCTTGATGCGAAGATGAGCTTCGATGACAACGCGCTCTTCAGGCAGAAGGACGTTGTTGCGCTACGTGACGAGCACGAAGAGGATCCGTCGGAGCTTGAGGCCGGCAAGTGGAACCTCTCCTACGTCAAGCTGGATGGGAACATCGGCTGCATGGTGAATGGTGCCGGGCTGGCCATGTCCACCATGGACATCATCCAGTTCAAGGGTGCTGAGCCGGCGAACTTCCTCGACGTGGGAGGCGGCGCGGGCCGTGAGCAGGTTGCTGCGGCGTTCCGCATCATCACTGCCGATCCGGCTGTGAAGGGGATCTTGGTCAACATCTTTGGCGGCATCATGAAGTGTGATGTGATCGCCGAGGGCGTAATCGCTGCTGTGAAGGACGTGGGGCTCGACGTACCGCTCGTTGTGCGCCTCTCTGGCACCAACGCTGACCTTGGCAAGCAGATCCTGAGTGAGTCCGGGCTGGCCATCACGCCGGCCTCCAACCTGGACGAGGCTGCTGATGCCATCGTCCGCGCTGTCGAGGGCAAGTAGATGGCCATTCTGGTGAACAGCGAGACGCGTGTCATCACGCAGGGCATCACAGGCCGCGCTGGCGGCTTCCACACCGAGCAGTGCATGGCCTACGGTACGAACGTGGTCGGTGGAGTCGTGCCAGGGAAGGGTGGACAGACCTTCAAGGATACCGGGGTCCCCATCTTCGACACCGTGGCTGAGGCGGTTGCCGCGACGGGCGCGAATGCATCGATGATCTTCGTCCCACCGCCGTTTGCGGCGGACGGGATCCTGGAGGCGATCGACGCGGGCATCGAGCTCGCTGTGGCGATCACCGAGGGTATTCCCGTGCGGGACATGATCCCCGTCGCAGCGCGCCTTGCGGACTCTGGCACGCGCCTGATCGGGCCCAACTGTCCGGGTGTCATCACGCCGGGTCAGTGCAAGATGGGCATCATGCCTGGGCACATCCACACGCCTGGGCGCATCGGGGTGCTCTCTCGGTCCGGGACCCTGACGTACGAAGCTGTCGGACAGCTGAGTGCAGTGGGGCTGGGGCAGTCGAGCTGCGTGGGCATTGGCGGTGATCCGATCATCGGCACCAAGTTCATCGACGTACTCGAGCTCTTCAACGCCGACGATGACACCGACGCGGTCATCATGATCGGTGAGATCGGCGGCACAGCCGAGGAAGAGGCTGCAGCCTGGATCAAGGCGAACATGAAGAAGCCAGTTGTCTCCTTCATCGCGGGGGCGACCGCACCTCCGGGTCGTCGCATGGGCCATGCTGGTGCCATCATCAGTGGTGGTCAGGGCACGGCTGAGAGCAAGTTCGAGGCACTCGAGGCAGCCGGCGTGCACATCGTGCGCTCCCCGGCTGCGATGGGTAAGAAGATGGCCGAGGTCCTCGGCCGCTGATGCATTGTCTGCCCTCGACCGGACCGGGCGGGGGCAGCGGAGGCAGATGCTTGCGGGTGTGTGGGCCTCGGCCCGCCACCCACGCTCCGAGTCTCGCAGGTAGAGATTGGATGCTGGGTCGCGTCGGTCTCCGCGATACATCGCACCTGGTTGGCGACACCCACGAGGGACATGCCTTGGCTGCTGGTTTGTTCAGGGTCGACAAGGCCTTCTTTCACGCCGGATACGACCTCCTGGTTCTTACGGGCGCCATCGAGAGGGTTCCGGTGCAGGCGGGAATGTGTGTCGTGCTTCGCGGAGAGTCTGACTCGACGCATGTCGTACCCATCGCCTCTCTCGAGTACGTCGAGTTCACGACCGGTCCTGCTCTCGCGCTGACCGTCCCCTACGCTGCGATCCAGGGGACGGCCCTCGAGCCGGGAGCCCTAGAGGGGCTCACGCTCGAGGTGCGCGCCCCCTGACGGGCCTACTTCGCCTCCGCCACGCCGGGTGCGAGCAGAGAGCGAAGGCGGCCGGCGAGATCCGTGTCCTCGATCAAGCGCTCACGCATGGCCTCGCGTCCATTCGCGAGCCGCTGCTCATCGAGGGCGTACCAGGATCCGGACTTTGACAGGAGACCGGCTGCCTCGGAGAGGGCGAGGAGCTCGGCGGCCGCACAGATGCCTCTGCCGTAGTAGATGTCGACCTGGATGGTCTTGAAGGGGGGGGCAAGCTTGTTCTTGACGACCTTGATGCGAGTTCGATTGCCCAGGATTGCATCGGCTCTCTTGATCGCCCCGATACGTCGGATCTCCAGTCGGATGGACGCGTAGAACTTCAGGGCGTTGCCGCCGGTGGTCACCTCGCCGTTGCCGAATGTCACCCCGATCTTCTGGCGGACCTGGTTGATGAACATGACGACGCAGCCCGTGCGGTTCGTGATCGCGGTGATCTTGCGAAGCGCCTGAGACATCAAGCGGGCTTGAAGGCCCACGTGGTTGTCTCCCATGTCTCCCTCGATCTCTGCCCGAGGGACGAGCGCGGCGACGGAGTCGATCACGACGAGGTCGACGGCCCCAGAGCGGACGAGCGCTTCAGCGATGTCGAGCGCTTGCTCCCCGGCATCCGGCTGGGAGACCAGTAGAGCATCGACATCGACTCCCAGCTGCTTGGCGTAGGCCACGTCAAGTGCGTGCTCGGCGTCGATGAACGCCGCAGTGCCACCGCTGCGCTGGACCTCGGCAATGGCGTGCAGCGTGAGGGTTGTCTTGCCGCTTGCTTCAGGGCCAAACACCTCGATCACCCGGCCGCGGGGGTATCCACCGATTCCGAGTGCGCCGTCGAGGCTGGCACAGCCGGTAGGGACTGTGTCGACCGTTGCGCTCGGGCGCTCGCCGAGGCGCATGATTGTCCCGCTGCCGTGTCGCTTCTCCAGAACCTGAAGAGTTGTGGTCAGGGCGCGCTCGCGGGCGCCGTCAGGGTTGGTTGTCTTCATGGATACTCATCCTCTCTCTGGGGGTGGATTGGGTGGCACGGATGTGCCGTCGGGTGGCTCGCGCCACAGGTTCACGCTGGGCCAGCCACACGAAGCCCAAACGCTTCGTGGACGTGATGCGCCTCGACTCGGTGCGCTGCGTCCAGGTCTGCGATGGTGCGAGCGACCCGCACCACGCGGCTTGCAGACCGACTGCTGAGGTCCGCGCTCTCGGCACCGGAGACGAGCGCCGAGATCGCCTCCCCGCTCAGCTCCGCCTGCGACATCAGGCTTGTGGCCGGAAGGCGCGAGTTGGGCGAGTGCTGGCCTCGTGCGTGCTGGCGGGACCTTGCCGCACAGACGCGCTCGCGCACCGCCGCGCTCGACTCTCCCTCATCCTCGGTGAGCAGCATCTTGGCGGGGACGGGCTGAAGAGTGACCTGCAGGTCAATCCGGTCAAGGATGGGTCCCGAGAGTCGTCTTCGGTAGCGGTCAACAGTCGAGTCTGGACAGGTGCATGGCCGCCGGGACCCGCGATAGCCGCAGGGACATGGGTTGGCGGCGAGCACTAGGGTGATGGCTGCTGGCCACGTCACGGATCCTGCGGCTCGGGTCACTCGCACGACGCCGTCTTCGAGTGGCTGACGAAGCACCTCGAGGACCGAGCGGGGGAACTCGGGCGCCTCGTCGAGGAACAGGACTCCGTTGTGCGCAAGGCCAAGCTCGCCGGGCCGGAGGTCGCGAGAGCCCACCATGCCGGCGACACTCACCGAGTGGTGCGGTGCCCGGAAGGGCCTGTGTGGGATGAGGCTAGGTTGGTCGAACAGGCCAGCGGCGCTGTGGACGCGGGTGGTCTCAAGTGCCTCGTGGAAGGTCAGTGGAGGCAGGATCGTCGGCAGACGCTGCGCGAGCATGCTCTTGCCGCAGCCGGGCGGTCCGGTGAGCAGGAGGTGGTGGCCTCCGGCAGCCGCAATCTCCAGCGCCCGCCGGGCACTCGCTTGTCCACGAACGTCTGCCAAGTCGGGACCAAAGTCCTGGCTTGGGGGGCGCGATGGGCGAGCCGCGAGCACCTCGATCTCGCCACGGAGCCATGAGACGGCCTCGCCGAGCGACGTGACACCAATCACCTCCGCGCCGGGCAGCATCGAAGCGTGGGCGGCGCACTCGGCTGGCAAGAGCAGGCTCTGGCCTTTGGCTCGGGCGACCTCCGCGAAGCTCAGCGCACCACGAATGGGCCTCAGGCGTCCCCCGAGGCTCAGCTCGCCCGCGGGCAGGACCCGCTGCAGTGCCTCCTCGGGAATCACCCCCGCCGCTGCCAGGATGCCCAGGGCAATGGGCAGGTCGAAGGCGGTGCCTTCCTTGCGCACGTGTGCAGGCGCCAGGTTGACGACGACTCTCATTCGAGGAAAGTCGAAGCCGGCACTACAGATCGCGGAGCGCACACGCTCCGCAGCTTCTTTCACCGCGCTGGCTGCGAGTCCGACGATGCAGACACTTGGGAGCTTGCGGAGGAGATCGACCTCGATCTCGATTGACATGGCGTCCACGCCCGAGAGGGCGGCAGCGGACACGGTGATGGCCATGGGCACCTCCGCATCGACCCAGAGCAGGCTGCGTGCCACTCCGAGGAGGAGGATTTTCCTGGTTTGCTCGTTGGCGGTGACGGGCGTCCGTTGTCGGCTCGGGAGAGGCGACTTCGTGAAACGAGGAAGTACCCAAACATGTGCCGACAGCTGTCACTGACGACGGTCACCACTGCTGCCGTAGTCGGAATCAAGACACCCCAGCCGGCCGAAGCCGAGCTGGGGTGGCATGTCCTGTCAGCGGGGCTCTAGCGGTCGAGAGCGTGCGTCCCAGAGGGCTTCTTACCCACGAGCTCGCCACGCTGCGCAACGATCTCACCACCAAGGATGACGAACTCCGGCTTCGGGGCAACCTCGCGGTCGAGGTACGGCGACCAGCCCGCACCCGACCTTAGCGACGACTCGTCGACGCGGGCGACCTCACCCTCTGAGAACAGGAGCAGGTCGGCGTCGGCGCCCTTCACGATCCTTCCCTTGGACTCCAGGCCGCAGACGCGCGCGGGAGCCTCGGCGCACAGAGAGACCAAGAGCTCCAGGCTCAGCCGACCGTACTTCACGGCAGAGAGCATGAGTGGGAACAACAGCTCCGCACCCGGCACTCCCTGCTGCGCGTTGTTGTGATGGTCAGAGGCCACGCAGTCGAGTCGGCCGCGTTTTACGGCTGTCCAGAGGGTTCGGCGGTCGTGCTCTGGACGAATGGGTGGGTGCGTCTTGACGGGCTGACCTAACTCTTCCGAGGCGAGGAAGAGATGATGTGGAGTCACGCCGGCCGTCACACAGAGCTCTCCCTGCAGTGGGTCGAGCAAGTCGAGTTCGAGGGCTGTCGAGACATGCATGAGGTGTGTCGCTCTCGACGTGCCTCGAAGGGAATCGAAGAGCCCGGTGACCGTGTCGGTATCCCCAGAGGCCACATCGAGCTGGAGACCCAGCAGACCGGGTAGTGCCAGAACCGATGAGAGGTCCTCCAGCGCCACAGGGGCCTCGGACTCGGAGCCGATGCTCGCTAGGGCGCCGATGTAGAGCTTGGCCTCGATAGCCCGTGCGAGCTCGCCCATGTCGGCACTCGCAGCATGACCCCAAAGGCCGTAGTTGCACCAGGACGTCCGGGCCAGCCGATCGAGCTTTGCCTGTGCGTGTCCGACGGAGCTGTCTGGCGCAGGCAGCGCCATTGCCGTGGTGATCCCGCCAGTTACGGCAGCACCTGACTCCACGCCCCAGTCATCGGTCGAACGCGCTCCGAAGCGAGCCGCGGTGTCCACGACTCCGGGCATCAAGAACTTGCCGATGGCGTGGATCTCGCGCTTGGCATTCGGGCGGGGCGGGCGCGGGCCGACGTAGCGAATGCGGCCACGTTGGATGGCCACGTCCGCCACTTGCCTACCGCCGGATGTGACGATGGTCGCGTCGCGGATGAGCAGATCGTACACGTGGTGTCCTGTGGGTGTAGCCGGTCCGGCATCGGGGCGGCGGCGGGGTGTCTAGTCTGCAGTACCGCCGCCGACAAGCAGAGTCGTCAACCAGCGGCGACTCGCCGGGGGCCTCGCGATATCTCTGTCGTGATGCAGTGCCCGATTTTGTTCATGAAAGATAGGACGAGCCTTGCTTTTTGCTGGGCTGACCGCTTCCACAGAGCACGGAGTCGCCCTGCTGTGACACGGATGTCGCGGTTTTTGTCCCACGCGTCTGGAGAGTTAACCGTGGAGTAAGGTAAGAGGCTGTCTTTGGCGCAGTGTCGTATGCTGGCCCACTGGTTGCGTCAGGGATGAGCAGAGATGCAAGAGCTTTGCGGCACGGGACCCCCGAACGCCGCTGGAGGCGCCCGGCCCTTCGAGGTCGGGCGTTCTCTGTCTTGGACACGCGCGATAAGTTGGGTGCGCGGAGTCCAAAGACATGCATGAATGCGGTGGAGTGAGAAGCAGCACGGACCTCCTGGATCGGATGGCGGCTGCGCGAGACCTCTGGCCACGCACCACGCTCGGGGCCTGGCTCGGTGAGAGCGGTCCTCCGCTGCCGGAGCGTGTTCTCTGGCCGGAGACCACTGAGCAGGTCGATGCCGCCCTTCGAGCGGCTTCAGAGGCCGGTGTGTCAGTGACCACCTACGGGGCTGGCAGTGGAGTCTGCGGCGGTGCGACGGGCCAGGCTGGGGCTTGGGTTCTCGACACGAAGGCCCTGAACCGAATTGGACCGATAGATTCACAGCGATGGGTCGTTGAGGTGGAGGCCGGTGTCAACGGTCAACAACTCGAGGACTGGCTCCAGGCACGCGGCTTCACCCTCGGCCACTCACCTTCCTCGATCAGCTGCTCGACTGTCGGAGGCTGGGGGGCTGCACGCAGCGCCGGACAGTTCAGCTCGCTCTATGGAGTGTTCGAGGACATGGTCCTGGCAGTCGAGGGGGTAGCGCCGGGGCACGGCACGTTTCGGGTTGGTGAAGGCGGTGATGCGCCGAGCGAGTGGCTTCCTCTCTTGCTCGGCTCGGAAGGAACGCTGGCGGTACTCACTCGATTCTGGCTGCGGGTCTGGCCAGTGCCGAAGTCGAGATGGCTGCGCGGATACCGCTTCGACCGTCTCGAGGATGCCGTAGACGCGATGCGGTGCTTGATGCAGGCTGAGCTCTGGCCATCCGTCGTTCGGCTCTACGACCCAGTGGATACACGAATCGGAGGAAAGACGAGGCCGAAGAAGGAAGGCGGTGGCGCGGGTTGGCTCGCGAACACGATTCGGACACTCGAGCGTGTCCCGGGCCTCAAGGGGCGGGCGCTTACCCTTCCGTTAGGCATTCCGTGGATCGTGAACAGAGCGCTGGATGGCATCGCCTCTGGAACACTGCTCATTGTCGGATTCGAGGGGGACGCTGAGAACCTCGACGCGGTGCTGCCCGCTGCCCGCTGCCTGTTGGAGGCAGCTGGTGAGGATCTGGGAGAGGGGCCAGGGGAGCGCTGGTTCGGCTCTCGGCACGCTGTCTCCTACAAGCTGATGCCAGTGTTCATGAACGGCGGGTTTGCGGACACCATGGAGATCGCTTGCCGATGGAGCGATGTCTTGCCGACGTACCATGCTGTTCGGGATGCTGTTCGTGGCCGCGCCGTCGTCATGGCGCACATGAGTCACGCCTATCCGGAGGGAGCGTCGATCTACTTCAGCTTTGCGGGACGCGGTGACCCCGAGGTCTACGCTTCGATGTGGGACCGCGCGCTGGCTGCCGTGGCGGGCGCCGGCGGCACGGTCACTCATCATCATGGTGTCGGGCGCCTCAAGGCGGCTGCTGCATCCAGGGAGGTCGGTCCTGCCGTAGCGGGCTGGACGGAGCTCAAGCATGCACTCGACCCAGCGGGAATCCTGAATCCCGGTGCGGTCTTCGTCAGCGAACACGAGCAAGCTGCATCCCCCATGCGTGACCCGCTGCCGACGGACGGTCTGGTGTGTCGTCGGCTGGACCAGGAGGGGGAGGGGGATGAAGAACGGATGTGGCCGTGGACCACACTTCCAGCACCTCCCCGCTGGCAACGGAACCCCTGGCAAGTCGGCTGGACGGAGGTCTCCGGCTCTGTCGGCGGAGTGGCTTGCCGGCTAGGGCGGGGCCCTCGGTCGGCCGCAGGGCCCGATCTACGGGGCTGGCTGGCGTCCAATGCGGATGGGGTGGTGACGGTCGCTGTACCCTCTGCGCCGCGAGGCTCGCGCTGGTGTGGCGAGGGGAGACCAGACAGACCGTGGAAGGTGGCGCGAGATCTCCTGCGCTCCGGGCTGCGACCTGCGATTCTCACAGTCGAGGAGGGAACGCTCCGGGTGGGATTCCGCGGGCCTGCGGCCGCAAGCCTAGGGGCGGTGGCCGGCGGGCGTGTTCCGGGGGGACTGCACGAGGTGCCGTGGGCCCCGGCGCCACTCCCGCACGGGCCGCTGACCGCATGCGGCATCGAGCATGAAGACGTGGTCATGGTGACGTGTCACGGTGCTTGGAGGCCCGACGATGGGTGATTTCGATACGTGCACACTCTGCCCCCGCCTCTGCCGATCAGCGTGCCCGGTAGTGACCGGTGCGGCGCGTGAGGCTGCTGCTCCCAGCTGGATTGCCACGGCTCTAAGGGAGTGGGAGCAGGGACGTCTCTCTGACGACGAGGCGCTCGCAGCCGCAGTACTCTGCACGGACTGCGGTGCGTGCACAGAGCACTGCCACATCGGCGTGCCGCTCCCAGAGTACATTCGACAGCGTCGCGCTAAGCTCGCTCCGGCTGACCTTCCTGAAGAACCGGAGGTTCCTCCGGGTAAGACGCTGCTGATTGTGCGTGATCAGCGTGACTGGGCACCGATAGCGCAGCGGCTCGATGCCGTCGTCTGGAGAATTCGGGAGGGGATGGGCGAGGCGGCGGTCCGGCAGGGACGTCGCTACTCGACGAGCTGGAGCGAACAGCTCCTAGGTCGCAGGCTCGTGACCTCGGACGGAGGCGTCGGGTACGTGCTGGGCGCTCATGGAGTTGCCTTCGACTGGTTGCATGAGCTGATCGGTGATGAATCCGGCGTCGGCTCGTGCTGCGTGCCTGGGATGACCGAGATGGCATGCTGCGGTGGAGCTGGGCCTCTTGCGAAGTACCATCCGGATGATGCTGCTCGCGTAGGACAGACCTGGGCTGAGCGCTGCGGGGTAGAGGTGCGAGACTCCAGGTGTCGGGAGCATCTCAGGGCGAGCGGGATTCAGGCGCTCGATCTTCTCGACCGGCTGTCGTCATGAACGAGGAGCCCATCGCGTTCATCATCAATCCTCGCTCTGCAGGAGGGCGGACGGGGAGAAGGCTGGACAAGCTGCAAGCCTCCATCAGGGCCAGGTTTGCGAGCGCCGAAGTGCTCCTCACTCGAAGCATGGGAGATGCCGAGAATCGGGCTCGAGAGGCGATCTCAGGAGGCGCCAAGGTCGTCGTGGCTGTGGGTGGTGACGGAACAGCAAGTGAGGTGGTCAACGGGCTGGTCGATGCTCCCCAGGGAACGGTCTTCGCCGTGTTGCCGGCGGGCACGGGCTGCGACCTCGTCAAGACACTTCGGATGCCTCGCGATCTGGACGCGTCCCTGGACGTTGTTGCTCGGGAGCGAGAGCGCCCGGTCGATCTTCTAGAGGTCACATCGCACGTGAACGGCGAGCCTCGAGCGCGTCGCTGCATCAACGTTGCCGGATTCGGCGTCAACGGCGATGTGGTCGACCGGGCTAATCGTTCATCGAAGCGCCTTGGTGGAAAGGTCACCTTCCTCTGGAGCACTCTGCAGAGCCTCGCGGGCTGGAGGGCACCAATCGTTCGAGTCGAGTGGTTGGACGACAGAGACCAGAGCGGCGAATGGGAGGGCCCCCTATGGGCGGCCTTCATGGCCAATGGCGCCTACTGTGGTGGCGGAATGTGGGTTGGTCGTGATGGCCGAATCGATGACGGAGTGGCCGAGCTCACGATCATTCCGGAGCGTAGTCTCCTACGGTCCGCGCTCGAGACACCGAGGCTGTACGACGGCAGGATCGGTCATCTACGCGGTGTCGTACGCGCGAAGGTGAGATCGGTGAGGGCATCTGTCGAGGATTTTACCGTTCGCGTCGACATAGACGGAGAACAGCCCGGGGTACTGCCCGTTAGTGCGCGGGTTTTGCCGAAAGCGATATTGGTAAGGTCTCTTTCGGTGACCGGGTGATTCTGGGCGGCGGCGGCCGAGGAAGCCCCGATTCCGCAAATACCTAAACCCTGACGGGTCGCGTCGGGTCGTAGCTTGGCGCCGCACGAAAAAACTTGCGGTTCGTCTCTTGCCAAACGGGTGAGAGTCAGCGTAGTAAGTCTGCGTAAGCTGACACCTTCGCAGCCGAGGTCGATGGCACCTCTACGCTGTACCTTTCAATTTACTAGGCCGCTTCGTTAGTTCAGACGCGTCAGCGCAAAATAGCGTTTGGGAAATTTGCGACCTAGTCGAATCAAGTAGCACTCAGAGGAGCTGACATGAACAAGGCAGACTTGACCGAGGTTCTCTCTTCCCGCGGCGGCATCCCTAAGGTGCGTGCTGCGCAGTACATCAACATCCTCACCGAGGCCATTCAGGAGTCCCTCGTGCGCGACGAGAAGGTCACCATCTCCGACTTTGGCACGTTCACGGTCTCCAAGCGCCGTGAGTTCACGGGTCACAACCCCAAGAACGGCCAGGTGATGAACGTGCCGGCACGTCGCATCCCCGTCTTCCGCGCGGGCAAGGGCCTCAAGAACGCGCTCAACCCCAACTGAGTGTCGTTGGGCGTATGCCCACGGGGCCGCGTGACCTCTAGGTCTCGCGGCCTCTGTTGCTCAGGGAGATCATCGCCGTTCCAACGGCGACAGCCGTGGCGACTCGCAAGACGTGAGGGGCCAGACGGCAGGGCTTGGCCCCGGAAGCCAAGAGAGACGTGACCTCGTCGTCTGTGAGTCCGCCCTCCGGCCCGACGACCAGTGCTGCAGGCCCGGGGTCGGGCGGGGTCTCGGCCGCCGGCTGTCCGAACCAGACGGGTACCTCGAGCATCCTGACGACCTGAATGAGAGGACGGACTGGGTGCAGCGCGGGAACAGTTGCGCGACCGCACTGCTCTGCGGCCGCGGCCGCCTTCCGCTGCCAGCGCTCGAAGCGCTCTCCCGTTGGTGGTGAACGCCGCAAGCGGACGAAGTGCAGGTCTGTTGCTCCACACTCGGTCGCGACGCGCACGGCTTCGTCCATCGCCGGTCCGCGTGCGATGGCAAGCACCACATGAACCGGGTGGGCGGGTGGCAGCACCCTGACGGGCGACGTGGGACGGATGACTGCCGAGGTGGCATTGATGACGAGGACGCCATGGACCTCTCGACCGTTTCCGTCGAACGCAACGACCTGTGTGCCATCACGAAGCCGAAGGACGCCCGTGAGGTGATGCGCTGTTGCACGAGAGAGCGGAATCGGGTCTGTGTCCACGGTCGGAGTTCGAACGCGTCTCATGGACGCTCCCAGACCCGCGCCACCCACTCACCGTTCCGGTCACACTCGACGGGGCGCATACCAAGTGCCGTGAACGCCGAGCGCACTTGCTCGTCTCGATCGTGCAGGATGCCGGCTTGAATCATCAAGCTCCCCGTCCGCTCGACGAGCGGACGTGCGAGGCGCACCAAGAGCTCGGCGTGCAGGTTGGCGAGCACGATGTCCCACTGACCCTCGAGCTCGTCGACCGGGGTCGTGTCGAAGGTGGCCTGGAGATGATTTCGAGCCGCGTTGCGCCTCGCATCGTCGATTGCGGCGGGCTCGACGTCGATCCCGCGTGCCACCACGCCGTGTCGTGCCGCCGCTAGCGCGAGCACACCGCTGCCGCAGCCGACGTCCAGGGCGCTTCGTTGGCCAGCCACGTGGCGTTCGAGAGCTTGGAGGGCGCCGACGGTCGAGGGGTGATGCCCTGTGCCGAACCCCTGGCCCGGCTCGATGATCAAGGACCCGGGTGGGGCATCCCAAGGTGGAGCAACTGTGAGTGTATCCGTGACGCGGACTGGAGCCAGGCCCTCACGCCATGATGTGCTCCAGTCGTCCTCCGCCACCGGATGCCAGGTGCACTCGAACGGCGCGCCGAGCGCCGCTGTCACGGAGGCGGTGTCCGCATTCTCGAACCAGGCTCTGAGCAGGAGCCTCGGTGGGGGAGGCGGCGGCGGGCCGGTGTCCCAAGGTTGACGCGGTGGTGGTGCGCTGCCTGGGAGGTAGTCCTCCTGAAGACCTGACGCGCCTAGAGCGAAGAGGAGTGCTGACCAGTGGTCAAGTCCGCGTCTCGGAACGCCGACCAACCGTAGCTCGAGCCACGCCACTAGTACGGAGCAGGAGGGCCAGGAGGGGGAAGGGTCGCGCCGGTCAGGTGGGCCTCCACGACCTTGGCGGCCGCGCTGGCGTCTCGAACTTCGACCCAGGCATCTCCATGCGTTCCGCGAAGGAACATGGCGGGGGTACCCAGCAGTCCGGTCTTAGACCCTGCCATGGCGTCTGCGACCACCGCATCGCGCGTCTGCGGATCAGCCATGCAGGTCTGCCAGAGATCGACATCGACGCCAACCTGCTTAGCCATGAACGCGAGGTCGCTATCCGAGAAGCGCCCTTGGTTGGCGAACAGCAGGGTGTTCATCTCCCAGAACAGCCCCTGGGCTCCGGCACACTGGGCAGCAAAGGCTGCTGCACAGCGCGTCGGGTCACTGTCCTGCTGGAGAGAGGGGTTGCAGGAGCTCGTGAGGGGAAAGACGCGGAAGCGAACCTGAATCTCCGGAAACTGGGCCACCAGCTGCTTCAAGTCCTTCGAGGCGTGAGCGCAGTGTGGACAGCCGTAGTCGGCGAACTCCAGTAGGACGTAGGGTGCCTGTGGATCACCATAGAGTGGCTCGGTGTCGGAGAGCTGGACCTCGCCGCGGGGCTGCGTGTAGAGCTTGCCGAGTGCGTTGGGCGTTGGAGCGGCGGCTGGCGTCTTGGAGGGTGTGCCCTTCTCCGTCGGCGCGGTACGCACGATCGCGCTCGAGTTCTCGTCCGTGTCGTACTGGGGCACCATGACGAGAAGCACGAGGACGAAGGACGCGGTGATGGCGAGCGCGGCGTTCGAGTTGGCTGCACCACCGATGCCCTTGAACAATCCCTCGCCTTGCAGGCCCCGCAGCGCTGCCCAGAGCAGTAGGCCATTGCCAATGTAGATGGTGATGCACATCACGCAGACGGCCGAGAGCTTGGTCGCCTCGTAGGCGAGGTAGGCGCTGAATGCGATTGAGGCGAGGGAAAACAGGCCGCTGACCTGGTGAAAGCGCGGTGTCGAGGAGGCTGGCAGGAGCGCAGCGACCACGAGGCCGAGGTAGAACGCGACTCCGATGAGGGTGACGGGCACGCCGAACAGCTCGGAGGCGGCGGAGCTGTTGACCACGTCGCAGTTGAGCACGTCGTTGACGTTGCAGATGGACGGCTTGGCGTTCGTCGCCGTCTTCTGCTGCAGTAGGTAGGCGTTGGCTCCGAGACAGACCAGAGCTGTCGCCAGTGCTCCACGGCGAGCATCGTGCACCACGAGGCCGGCCGTAGCCAGCAATGCAGCGCCGAGGAGACCGATGATGGCTAGGGGAGAGCCAGAGGCCTGGAGCGCTCCGCCGCCCACGAGAGCTAGGCCAGCCGACCCCCAAAGACCATTGCGCAGCTGCACGTTCATGACGGTGCCTGCCCTCCTAGCGATGTGGCGGGTATCCCTAGCTCCACGGGTGGGCAACGCGGCTTCGTCTAAGGCACCGATGTGCTCCATCGCTGTCAGCGGCGACGGAGGTCCTTGTCAGCCTGTCGCTTCTTCAGGGCGTCGCGCTTGTCATGAAGCTTCCGGCCACGTCCTAGCGCGAGCTCCAGCTTCACGAGGTGACCCTTGAGGTAGAGCCGGAGCGGAACGATGGTCATTCCCTTCTGAAGGAGGCCACGGCGAAGCTTGAGGAGCTCCGGTTGCTTGAGCAGCAGTCGCCGCTGCCGTACCGGATCGTGGTTCTGACGATTGGCCTCCGCGTAGGGTGAGACGTGGCACTGGACAAGCCACGCGCCGTCCTTGCCCAGCCGCACGAAGGCCTCGCCGAGGTTGGCTTGACCCGCTCGGATGCTCTTCACCTCACTTCCGACCAGAGCAAGTCCTGCCTCGAATCGATCGAGCAACTCGAACTCATGTCGGGCTCGGCGGTTCACGACGAGGTCCCGCTGACCGTCCTTCTTCTTCACCGCGCCTCCGCAGCACGCAGACGTAACCCCCGGAGCGAGGGTTCGCGTGGTGGGAGAGAGTGGGATCTGGTGTTCCTCAGAGGCGCTTCGTGTGTACAACTGGTGGGTGCGCCGTCGGATCGCGTGAGCGCCCGAGATGAGACCGAAATCCTGGGTGTCTGTAGATTGGCCCTGGCGGTCGATCGGTGGAGTCAAGTGGCGTGAGCGGGATCCCATCGGGTTGAAAGTGGGTGAAAGTGGTTTAGAGTGGGCTTGCAAGAGGGAGGGGACCCTCATGCTCATGCGGACTGCAAGTCATGCTGCGCGTGCGCTGCCAAGCCAATGCAACGGTGGATGCCAAGGGGCGGCTCGCCCTACCGGCACCCATTCGTCGTGCGCTCGCCCAGAACGACGAGTCGCAGCTGGTGCTCTCGTTCCACAAGGGGGCAGTCTGGGGCTGGACTCTCGGCGACTTCGAGCAGCGAGTGGAGCGACCACTCGCCGACGCCGACCCCTTCGATGCCGACGTGATGGACTTCGTGCACTCGCTCTTGTCACCGGCACAAGACGTGGACGTGGACGCGCAGGGCAGGATCCGAATTCCGCCTCCTCTACGCGACCTCGCAGGCATCTCGAAGGACGTGATTGTCCACTCGGTTCTGCACCGCATCGAGATCTGGGACCGCGCCGTGTGGGACCAGCGCTTCAAGCAGTCGCTCCATCGCACCGCAGAGCGGAGTGGGATGCCCGGGAGCAGGCGATGAGCTTCCACCACGTCACGGTGCTGCTGGAGGAGTCCGTAGACGCGCTCGCCCCGCGGGATGGGGGAGTGTATGTCGACTGTACGCTCGGAGGCGGGGGGCACGCGGCGGCGTTGCTTGCGGCCGCCGACTGCACCGTGATTGGAATCGACCGCGACCCGGCAGCATTGTCCGCAGCAGCCGAGAGGTGCGGGACGACTCGTCTCCGGGCGGTGCGCGGCAGCTTCGGTGACCTCGGAGCGCACCTCGAGACCATGGGGATCGCGCGCGTCGATGGTGTGCTGGCCGATCTTGGGGTCAGCTCTCATCAGATCGACACGGCTGAGCGCGGGTTTTCGTTCCGATTCTCGGGCCCAATCGACATGCGGATGGACCCCAACGCTCCGCTCTCTGCTGCTGACCTCGTCAACGACTGGGACGAGCGTGAGCTCGCGGACGTGATCTGGCAATACGGTGAGGAGAGGCGCTCGCGCCGCGTGGCGCGCGCGATCGTCTCCGGACGGCCGTGGTCTGACACATCATCTTTGGCTGCTGCAGTCGCTGCGGCAGTGGGGGGGAAGCAGCGCCGGATTCACCCGGCGACACGCACGTTTCAGGCGCTGAGGATCGCTGTCAATGACGAGCTGGGTGAGCTGGAGCGACTGCTGCCGGCTGCACTTGATCACTTGAACGTGGGCGGAAGGCTCGCGATCATCACGTTCCAGTCATTAGATGACCGCATCTGCAAGCGCTTCCTCGCGCGCCACGCCGGACGCAACGCTCCCCGCGACGCATACGGCAACCCCATGGAGCCCCCAAAGCTCCGCCTCCTTCCCGCCCGTACTCCCTCCCCCCAAGACCCCAACCCCCGCGCGCGCTCGGCGCGCCTCCGTGCTGCAGAGAGGCTTCCGTGTCCCGAGTGATCACCCCACCGCTTGAGCGGCTGGGCACGAACGAGGTGTCCAACCGCCTTCCGGCGATCGACCTGTCTCGGCTTCGTCCGCTCTGGCGGTATGTCGTGGCGGCCGTCGCGCTGTTCGCCGTCTGTGCGTTCCATGTGCACGTTGGTCTAGGCGCACAGCAGGCGCGCATCGATCTGGATCGCACGATGCGGGCGGGTGAGAAGGCGAACCTTCTCGGTAAGCGGCTGGACCTCGAGATCCTGACTCGCACGCGTGAGATTCGGATGGAGGAGGTTGGCGAACAACTGCAGATGTCCTCTCGCGTGCCGGTGTACCGGCTCCAGGGCGCACAGTGAGTAGGCTCCACCTCCCACCGATTCCACTGGCGGTCGAGTCGCCGGAGGTCGTGCGCTCCAGGTCCAAGGGCCGGACGCGCATCGTTGGGGGGCTCTTGCTCGCCGTACTCGGACTCATTTGTGTGCGTGGGGCCCAGCTCTGCATCGCGCCAAGTGATCGCACGATCCGGGAGGCCAATGTCAGGCGCTGGGGGCAGGTGACGCTCCAGGCTCGCCGAGGACAGGTGCTCGACCGAAATGGGCGTCAGCTCGCAACGTCCGTGGATACGCCGAACATCATTGTCGATCCGCAGATGGTTCCCCCTGATGCCATTCAGCCGCTCTCAGAGGCGCTGTCGACGGTCCTTGGGCGTCCGGAAGACGAGCTGCGTTCCGAGATTGGACGGAAGGGCTCTCGTTACGTCAGGCTTGCCCAGCGAGTGCATCCGCGTACGGTTGTCGACGTGGAGCGCGTACGCAAGTCCACAAACCTCCCCAAGCCGGCACTCTACGTCGAGCGTGCCTCACGCAGGTATTACCCAGAGGAGACCTTGCTCTCTCACGTGCTTGGGTTCATCAGCGCGGATGGTCATGGGCGCGCTGGGATCGAGTTTTCGCTTGATGAGTACCTCTCGGGAGGGACCATCCTGTTTCAGCGGCGACACGACCTGCGTGGACTCGCCGTGGATGGCCCACTCGGTGACACGGCGCGTCAGCGAGCAGCAGGCATGACGGTGCACACCACCATCGACAGGCGGATTCAGCGGATCACCGAGCGCGCACTGGAGGGTGTGTTGCTGCGCTCTGACCCTGTCTCGGCGAGTGCCGTGGTGGTGGATGTGGAGACAGGGGACATTCTCGCTCTTGCGAACGTGCCGACATTCAACCCGAACGCACCTGGCTCCGACCCCGCGCCACGGCGAAACCACGCCGTGCAAGACGCGATCGAGCCTGGGTCAGTGTTCAAGCCCTTCACCGCTGCTGCCGCCGTCGAGGAGGGCCTCGTCACGGGGGCCTCACCCATCGACTGTGAAGGGGGAACCTGGTACCTCGGGCGCTCGAGGATTCGCGATGATCACCCGCATGGCATGGTCACGGTCAGTGACGTGGTGAAGTACTCGAGCAACATCGGTGCTGCAAAGCTCGCCCTTCAGGTCGGTGCCGAGGGGTTCATCGACTACATGCACGCCTTCGGCTTCGGCGAGCGCACTGGCATCGCGCTTCCGGGTGAGCGCCGCGGAACCGTCCGCTCGGCCGACACGATTCGCCCCATCGAGCTGGCGACGACCTCGTATGGGCAGGGCGTCACATCGACTGTGCTTCAGCTCGCGATGGCGACGGCTGCGCTCGCGAATGAGGGGGTGCGCATGAAGCCGCGTCTCGTCACACGTGTCGAGGATGCTCACGGAGTTCCGGAGTACGTCCAGGGGCCGGAAGAGGTCGTGCGCGTGATCAGCCCAGAGACAGCGCGCGAGGTGACCGAGATGATGGTCACCGTCACGGAGCCCGGAGGTACGGCCACTCGTGCCAGGGTGCCCGGCTTTCGTGTCGCCGGCAAGACGGGTACTGCCGAGAAGGCCGAGAACGGGCGCTACGGAGCAGGTCGAATTGGTTCCTTCATCGGGTTCCTGCCAGCGGATGATCCCGTGCTCGCGGTCGTGGTCTCGGTCGATGAGCCCCGAAAGGGTAGCCGCTATGGGGGGATTGTGGCCGCCCCGGCGTTTGCTGAGATCGGTGAGGAGGCTCTCCGGTACCTCGGAGTGGAGCCTGACCCGGAGCTCCTCGACGAAGTGACCGAGTCGTCCGAAGAAGAGGTCGAGCGGGTCGACAACGAGCCCATTCGTCTGGCCTGGGCCAGAGAGGGGTGGGAGATCCCCGATCTCGGCGGTCGGCCTCTGCGCGAGGTTGTTGCCGGTCTCGGACCGTCAGGTATCCAGCTCGACATCCGCGGCTCGGGCCACGTAGTTGGGCAAGACCCGCCGGCAGGCGCGGTCGTTGCGCCAGGGCAGCCACTGCTCGTCACGCTGAAGTAGCTCGTACACCGCTCCCGAGGAGAGCGAGACCAGGAGACAAGTGCTCCGACACAATGTCGGACATCCCGCCCAAATAGTCCACGGCTCCGGGGAGCTGGCGCGTCAGCGCCTGTCGTTCGGTCCCGCCCGTGAAGCCAGTCAGAGCGCTCACCGCCCTGGCTTCTTCACGCCGTCCGGTCGGAAGCCCGCCCCCTGAGAAGAGTTGGCCCGGCTCCCCGGCTGCCGTGGACTCCCTCACCTTACCAGGCTCTGTCGGGCTCTGCTTGTATCCGGCGCCCAGTAGGCGTATGATTTGGGCGCCCACGTCGTTCCGACATCCCCGGGCACCCCCACTCCGCTCCCTGCCTGAACATGAACTTGGCCGAACTGCTTCGGCACGTCCCCGCGCTGGACGTGGCGGGCGATGTGTCCCGCGATGTGCACCGCGTGACCCGTGACTCGCGTGATGTGGATCTTGGGTCCATCTTCGTCGCGATTCAAGGAGCTACCTTCGATGGCCACGATGTGGTCAAGTCCTTGGGCGCGGTGGTCTCGGTGGTCGAGCGGCCCGTCGAGGCCGCTTTGGGCGCCGTTGTCGTGCGAGTCGCTGACTCACGAGTCGCCTTGGGCCAGCTGGCCGCTGCACTGCACGGCTGGCCGGCCAGAGGACTGCGCGTCGTCGGAGTGACAGGAACGAACGGAAAGACCACTGTCACCACCATCGTCGAGCACGCATGGCGCGCAGCCGGCCGCCGGTGCGCGCGCGTCGGGACGACCGGCTGGTCGGTCGATGGCGAGCCACGCAGTACTCGCTTCACGACCCCGGAAGCTCCAGACCTGCAGGCGCTGCTCGCCGAGCTGCGAGACCGAGACATCGAGCGCCTTGCCATCGAGATTTCGAGCATCGGTCTGTCGCAGCATCGCGTCGAGGGCGTGCAGCTGCAGACCGCGGTCTTCACGAACCTCACGAGGGACCACCTCGACTTTCATGGAACATTCGAGGAGTACCGTAGAGCGAAGGCACGGATCTTCGACTTGTTGCGGCCGACCGGCGGAGCTCCACGTGCGCTGCTCTGTCGCGACGATCCCGCCTGGAGTGTCCTCGGTGCACCGTGTGATGCGTGGACCTACGGGAGGGATACTGCAGCTGACGTGGTCATCAGGTCGATCCGTTGTGGCGCAGAGCAGATGGACATCTCGTTCCGCACACCAGCGGGAGACACGATGGTCTGTACGCCCTTGGTCGGGGCATTCAATGCCCTGAATCTGGGTGCGGCGCTCGGGATCCTGTTGCTGGACGGTCTCAAGCTTGACGAGGCGGCCGCTGCGCTCGGGAGTGTACCGGGGGTGCCGGGTCGTCTCGAGGTCGTACCGAACCCTCGAGGGGTGCGCGTGCTCGTGGACTATGCGCACACAGATGACGCCCTGGCACAGGTGCTGGGGACCGTCCGCGAGGTCACCGAGGGCGAGGTCTGGGTTGTCTTCGGGTGTGGTGGTGACCGGGATGCCACCAAGCGCAGCCTCATGGGTGGGGTGGCGTCTCGGTTGGCGGATCGTGTCGTCGTGACGAGCGACAACCCGCGCACTGAGGATCCGCTGCACATCATCGGGGACATCCTCAGCGGCATTGCTGACGGGGTAAATTACGATGTCGAGCCCAACCGAGAAGAAGCCATCCGGCTTGCGGTCAGCAGCGCAGCACCGGGTGATGTCGTGCTGATCGCAGGCAAGGGACACGAGACCACCCAGACCATCGGCACCGAGGTGCGGCCATTCGATGACCGGCTGGTTGCTGCGCGCGTTGGGAGGGGAGAGTGAGCCAGGTTTTCGACGCATCGCAGATCGCACTGGCGACGGGCGGCACGGTTGTCCGAGACGGACACTCTGGTGCGGTCTGCACCGACACGAGGATGCTGAAGCCAGGAGACTGGTTCGTCGCGCTCGTGGGAGAGCGGTTTGACGGGCATCGCTTCTTGTCGGCTGCGCGCGAAGCGGGAGCGGCAGGTGTCGTCGTCGAGCGTGAGGTCGACTCAGACTGGAAGGGCGGCATCGTGCGGGTCGCCGATACGCTGCGGGCGCTGCAAGATCTCGCTCGCGCAGCGCGCGCTCGCTGCGTGGGCCCGGTTGTTGGGATTACGGGCTCGTCGGGCAAGACCACGACGCGTACCCTGACAGCGCTGGCACTCTCGCCTCTCGGCTGCGTTCATCAGACCGGCGCCAACCTCAACAATCACATCGGTGTTCCACTGACGCTGCTAGGTGGGCGAGCCGATGCCGCAGCCAGCGTGGTGGAGATGGGGACGTCGGCGCCGGGTGAGATCGCCACGCTGGCCGACATCGGTAGCCCCGACATTCGGGTCATCACCAACGTGGGGCCGGCGCACCTGGAAGAGTTGGGCGGTCTCGAGGGAGTGGCGGTCGAGAAGGGAGCTCTCTTCGCCAGTGCACGCCCCGGTGATGTCTGTTGCATCAACATCGATGATCAGAGAGTTGTTGGCCTGTCGCTGCCCGAGGGGGCTCGGCGGGTCACGTGGGGTGAGTCGGCGGAAGCGCAGATCAGACTGGTCCAGTCTCGAGTACTTGCTGCTTCACTCTCCACAGCGTGCATCTTCGACACGCCCTCGGGGCGGATCGAGGTCGAGGTGCCTGCGCCGGGACATCACATTGCGGTCGACGCTGCCGCAGCGCTCGCGGTCGCCCTTGCGGCGGGCGTTGACCTGCACCATGCTGCAGCAGCACTCGTCGCCTACAAGCCGGTTGGAATGAGGCTCCGGGCAGAGAACCTTGCGGGCGGCGCCTTGGCCCTCAATGATGCCTACAACGCCAATCCGGACTCCGTAGCTGCATCGGTCTCGCTGCTTGCCGGGCTCGATGGACACCGCATCGCTGTGCTGGGCGACATGCTCGAGCTCGGCGTCGACGAGGCGGAGTGGCATGCTCGTACCGTTGCGCATGCGGACACCGCGGGGCTGGATGGCCTCATCCTCGTCGGTCGACGGATGACGGCGGCCGCCGGTGTCGTGAGCCGCACTCCGTGTGCCGCCTTCGAGGATCCGGAAGACGCGGTCGAGGCGCTGCGGCGAAGGCTCCGACCAGACTCTCGCGTTCTGTTCAAGGGCAGTCGAGGGACCCGAGTGGAACGCATCCTGCACAAGCTCCTTCCCACGGAGGACGTATGATCCCGCTTCTCTTCGTGGACCCAGGGCCGTTTGCCGATGTTCTGCCTGGAACGAATGTTCTCAGGTACATCAGTTTTCGTGCGGCATGGGGCGTCGTCACGGCTGTCACACTCGCCTACTTCATCTTCCCCGCCTTCATTCGTTGGATGAAACTGCAGAAGATGAACCAGATCATTCGTGAGGATGGTCCGGAGAGCCATCGCCTCGACAAGGTCGGCACGCCAACCATGGGAGGGGTCTGCATCCTCTTTGCCATCGCGGCAGCGACGCTGCTGTGGGCCCGTCTGGATGTCCCACAGGTCTGGATGACGTTGATCGTGATGCTCGGCTATGGGCTTATCGGCTTCGTCGACGACTGGAAGAAGGTGATGCAGGCCTCTTCGGATGGCCTGGCGGGGCGCTGGAAGATCGTCGGGCAGGTGTCCATCGGCGGCGGCGTGCTCGCCTATGGCTACGTGACTGGTGTGTTCGACGCCTCGATCACGCTGCCTTTCTTGAAGAACGTGACCATCGACTTCGGCAATCTCTGGGCAGGCGCGCCGTCCGTGCTTGGGTGGGCCTACCCCTTGTTTGGGCTCTTCATCCTCGTTGGGGCTTCCAATGCGGTCAACTTGACCGATGGGCTCGATGGGCTTGCGATTGGCCCTACGATGACGACAGCGGCGACCTATGCCCTGATTGCCTACCTTGCGGGCCATGCACGCTTCGCCAGCTACTTGGGCATTCCGTACGTCTCGGACGCGGGTGAGCTGTCCATCGTTGCGCTCGCCATTGTCGGGTCGGGGCTCGGGTTTCTTTGGTACAACGCCTATCCTGCGCAGATCTTCATGGGTGACGTCGGCTCTCTCGCGCTCGGGGGAACGCTCGCCATCCTGTCGATCCTGACGCGTCACGAGTTTCTGCTGGCCGTGGTCGGCGGCATCTTCGTGCTTGAGGCCCTCTCGGTGATCATCCAGGTCGTCAGCTTCAAGACGACAGGTAAGCGCGTCTTTGCCATGGCGCCGATTCATCACCACTACGAGAAGCAGGGATGGTCCGAGCCCAAGATCATCGTCCGATTCTGGATCATCAGCATCGTCCTAGCTCTCGTTGCACTCTCGACGTTGAAGCTGCGATGAGTGGGCCAGCTCTGGAGGGCCAGCGTGTCGTCGTCCTCGGCCTCGGTCGCTCGGGGCGTGCGGCTGCTCGGCTTGCCGCAGACCGCGGAGCGAGGGTCGTCGGAGTTGACTCGTCAGCCACGGTCGATCCGATCGACGGCGTCCGCATGGAGCTTGGGGCCTGTGCTCCACAGACCTTCGCAGAGGCTGACCTGGTCGTCGTGTCACCGGGGGTCCCTCCATCCAATCCTGGGATTCAGGCCGCGGAGCGGGCGGGTGTGCGGGTTGTCGGTGAGCTTGGCTTTGCGAGGTGGTTTCTGCCCCAGCGTTGCATCGCGATCACGGGCACGAACGGCAAGTCGACCGTCACGACCTTTGTGGGTGACCTGCTCCGACGAGCGGGGTGGAATCCGTTCGTAGGCGGCAACCTTGGCGATGCGCTGTCGCTGGCGCCTGGCAGGGGGCATGATGCGCTTGTTGTCGAGGTCAGCAGCTACCAGCTCGAGCGTCCAGCTGGATTTCGCCCCGACGTGGGGATGATCCTGAATCTAACGCCTGACCACTTGGCCAGACATGGGACGATGGAGCGCTACGCTGCGACGAAGGCCTCGCTCTTCACGTCGATGAACGCGGCAGACCTAGGCATTCTGCCTCGTGGGGATCACCGGCTCACTGCTGCTGCGGCCGGCCATCCAGGTCGCAGGGCGTGGCTCGGCGGGGAGCCGGGTGTCCTTCGTGTGGGCTCGAGCGTTCGTGTTCAGCTCGATGGCCGTGACTACATGTTCGACCTCGCCGAGCTCGAGGTGGCGGGCGACCACAACCGAGCCAATGCGGCGAGTGCTCTGCTGGCGGCGCTGGCGTTTGGAGCCGATCCGGATGCCCTCCAGGCAGCCATTCCTCATCTACGTGGGCTTCCTCATCGGATGGAAGTGGTCCGTCGCGGAGATGTGCTCTGGATCAACGACTCCAAGGCAACGAATGTCGAGGCGACGGCGGCGGCGCTCGCGGGACTAGAGAGGTCGGCTGTGGCGCTACTCGGCGGGCAGGCAAAGGGCCCCGGCTTCGACGCGCTGGCGCCGCTGCTGGACCGGCACAGGGCTGTCGTCACGTTCGGGAGCTCGGGACCGTCCATCGCGCGGGAACTTCGGGATGCCGGGGTAGCTGTCACCGGGTGCTCGACGATGGAAGAAGCGGTGCAGGTCGCCCGCAGGATCGCACTTCAGGGTGACGCTGTCTTGCTGAGTCCCGGCTGCGCCAGCTTCGATGCCTTTACTGATTTTGAAGATCGGGGTCGGGTCTTCGCCGACCTGGCCCGGAAGGAGGTCCGATGAGCATCACCGAGCTCACGGCAGCACTAGGAGTGCAGACCAGCGAGCCCGACGAGAACGGCTGGGACTGGTGGCTGTTCGGGGCAACCTGCATACTCTGCGGGTTTGGCTTGTTGATGATCTACTCGGCTAGCTATGCAGGCGCAGATCGGACCTACGGGGATCCGTCGCACTACTTCACCCGACAGGTGATCGGAATTGGCATTGGGGTCGTTGCTGCCACGCTAGTTCTGGTGGTGCCTTGGCGATGGCTGCGAAGGGCGGTTTTACCCACCCACATCGCCACCTTGATCCTACTTGGTGCCGTCCTGAGTCCGCTGGGGCACTCGGCGAAGGGGGCGTCGCGATGGCTCGCTCTCGGACCGATGAATTTCCAGCCCTCGGAGCTCGCCAAGCTCGTTTTCGTCATCTCCATGGCGCACTTTCTGGCCTGCAACGAGGGGCGGCTGAAGGACGTTGTCGGCGTCGTGCTTCCAGCATTGGTCCTCCAGCTAGCGCCGTTTGTGGGCTTGATGTACTTTCAGAAGGACTTCGGGACGACGGTGATTTTAGCTGGACTTTCTGGCGTTCTCCTCTTCGTTGCGGGTCTCCAGAAGCGCTGGCTTGTCGGAGGAGCAGCGGTAGCACTGGTGGGACTAGCGGCCATGGTGGTGGGCGAGGAGTACCGACAGCGACGCCTCATCTCCTTTCTGGATCCCTTCGCGGATATTGAGGGTACGGGCTACCAGATTATCCAGGGCTGGATTGCACTGGCGACGGGTGGGCCTACCGGTACCGGAATCACGTCGGGTGTGGCCCAGAGAGGCTTTCTGCCGGAGCCACATACCGACTTCATCAGCGCCGTGATTGGGGAGGAGCTCGGAGCGGTTGGCTGGTGCTGCGCGGCGGGGCTCCAGATGTTCTTGGTTTGGCGCATCGTGTTGGTCTCGGGGCGAGCCCGCGACCTGTTCGGTGGATTGGTCGCAGTGGGAATCGCGACGCTCTTTGGGGCTCAGGCGATCATCAATCTTGGTGTGGTCGCAGGGCTGATGCCCGCCAAGGGGCTTGTGCTGCCCTTCCTCTCCTACGGGGCCTCAGCAGTTATCGTGCACGTCCTCGCAGCTGGCATCGTCCTTCGTGTCGGACTCGAGTCAAGGAGGGAAGTCTCGTGATGTTCCGTGGCAAGGTGCGCACGATTCACTTCGTCGGAATTGGCGGAATCGGCATGAGCGGTATTGCCGAGGTCCTGCTCACCACAGGCTACCGTGTGACGGGCTCCGACCTGAGGGTCTCACCGACCGTGGAGAGGCTCAGGCGGCTCGGCGCACGGATCGCCATCGGCCACGAGCCCGCCAACCTCGGTCACGCCGATGTGCTCGTGCGCTCGACAGCCGTCGGTTCCGAGAACCCCGAGGTGAGGGCCGCGCAAGCCCTTGGCGTGCCCGTCATCCGACGGGCCGAGATGCTCGCGGAGCTGATGCGACTGAAGTACGGTATCGCCGTGGCGGGCACACACGGCAAGACGACGACAACGTCCATGTTGGCGACTTGTCTGGCGGCCGGGGGTATGGATCCTACGGTCGTGATCGGTGGGCGCATCGACTCTCTCGGAGGGACCAACGCCCGTCTAGGCGCTGGTGACTACCTCGTTGCCGAGGCCGACGAGTCTGACGGTTCTTTTCTGTTCCTGTCGCCCACGGTCTCGCTGGTCACGAACATCGACCCCGAGCACATGGACCACTACGGCTCAGTCGAGGCTCTCGAGTCGACCTTCGAACAGTTTGCCAACAAGGTTCCGTTCTACGGGTTCTCGGTGCTCTGCATCGATCATCCCCGCGTGCAGCGACTCATTCCGAAGGTGCGTCGGAGGGTCGTCACGTATGGATTTGCGAGGCAGGCTGACTACCGAATCGGCGGTGTGCCGGAGAACGACGGACTGGAGACCCACTTCACGGTGTACCGTCGCGATGAGCGGCTAGGGGCCATCACACTCGCCATGCCCGGGAGGCACAATGTCTCCAACGCCATCGGTGCGGTCGCGGCGGCGATGGAGCTCTCCATTCCCTTCGAGGTCATTCAGAGAGCGCTCCATCAGTTCTCGGGTGTCCAGAGGCGTTTCTCGGTTGTCGGCCAGGCGGGAGAGGTCACTGTCGTAGACGACTATGGGCATCATCCCGTAGAGATCGAGGCCACGCTCGAGGCTGCTGAGGCAGCATTTCCCGACAAGCGCATCATCGCGGTCTTTCAGCCGCACCGCTACTCGCGGGTCAGAGATCTCTGGAGTGATTTCTGTGGCGCCTTCAACAGGGCAAGCGCCGTCTTGGTCTGTCCGGTCTACGCTGCGGGCGAGGAGCCGATCGCCGGCATCACGCACGACGAGATCGGGAAGGAGATGCGAGAGAGAGGGCACCGCAATGTGACGGCGGTCGACGACCTCCCGGCAGCTACCGCGTGGCTAGCGGAGTCCGTGAGCGCAGGGGATGTCGTGATCACGCTTGGTGCAGGCAACGTGAACACGGTCTGCCGCGACCTCTTGGCTGTTCTCGAGGAGCGTGCATGAGCGAGGATGGGCTGTCTGTGCGGCTTGATGAGCCGCTGGCGGCCCACCTGCCACTGCGCACTGGAGGGCGCTGTGAGGCGTGGGTGGTCGCTCACACGATCGAGGGCCTCACGCGAGTCGTGAGAGAGTGTCGACGTGCAAAGTGGCCGGTGAGGCTGATCGGGGCTGGCACGCGAACGGTGGCGCGAGATGGTGCGCACCGAGGTGTCGTGCTGCGTCTCGGGGCGGCTCTGGGTGAGATTCGTCCGGGCGAGCGGTGGGTCGTAGGCGCGTCCTGTCCGGTTCCGGCTCTGGTATCAGCAGCAGAGGGCGAGGCTCGTGGAGGACTCGAGGCCCATGCCGTAGTGCCGGGCTCCGTCGGAGCGTCGCTTCGTCTCGATGACGGATGGGACGAGTTGGTGGAGGCAGTCTGGGCCATCTCACGGGATGCTGAGCGGGAGCTGACACTGGAGGAGGCTCGCCGCCGAAAACTGATCATCACCAAGGTGGCGCTGCGACTTCCTCTGTTGGACTCGGCCGGGCGAAGACGCCTGGCCAAGGCGCGCGCTCTACAGCGGCCGGTTCCATCAGCTTCTGTGTATGCCGTGCCTCGAAAAGTGAGTGTCCGTGAAGTCCTCCGCTCGTCGGTCCTGGAGCGGGTGAGACTCCGCGGCATCGTCATTCCTGCCGAGGCGCCCGAGCTCTTGGTGAACATCGGCGGCGGGTCAGCCGCCGATGCGCGTCTTCTGCAGCGATCGGCGATCGACCGCGCCCGGCGGGTGCGCGGTATCGAGCTTAGAGACCGAGTGGACTGGATTGGCGGCCGATAGGTCGCGAGGAGGCCGTCATGGTGGAGCGCGGGCGTGTGGTTGGTGTTCTCATGGGTGGACTATCAACCGAGCGTGAGATCTCCCTCGCTACGGGCCAGGCTGTCATCGCTGCGCTTCGGGAGCGTGGCTGGTACACCATCGGCATCGACGTAGGCAGGGATCTGCCGGACCAACTCCGTGCGAACCGGATTGACGTGGCCTGGGTGGCATTGCATGGCCGCTTCGGCGAAGACGGCTGCGTGCAGGGGCTACTCGAGATGCTCGGCATTCCGTACACGGGCAGTGGTGTGCTCGCATCCGCTCTGGCGATGGACAAGATCGCGACCAAGAGACACCTGCAGGCACTCCCCGAGATCACGCTCGCACGGGACGCTGTGGTGCGAGTGGGGCAGCCGCTACCGGACATCCTTCCCTGCGTTGTGAAGCCCGCGGTCGGCGGCTCGACGATCGGGATCGCCAAGTGCACCACAGCCGATGAGCTGGAGGCGGCTGTGGCGCAAGCACTTGCTCTGGATGCACAGGTCCTTGTCGAGGAGCTGATCCTCGGCGATGAGATCACGGTCGCGGTGGTGGACGGGCAGGCGATGCCCGTGGTCCGGATCTTGCCTGAGTCAGGATTCTTCGACTTTGAGGCTAAGTATACGAAGGGCCTGACCCGCTATGAGGTTCCCGCTGCGATCGACAGCCACACTTGGGAACGCGCGCAGTCTGCGGCGGTTGCAGCGTACGAGGCGATCGGTTGCTCGGGGCTCGCCAGGGCCGACTTCATGGTGCGAAATGACGGGGAGCCGGTGTTTTTGGAGATAAACACACTGCCCGGAATGACGGCGACTTCGCTGTCCCCAATGGCAGCGGGGGCAACGGGCGTGTCGTTTCCAGAGCTCGTGGAGAAAATCCTCCATGGCGCACACGTGATGTCACCGGAGCAAGGGAGCTAGTCGTCTCTACGGTCTATCGAACAATGTGCCTTGATTGTGGATGCCGCACCTGGTATTCGTAGTTACCCCTAGCGCCCTCAAATCCCTCCTTAGGGCGCCCCCCTCTCCCTCCTCTTCCTTCCCCAAATCAACGTGTCATCAAGCTCTCTACATCGCCGCACTGCGGTCGTAGTACGCCTGCTGTTGGGCTCGAGTGTTGTCTCGGTCGCCCTTGGCATTGTCGGTGCTGGGCTGTGGGTGGCTCGGCCCGACCACGCGCACGTTGCTGTGGTGGAGTTCCCTGGCGCGCACCATGCTTCCGAGCCGGCGCTGCGGCACCTCTCGGAGATTCGCTATGGCATGCGCATCTGGGAAGTTGACACAGAGACGGTTGCGCGTGCTGTGGAGCGCCACCCTTGGGTCGCGAGTGCCAATGCCGAGGTGGTGTGGCCAGACACTGTGAGGGTTCATGTCGCGGAGAAGCAGCCGCTAGCCACAGTGCTGACCACCAACGGGCTTCGCTATGTCGACGAGGCCGGCGTGGCCTTTCTCCGCGCCGACGCAGCCGAGGCCGATCTGCCGGTCCTCACGGGTGTCAGTGACGATCTCGTCCAGCAGCACCCGGAGCTGCCTGGGTTGGTCATCCGAGCCTCTCTCGACCTCATCGACGACCTCGACACCCGGGGACTCGTTGACCGCGCACGCTTGTCCGGGGTGCACTTCTCGTCGACGCGTGGCTTCACCGTGACCGTTGGGCAGGCGCGCTTGGTCTTCGGTCTGGATGACCATGAGCGCCAGACGGACCGGCTCGCATCACTGGTTCGCGAGGGGGTCGTGTCATTCGACCGACCGCTGCATGTCGACCTCGTTCCCGAGACCGTCGCCATCGTGCGTGACCGCGTACACCTAGGCGATGGCTGACTCCATCCTTCCAACCAACCTCACCACTCCCGCCTACATTCCCCGAGGACACCACCATGATCGAGATCATTCAAGACGAAGCACTTTCAGAAGGCGCACGCATCAAAGTTATCGGTGTCGGCGGTGGTGGCGGGAATGCCGTCAACACGATGATCTCGGCGGGTCTCACGGGCGTAGAGTTCATTGCGATGAACACGGATGCTCAAGATCTCAAGCGGTCGCTTGCCAACCGGCGGTTCCAGCTCGGCACTCAGCTGACCAAGGGCCTCGGCGCAGGAGCGAATCCAGAGGTGGGCCGAGAGGCCGCGCTCGAGGACCGCGATCGGATCGCTGAGCTTGTCGTCGGCGCTGACATGGTGTTCGTGACGGCCGGTATGGGCGGCGGCACCGGAACTGGGGCTGCCCCTGTGATTGCTCAGGTGGCGCGCGAGTGTGGTGCGCTCACGGTGGCCGTCGTCACTCGGCCGTTCTTCTTCGAGGGCAAGCGTCGTAGGCGCCAGGCCGAGGAGGGGATCGAGGCCATGGGCCAGAATGTAGACACTCTCATCACCATCCCCAACCAGCGTCTCGTGGCGATGGCGTCGGAGCGCACCTCCATGAAGGAGGCGTTCCGGATGGCTGACGAGGTCCTGCTGCAGGCTGTGAAGGGTGTCTCGGACCTGATCAACTTCCAGGGCATGGTGAACGTGGACTTCGCGGATGTCCGGACCATCATGGGGAGCAAGGGAATCGCCCTCATGGGTGTCGGTGCTGCGAGCGGCGAGCACAAGACCGTTGAGGCCGCACAGCGCGCCATCTCATCGCCATTGCTGGACGATGTCTCCATCGTTGGCGCGACCTCCGTGCTGATCAACATCACGGGGAACAGCAACCTGACGATGTACGAGATGCACGAGGCGTCTTCGCTCATTCAGGAGGAGGCGCACGAGGATGCCGAGGTCATCTGGGGCTGGGTCATCGACGATACGATGGAAGATGAGGCTCGTGTGACCGTCATCGCGACCGGCTTCGAGGAGACGCGTCAGATGCTCCAGCCGCAGAGCGTCGAGCGTCGCGTGAACGAGCGCGTCATGAGCAACGTCGGGGGGCGTGGTCGCGGTCGGGGGCGTGAGCTTCATAGCGGCATTGATCCGATCTACGAAGACTACGACATCCCCACGTTCTTCCGAAACGCCGACTGAGATGCCGTCGGAGCAGCACGTGCAGCTCCGGTGCGCTGGCGTCAAGGGTCGAGTTTCTCGATTCGGGCGCGGACGCGCTCGACGCCAGCGTTGAGAGCAGGCAGCGGCTCGCCGGTCCAGCCGCGAGACTCGGCGAACTCGACGGCCTTGGTGTAGTAGCGCAGGGTCTTGAGCAGGAGCGCGACGACGCGCTCCGACAGCTGGTCCCGATAGCGAGCGGTCTCCTCGTCGCTCAGGCGTCGTGGCGGGGTCTCGCTCAGGAGAGCGGCTGCGAACTGCTCGTGCGCCTGGGCGACGCTGAGTAGTGCGGGCAGGGTGTGCGCGATCTCGTCGAGCCGAATGATCTCTTCAAGCTGCTCCTTCGCCAGGACGACATAGGTGGAGCGTTCCTCCAGCTGCCTCGCCCTCTGGGAATCGGAGCCACGAAACACGATGGTGTCGGCCGAGGCGACGGCAAGTTCCGCGAGACGAGCGCGGGCAGCTGCCTGGTAGAAGGGGGAGGCGGTCGCTGGCATGCGGTCCAGCAGCTCATCTAGAGCTCGAAGCGCACGCCTCTCTCGGCCCCGCTCCAAGTCCCATAGGGCGTACAGCACACCGATCTTCACCTGGTCGCCAAGAGGCCGGAGCGTGGGGTCGCCCAGCGCGCGGAGGCCTTGTTGTGCGCGCCGCCACTCACCGAGTCGCCCGAGCGTCTCTGCTCGTCTAAACACGACATCATCACGTGGTGTGTCAGCGGGCCAGCTGGAGAGCAGCGCGTCATATTCGACGAGTGCAAGCTCGGGTGAGCCGCTGTACTCCAGCGCGAGGGCATGGAGGTATTGGGCTTGCCGGAAATGGTCTCCCGGAGTGCGCATGGCCTCCGCCGAGACCAGTGCCGCTCCTTCGAAGTCGCCGGCGCGAGCTCGCGCCCTTGCTTCATCGAGAAGGTCACTGGGTGGTGCAGCGAGAGCGAGTCCGGCGAGTAGGTGCATGAGCATGACGGGTTCGACCATCTCGACGACGAGGGGTTCCCAAGGAGAACGACCCTCTTTCGATGCGAAAGAGGGTCGGTGCCGGTCAAGCCGTGTGGGTAATCTGACCCCCTTCGGCAAGGCGAAGGTGGGCTTCATGTTCACCGCTGCTGGCTGCCCTGCCAGAAGGGCTGCGCTTCACGGTGAGGGACAAATCCCGAAGATGAAAGCACGAGGGGGACTATTGATGGAACCCAAGCTCGAACCTGCCAGCACAGGCAGCATACCTCGTCCTCCCTCACGCCATCAAGGGCGCGAACGTGGCGCATGCTTATCGAGCGGGACAAGTGCGGAGCGCGACGAGGGGAAGTGAGGTCGCGGAGGGTGCCGTGGACTGGCAGACAAGCGTGTTGGCGCTCTATCTGGCCGTGCTCACGGTTCTCTGCCTGAACGGTCTGCATCGCCTCTGGCTGCTTGCGGAATACCGCCGCCGCAGCCGGGTGGAGCACGGGCGCGGGCCGCAGGAATGGCCCCGGGTGACGGTTCAGCTTCCCGTGTACAACGAGCGGTACGTCGTTCAGCGGCTCATCGAGGCATGCGGAGCGCTCGACTACCCTCGCGAGCGTCTGCAAATTCAGGTGCTAGACGACTCGACAGACGACACGACATCATTGGCGGAGAAGGCGGTACGCTCGCTGTGCGAGCAAGGGGTCGCTGCCGTCGTGTTGCACCGCGAGAACAGGCTCGGCTTCAAGGCTGGAGCGCTCGCGGAGGGACTGTCCAGCGCAACCGGAGAGCTCGTGGCCATCTTCGATGCCGACTTTGTTCCTCCGCCCAATTTTCTCCGTCGGACGGTGCCGCACTTCACCGAAGGAGTGGGGATGGTTCAGGCGCGATGGGGACACTTGAACCCAAGGACGTCTTGGCTCACGGCTGCGCAGTCCACACTCCTCGACGGGCACTTCGTGGTTGAGCACACCGCTCGGTACGCATCTGGTCGCTGGTTCAACTTCAACGGTACCGCCGGCGTATGGCGTCGTGAGGCGATCACAGCTGGCGGAGGCTGGCAGCACGACACCCTGACCGAAGACCTCGACTTGAGCTATCGAGCCCAGCTCGCGGGCTGGCGCTTCATCTACCTCGTCGATGTCGTCGCGCCCGCGGAGCTGCCGCCGACGATGAGGGCCTTCAAGGCGCAGCAGCATCGTTGGGCGAAGGGCAGTATCCAGACGGCAAGGAAGCTACTGGTGCCGATCTGGAGGGCTCCGGTGCCACTGGCAGTCAAGCTCGAGGCCACCGCGCATCTTACGGCAAACCTGTCATATCCGCTGCTGGTTGTGCTCTCGCTAATCCTGCCCTGGGCGATCTTGGCCCGTGCGGGTGAGGGGCCGGACGCTCTGCTTCTTGTCGACCTAGCGCTGTTCGCAGGCGCACTGTTCCCGTTCTTGGGGTACTACGGCGTTGCGATCATCGGCTCCGGACAACAAGGCGTCGGGCGTCGGCTGGCGACCCTGCCCCTGGCGCTGGCTCTTGGCCTCGGTATGGCGCTCGCCCAGAGTCGCGCGGTGGTCCAAGGCCTCTCGGGACCCATTGGCATCTTCGAGCGAACTCCGAAGACCGGTGGCCTTGGCGACGCTACCTACCAGGCTGTGGTTCCCGCTCTCACGACGCTGGAGCTGGCGATGGCGCTCTATCTAGCTGTGGCTCTGGTGGGCGTGGCCTTGATGGGTGACGTGGTGTCATTGCCCTTCCTAGGGCTGTTTACCCTGGGCTACGGGTTGGTCGCACTGTCGAGTATCGAAGGCTGACCGACCAGCGAATGTCACGATGAGCAGCGCCGGAACCCAAGTGAGCACGGCAAGCCAGGGGCCTGCGCTCCAGGCTCCTGTGGCCGGTTCTATGGTCCACAGCACGGCGTACGAGGCGGGAAAGAAGGAACTCGCGAGGGTGATGCTGCGCCACTCGAGAACGGCGGCTGGCAAGAACACCCACAGCACGTACCAGGGATGGACCGTGGGTGACACCAGCAAGAAGGCGAGCCCAATACAGGCCATCGTCGCCCATGGCGACAGCTTTTGGCGCCAGATAGCCGCTGTCGCCGCGAGACCCACTGCGACGAGGATGGGACGGGTGAGTGCTCCGCAGATCGGAGTGAGCACCACGTAGGCAAGTGGATTGAACGTCCAGTGGCGAGCATACGTCTCGGCGGCCTCGAACAGTGCAGATCCACCGTCGAGTACCGGCCATGCGAGGGCGATGGGCGCCGCCATACAGACGGCAGCGGCGGCTAACCATGCTCTCGTCGGTTCCCCACGGAGAAGAGCGGGCAGTACAGCGAATGGGAGCAACTTGGTCGAGCCCGCAAGGACCGCAAGAAGGATGTGGGCCCTACGAACGGTCAGTGCCAGGGTCAGTAGGAGGAGCGCCAAGATGTCGATGTGGGCGCTCGCTGCGGATTCGAGGACGGGAAGCGGGTGTAGAGCGTACAGTGCGGCGCCTCGGACACGGCCAGAGAACAAGAGCGTGGCGACGAGGGCGACATCGAGGCTCGCCGTCGCCAGTTGTGCGACGAGAGGAGTGCCGCCCATGAGCCCCAAGAGCTGAAACCACCAAAGGGCTAGCGGTGGGTAGATGCTTGGAATTTCCGGGTGGTTCACGAGGGCTCGGAGCGAGTCATCGAGCCCCTCGACGACGCTAGGGGGCGTCACGAATGGGTTGCCGCCAGCCAAAAGGACCTGTCCCTCCCAGAGATAGCGGTACAGGTCGTCGGACAACCACGGTGGTGAGCCGACGAACAGAATGCGGAGGCAGGCGGCGAGAGCGATGATGGTCAAGGGGTGCCGGGGCAGGCGAAGTCTGTGGAGGGCGCAGCCCCAGGCCACTGCGATGGCGCCAACGACTGCCGCCCAGCTCCGGTCCGGGACGCTCTGCAGGGTGGCGCTCGCACAGAGGGCAAACAGAACGCTGAGAACACAGGCCTTTGCCCCGCAGGCCCAAGCGGGAGTGCGCCGGACAGCTTGTTCGCGAACCTGTGAATGTGGTGCGGGTTGGGGCGTTGACATCGTTGTCCAATGGACATATTCGGGCCGCACAGTCGTCTCTTCGGCGACCAGGGCAACACAGAATTGGAATTCTATTGCACGCTCCGGTAGTGTGCCCCCGTCCTACGAGTATGGAGTCCGTACATGGGTGTGAAGCGAAGCTTGTTCTCCAGCGCGGCCGTGATGCTTGGACTCGTGCTGATTGCCGGCCCTGGCTGCAAAAAGAAGCCCCCCGCGCCTCCACCCCCTCCGCCCGCGCCGGAGGTTCGGCTGCAGGTGACGTCGGTGAGCCCGCGTGAAGTGACGCCCAACCAGGCGACGAGTGCACAGATTTTCGGCAGCTCTTTCGAGAGTGGTGCAACGGTGCAGTTCTCGGGGCCGACCTCAGCCGCAGGGCAGGAGGTTCGTGTGTCCAACAGCAACACCATCAGCCTCACGATCCCGGCGCTGCCAGCCGGCACCTACAACGTCGTGGTGTCCAACCCGGGGGGGGAGCAGGCGACGCTCCGTTCCGGCCTGAGCGTGCGTCTCTCGGAGCCGCCTTGTGCCCGCTCGACGGTGTACTTTGGCTTTGACGTTCACGCGCTTGACGGGTCGGCAAAGGGTGCGCTCGACGGCAACATGAGCTGCTACCAGTCGCTGACCGGCCAGGTGAAGATCGAGGGTCACGCTGATGAGCGCGGCACGGTCGACTACAACCTTGCACTCGGCCAGCGGCGGGCTGATGCCGTGAAGCGGCACCTGACGAGTGGTGGGGTGTCGTCGTCTCGCGTCTCGACTGTCTCGTACGGGGAGGAGCGTCCCGCTGCCTCCGGGCATAACGAGTCGGCTTGGCGCCAGAACCGTCGCGCCGAGATCCTCGCTTCCGAGTGAGGTCTCTCCGAACCGGTCTGGTGTTTGTTGCTGCGCTGCTGTTGCAAGGCTGCGCGGCCAACTCGGCTGTGAGTCGTGAACTGCATGCGGCAGCGTCTGCGGCTCAGCTGCGTGTGGGGCAAGTGGAAGCCCTGCTCGCGGAGAGTGAGCAACGACTTGTTCAGCTCGAGGGTGCTCTACGAGCCCAAGGCCGGAGCCAGGCGGATCGGCTTCAAAACATCGAGCAGGTCGCGGACGAGATGACGCGCCTCCGCGGTGAGATTGAGGTGCTCCGGTTCCAGGTCGACGAGCTGATGGTGTCGGCGCAGTCGGCACAGCTTGCCCAAGAGAAGCGTCAGCTCCACGACGAGGCCAGGTTGGCGCAGATCGAGGGCTACTTGGGTGTGACGCCGCCCCCACCACCCTCCGATGCCGATCTCGGTATCGAGCCAGGAGCCGTTGCTGTTCCAGGTAGTGCGCCGACGGCCTCGGAGGTCCCGGAATCGGCGTCTGGGAAGCTTGAGGTGGCGAAGGAGCACATGGCAGCCGGCCGATACAGCGTCGCGCGCGTCATCTTGCAGCAGGGCATCGACGGGCATCCCGGCGCCCCGGAGATGGCAGAGCTCCGTTACCGCTACGCCGAGACGTTCTTCAACGAGAGCAGCTGGAAGTCGGCCGCGAATGCCTTTCAAAAGGTGGTCGACAACCACGCGTCTGCAGACTGGGCATGCTGGTCCATGCTCCGAATCGGCGAGTGCTTCGAGAACTTGGGACAGCCGAGTGCAGGGCGCCTGTTCTTCGAAGGGGCGGCAGAGGGACGCTGCGCTCGATCGGGAGCCGCGGGTGAGGCCCGAAAGAAGCTGTGAGCGTTGCCTGCGTTGCGGCATGACAGGGGAGCCGTTAAGCGCGCTCACGATCCCATTCCACAACAAGGACGGGGAGCGGCCGCTGGCTCGCTCCCCTTTTTCGTGCCCGTGAACACCATCGACCTTCAGCGTGAAGTCCGTGAACTCGTCGAGTCGACCGTCGAGCGACTAGGTTTCGACCTAGTCGGCGTCGAGTGGCTGGGTGGGGGACATGGTCGTGTGTTGCGACTCTCCATCGAGGGCTCTGGTCCTGCAAAGGGTGTGACGGCAGACGACTGCGCTCGGGTGTCTGAGCATGTGTCGCCCTTGCTGGACCAAGCCGATCCGATCGAGGCTCGCTACACGCTGGAGCTGAGCTCTCCGGGCATCGACCGTCCCGTTCAGCGAGTCGATGACTTCCAGCGCTTCGTCGGATACCGCGTCAAGCTCCGCCTGATGGAGGGGCTCCCTCGACGACGGTACACCGGGGCGATTGAGTCGTGTGACGGGCACGAGGTCAGTGTTCGGGTGGATGGGCGTGAACATCGAGTCGCGCTGGACACGATCGAGCAAGCCAACTTGGTGCTGTCGCTCGAGGAATACCAGACGCTGGCGGAGGCCGACCATGATGATCAGTGATCTCGAGCGATTGGTGGACACCATCATCAGCGAGAAAAACATCCCCCGCGACGTGGTCGTCCAGATCCTCGAGAGTGCCATGGTGGCCGCCGCTCGAAAGAAGTTCGGGGACGCCAGGGAGATTGAGGCCGAGTACAACCAGGAACTCGGTGAGGTCGAGCTCTTCGAGTTCCGCAAGGTTGCCGGCGAGATCACGGACGACGACGTCGAGATGACTCTGGAGGAGGGGCGTGAGCTCGATCCGGAGTGTGAGCTCGGAGACTGGCTCGGGCAGAAGCTCGAGGTCGATGCCCTCGGACGAATCGCAGCGCAGACAGCGAAGCAGGTCATCATCCAGAAGATCCGGGATGCCGAGCGCGAGCTCACCTTCAATGAGTTCAAGGACCGCAAGGGTGAGCTGATCGCGGGAATTGTGCGCCGGTTCGAGAAGGGCAACATCATCGTTGACCTCAACCGTGCCGAGGCCATCCTGCCCCGTCGCGAGCAGGTGCCGACGGAGACGTACCGTCCGGGCGATCGGGTTCAGGCGTACGTGCTGGACATCACGCGGGCGACGAGGCAGCCACAGGTGGTGCTGAGCAGATCGCATCCGGGACTGCTTGAGAAGCTGTTCGAGCTTGAGGTCCCCGAGATCTACGAGGGCATCGTTCGCATCGAGGCCTGCGCGCGCGAGCCGGGCCATAGAGCGAAGATTGCTGTTTCCTCTACTGATCCGGATGTCGACCCCGTCGGAGCATGTGTGGGGCTGAAGGGCTCCAGAGTTCAGGCGGTGGTCTCGGAGCTTCGAGGGGAGGCTATCGACATCATTCCGTGGCATCCGGACCCCGCTCGCTTCATCGTCCACGCCATCGCACCAGCACAAGTCGCTCGGGTGTACATCAACGAGGCGTCCCACACCATGGAGCTGGTGGTTCCCGATGACCAGCTGGCCAAGGGCATCGGCCGACGGGGGCAGAATGTCCGTCTGGCCGCGCAGCTGACGAACTGGCGCATCGACATCTACTCGGAGTCCAAGCACGGCGAAATGCTTGAGAGTGCGCGACGCGAGATCATGCGGATCGACGTTCTAGACGACTTCCAGATCGACACCTTGGTGCGCAGTGGCTTCCAGTCGGCCCAGGAGATCGCGGATGCAGATGCCGGTGAAATCTCTGCCATTCTCGACATCGACGACGAGGGGGCGGAGAGCATCGTTCAGGCTGCAGACGCCGTGGTGGAGCAGCTCATCATGGAAGAGGCAACCGCACGGATGGAAGAAGGTCGGTGAAGACGGCCGAGCGACGGTGTGTCGCGTGCCGGGACACAGCGGCGCGCGCTGACCTGCTTCGCTTGGTACAGGCTCCGAATGGTCTACTCGTCGTGGACGTGCGCGCCCGGCTGCCCGGGCGAGGCGCCTGGGTACACCCGCATGCCTCGTGTGTGGAGCAATTGGCGAGCCGGCCGGAGCTCCTGGCGCGGGCGCTGCGCACCGACGCACTGGCGACCGAGCACCTGCCGAAGCTCGTCCGCGAAGCTGTGATGCGTGCCCTCACGTCGGGGCTAAGCCTCGCACGCGCAGCGGGTGCCATCACTATCGGAAATGAGAGGCTGCTCGGGGCTCTCAGTCGAGATGAGATAGCCGTCGTGGTCACCGCCGCCGATGCCTCGGAGCGCACGCTGGCGAGTGTGGCTGGTGCCGCCAAAGCGGCAGGTGTTTCGTGCGTCGAGGTGCCACTCTCGAAAGAGAGCCTGGGGCAGCTGGTTGGACGGGACCTGCTTGCTGCAGTGGGGGTCAGCCATGGCGGGTCGACTGCGCTAGCTCGTCTCAACCTGGCTCGATGGGAGAGCCTGAGTTAGCCGCGGGAGGCAGCGGTTGTCGTTTGCGTTGTCGGAGATCTGGCCGATGGGCGGACTTCGGCATAGTGCACGACGGCAGCTGTGTGCTGACATCAGCGCGCGCGCAGTCTGCAGACTGCAGCGACTCAAAGGGCGACATGTCGAAGAAGGACCTACTCGAGCGACTCTCCCGTCGGCGCACGGGTGACTCGAGCCGAAAGCCAGTGCGAAACGCAGAATCTGGCACACGCGTGGCCGGTGACGCCGTCACCAAGAAGCGTGTCAGCCGGAATGTTGTGCGTCGTCGCTCTCGCGTCGATGCCAGCGCAACGGGCTCCGGCAAGACTGTCGTGCGTCGTCGCAAGGCTCCGGAGGCAGTCGAGGCAGCACCTCCTGCGCCCACGGCCGAGGCTCCAGCGGCGCCGCCCGAGATCGAGGCTCGCGAAGAGTCCCGTCAGATGCCTGAGGCGTCCGCGCCACCAGTCGACACCGCTCCGGATGCGCCAGTCGAGGTTGCTGCGCCCCCGGTGGCCCTGGAGCCGGCCGTCGAGGAGTCGGTCGCGGCACCGGAGCCCGCGGCTGAGCCTGCTGTGGAGGCCGCGCCAGCCGAGGCTGCTGCCGCATCGGCGGAGCCGGCCCCCGCCGAGGTGACGGCGCCGGAGCCGCAGCAGGTGCTCGCAGAGGCACCGGCCATTGAGGTCTCCCCTGGGGAAGAACCCAAGCAAGAGGCGGCAGGGGAGGCGCCAGAGCCTGCAGCCGCAGCAGCGGAGGCAGAAGAGCAGGGTGGGAATCTGCCCAAGTCTGCTCGATTCGCAGGTCTGGGGAAGGCAGTCGTCATGCCTCCACCGGGCTACGATCCTACCAACCCGGCGGCCTTCCGTCGCACCCAAGATCTTGGTCGGACCGCAGGGGCACCTGCGCGTCGAGCGCCAGCTAGTCCGGCTGGAACGGACGATGCGGCCAACAAGACGGCTCGCGGGCGCCGTCGCGTGGATCACGGCCCGGGTCGTGGGCCCGCGCGACGTCCCTCTCGAGGGCCACGTGGCGACAGAGGTGGTGGCGGTTTCCCAGGGCGCACGCGCGGTCGCAGGCGCCGGAAGTCTTCGGGACCTAAGAAGGCTTCGCCTGCCCCGAAGGCGGAAAAGCGTAAGGTCCGTGTCGACAATGTGATCTCGGTCAAGCAGCTCGCGCACGAGCTGGGCGTGAAGGCGCCGCTCGTCATTCGGCAGTTGATGGACCTCGGTCGCATGGCCACCGTCAACGAGATGCTCGATGTGGAGACGGCGACGCTGATTGCCTCCGAGTTCGAGTACGAGGTGGAGAACGTCGGCTTCCAGGAGGAGAACTACCTCCAGCACGTCGACCTCGGCGAGACAGAAGAGGAAGGGGACGCCAGACCGCCGGTCGTGACGGTCATGGGACATGTCGATCACGGTAAGACCACGCTGCTCGATGCGATCCGGAGCTCCCGGGTGGCGTCCGGTGAGGCGGGCGGGATCACGCAGCACATCGGCGCGTACCAAGTCTCGCAGAATGACGATGTGATCACGTTCCTGGATACGCCGGGCCACGAAGCGTTCACCGCGATGCGCGCCCAAGGCGCAGGCGTGACCGACCTCGTCGTGTTGGTGGTCGCGGCGGATGATGGCGTGCAGCCGCAGACGGTCGAGGCGATCAACCACGCGAAGGCGGCCGATGTTCCCATCATTGTCGCCGTGAACAAGATGGACAAGCCGGGTGTGACTGCCGACCCGATCATGCAGCGCCTCACCGAGCACGGCCTCGTCTCCGAAGAATGGGGCGGAGACACGATGTTTGTGCAGGTGTCCGCACTCACGGGAGACGGGCTTGACGAGCTCCTCGAGGCGATCAGCCTGCAGAGTGAGATGCTAGAGCTGCTTGCCAATCCAGACCGCCACGCCGAGGGCACGGTCATCGAGGCGAAGATGGAGCGCGGTCGTGGCGCTGTCGCTACGGTCCTCGTGCAGCGCGGAACGCTCAAGCGTGGTGATCACGTGGTCCTCGGGTCTGCCTTCGGCAAGGTGCGAGCGCTCATTGACCACCGGGGCAAGCGAATCAAGGAGGCAGGTCCCTCAACACCAGTCTTCCTCTTCGGCTTGAGCGAACTTCCCGAAGTCGGCGATTCCATGGCCGTCGTCGCGAATGAGAAGAATGCGCGCAAGCTCGCTGAGCACCGGGCGCAAGAGAAGCGCTCTGCTTCGATGGTCAAGAACACCCGGATGCGCGCGGAAGACTTGTTTGC
>PKDJ01000310.1 GCA_002862545.1 Pseudomonadota bacterium
ACCGCGGCGGCGGTGGCGGTGGCGGCGGTGGGTACCGCGGCGGCGGCGGCGGCGGCTTTGGCGGCCCCCCTGGCGGTGGCGCAGCAGGTGGACCACCCGGAGCCCAGGGTGATGGGAGCTGGCGTGAGGACCGCACCGAGCGACGCCGTCCGGCGAAGAAGAAGGAGAAGCCACGCGACGACGATCCGTTCCGCGCGAGGCCCGCGGCCCGCAAGGAAAAGCGTCAGTCAGGCCGCTCTTGGCGAGACTACAACGTGGATGAAGATGGTGGCTTCGACGAGGACGACGACTGGGAGTTCTAGGAAGGGCTGACCTCTCGCAGCCCAACCGAGACTAGTCCTGTCCTGCTGCCCCCTCCTGCCCTTCGGCGGAGGGGGTTTGTCGTTCTTGGCCGAGCCAGACCAAGATCCGCTGCAGCCACACCGACTCGGAAACCTCCCTCTCGGGTGGCGGAAGCCCAAGAAAGTCCTCACAGTAGATGGTGTAGAGAGCGAGAAAGAACGCGACCAAGACAGGTCCGACGAGCACTCCCGGAAGCCCAAGCCAGGTCAGTCCCCCAAAGACCGCCAAGAAGATCAGCAGTGGGTGGATGTTGCTGCTTCCGCGAAGAAACAGCGGCTTGAGAAGATTGTCCACCGTGCCTGTGAAGACCAAGCTCCACATGACCACGAAGGCCGCCCATCCAAGGCCTTCATGGGCAAGGACCCACAGCGATACGGGAACCCAGACCACCGCTGTGCCCACGAGGGGGAAGAAGGAGAACAAGCCGGTCAGTATGCCCGCGAACAGAATCCGCTCGACACCTGCAATCCCGTAGCCAATCGCAGCGACAGCGCCTTGAATGGCAGCCGTCGCGAGAGACCCGATCACGAGGTTGTTTGCGAACTCTCGAAACACAACAAACAGTCTCTCCTCATACACGTCGTCCATCGGAGAGAGTCGTGCGGCCCCAGTGAGCAGGCGTGGCCCCTCCATGTAGAAGGTCACGACCGCCAAGACGAAGATCACGGCGTCAAGGCCACCGGCCAACAGCGCATTGGCGACCCTCGGCACCGCCCCACCAAGTCCATTCAAGGCTGCGAGGATCCCCTCCCGAAGTGGACCTATGACCGCTCCCAGCGGATCGAAGTCCCTCGGGAGCCACTCCCCCGCGAGGCGCTCAAACTCGGTGACCGGCATCGAGTACGCCAGCTTCGAGAGCCAGTCCTCCAGTGCGCCACTCGTGACCAGCTCGATGCCTTGCTGGCCGACAGCTACGGCCTCCACGGCGAACAGGTAGAGCAGCATCGACACGGGCCCAAAAATCACGATGCCGAGAAGGAGCGTCGTGAGAACCGCGGCAAGTGCAGCTCGTCTGCCGGTCTTGTTGAGGACTCGGACATAGACAGGCCACGTCACCACCACGGTCGTTCCCGCGAACAGCAGCACATCTGCCCAGGGAGAGAACAGCCACATCAAAGTAAGCGTCGTCGACGCTAAGAAGGCGAAAAACCACCGATCTCGCGTGGCCTTCGACCAGGGTGAGCCCTGCGAAGTCACTGGACACCCCCCAGGTCCGAGACGCCATCTCGAATACGACCGATGAGGTCACCACGCACCGCCTTCGCGGCCACCCTGATCGCGTTGCGCAGAGCTCGGGCCTCCGAGCGGCCGTGAGCCTTGATCACCACTTGGTCGAAGCCCAACAGCGGCGCCCCCCCATATGCCTTCCAGTCTGTCATACGTCGCAGCTCCCGCAGCCCTCCCCCCAGCATAGACAGCCCTATGCGCCACTGCAGGCGCCTACCTGATGCGTCCCTTGCCATGTCTCGAAAGACATCTCCAACACCCTCGAGCATCTTCAGCACGACGTTGCCGAGGAAGCCATCACAGACCACGACGTCGACGGTCCCTCTGGGAATATCCAGCCCCTCAACGTTCCCTGCGAAGCACAGGTTACTCCGCGACAGCTGTGTGTGAGCCTCCACGATGGCTCGGGTGCCCTTGGTCGCCTCTGTGCCGTTCGACAGGAGCGCTACTCGAGGCTCCTGGATCCCAGAGATGACGGAGGAGTAGGCGCTACCCATCACCGCAAATCCGACGAGGTCCTCGGCGTCGGCTTGGAGCGTGGCTCCGACGTCCAAGATGAGCGCAAACGGATCGCGGTGCGGACCATGCCTTGACTCGGTCGGGTAGACAGAGGCGAGTGCCGCCCTCCGGATGCCGTGGAGCATTCCGAACTGCTGCGCTGCCGTCAGGATAGTCGCGCCGGTGTTGCCTGCCGAGACAAGCGCATCGGCCTCTCCCGCAGCAACAAGGCGCGCGGCCGTGACGATGCTGCAGTCGGGCGCCCCCTTCAGTCCTGCGCGAGGATCGGCGTCCATGGGAACGACACCCTGCGCATCGACGACCACGAGCCGCGCTGGGTCGTACTCGTGCTCGTCGAGTACTGGCCCCACCTGCGCGGTGTCTCCGACGAGCATCACACGAATGTCTCCACTCTCACGAGACACCGCAGCGGCGCCGGCCACAGTCGCTCGGACCCCGTGATCGCCACCAAGCGCATCGAGTGCAACTGTGATCACGCTACCCCCCCGAGCCGCAGCATACCCGGACCCCTTGTTGGCATTGCCTGACGGAGCGGATACGCGCCGCCTCCACTCAGACAACCCATGGAGGAGCCATGAGCGAGCCCAAGTCGAAGAACATCACCTGGCACGGCGCAGAGATCAGTCAGGAGCAGCGTGAGCAGGCCATCGACCAGAAGGGCTGCGTGGTGTGGTGCACCGGCCTCTCCGGGTCCGGTAAGTCGACCATCGCACGTCGCGTCGAGCAGAAGCTGCTCGACCTCGGCAAGTTCGCCTACGTCCTCGACGGAGACAACGTCCGTCACCACCTCAACAAGGACCTGGGCTTCTCCCCCGCCGATCGCACGGAGAACATCCGTCGGATCGGATGTGTTGCACAGCTCTTCGCGGACAGCGGCTGCATCACCCTGACCGCCTTCATCTCGCCGTACGCCGCCGGCCGCGATGCTGCTCGCGCCCTCAACGCCGAGGGCCGCTTCATCGAGTGCCACATCGCGACGCCCCTCGACCTCTGCGAGGACCGCGACCCGAAGGGCCTCTACAAGAAGGCCCGCTCCGGCGTGATCCCCAGCTTCACCGGCATCAGCGCTCCCTACGAGGTGCCCGAGAACGCCGAGATCAGCATTGACACCACCGGCCAGAGCATCGACGAGTCGGCTGAGCAGATCCTCTCTTACCTGCGTGAGAACGGCTTCCTCGACTGACAGTGGCTCTGCCGCTCGTCGACGGTCCCCAAGCCCCGCGCAAGTCGCGGGGCTTACTTGCTTTTAGACCCGACCAGCGACTGAGTGCCCCACCAGCAACCCCATGGCCATCGTCGTCACCTGGGGGTTCACACCGAGACTGGTCGGGAAGACGCTTGCGTCAGCCACCCGAAGGTTCGACCACCCCCAGACGCGCCCGTGCGGATCGACGACCGAGGTCTCCGGGTCGGCCCCCATTCGACATGTGCCCATCGGATGACTGGCGTAGATCGGGAGGTGACTCGCCGGTACATCGTGCGGCAGTGCAGCCCTGATCTCGGCCATGGTGGTCACGGGACGGTGCCCGAGGCGACCGGGCGCGACGGCGGTCGCGCCCGCGGCGAAGAAGACCTCGGCACAGAGGCGCAAGCCGTCGATGATGCGTCTTCGGTCCCCTTCACCCATGAAGTAGGACAGGTCAGGCCCCGCGGGCGTCCATCGAACGCGTCCTCCACTGTCTTCGTCATGAACCAGGACCCCGGCACTCGCGACGTGGCTCAGGTCCGCGAGGATCTCGAGAGTCTCGGGTCCCGGTGCTGTCTGCAGCAAGAGGAAGTACTGGTCTGGCGAGACCGTGTAGGTCTGTAGCAGGAATCCTTCGTCCCAGCAGTCAACGTAGTAGCCTTGCGTGACACCCGACCACGGGCGGATCTCCTGCGCAAATCGAGCCAGTGTACCGACCGCTGGGTGGACGACGAGATGCTCACCGCAGTGCGTGTTGTCAGCAAGGCCGTTCCGCAGGAGGAAGAGTGGCGAACCCACCGGCCCGCCGCTCACGATGAAGGTCTCCGCCCGAACGCGAATGCCATGCACTGGCTCGTGCGTCTCGGGGTCGATCGTGTGGCCCTCCACAGCGACCACGTGATCGCCCACGGTCTCGCAGCGCTCGACGCGACAGTTCGCATACACCCCGACGGTCCCCGAAGACAGTGCCTGGCGAAGAAACGTTCGGTCAGCGCTGGTCTTTCCGCCCGTCGGGCACCCATACTGACAGATGCCACAGCCCACACACCCGGGCGCTGACCGCGCCATGAAGCGCCCATCCAGCCCCAGTGCTTCAGCTCCACTCTTGAAGATCAGGTTGTTGTTTCGCTGCACAGCCACGGGATTTACCGTGACGCCGAGCGTCTCCCAGATCCGGTCGAAGTAGGCGCCGAACCTTTCGTTGGTAATGGTCTCGCAGCCGTGCTCGTCCCGCCAGGTCTGCAGCACGGATGGTGGACAGCGGAAGCAGATGCCAGAGTTGATCAGCGTCGAACCACCCACTCCACGCCCCCCTGGCATGGGGATGACGGTGTTGCCGCGCAGCGTGCGCGCACCCCGACCCTGGTACAGGTTCTTGAACGCGAAGGCCGTGTCCTGGCGGAAGTCACGCGGCTCCCAGTGGCTACCCTCCTCCAGAACGGCGACCCGAAGACCACTCTCCGCGAGGGCAGCTGCGGCCGCACACCCACCCGCGCCTGCGCCGATCACGCAGACATCGACGTCGAGGTGGATCTTCGAGCGGTAGTCCTGAAATCCGTTCTTTCCTGGCTGGAACCCACTCAAGCCCGCCCCCTTCCCACACTGTTGAGTTGACCGAGGGAGACACCACAGGTCTGCCGATAGCCCACGTGGTCGAGCACCTCTGGCACGCGGAAGTAGGCCATACCGACCACCGCCTTGAGCGAATCAAGAGCCACTCGACGTGGCAAGACACTCGGATCGGCCCAGACCTGGAGCACATCTCTGCGCGCCTCGGCATCGAGGTCGTGAAATGCGCGCCCCCGCGCGGCCAGGGTGCCGAGCTGTAGTGCTCGCACGACGGCACGGAACGCCAGTCGCTGGGAAGGGGCGAGCACCTCCATGACAATCTGCTCGATCGCATCGACTACGCGCTGGTCATCACCGCTGACAGGAAACGGCTCACCGGGAAACCATGTCGCCGCCGCAGCAGCGACGGTGGCCCGCTCATCACGCGACAGCTCGGCGCTGACGTCAGCCTCCCCGATAGCGACAGCGACGCCTACGCCCGAACCGAGACCAACTGCACCTGCTGCAAGAACCGCTCGCCGAGTGATCGCCACACCACCCCCTCAGACGGTGCTTACCTGACAGATCGAAAACTGACTAGTCAGTATTTATTGAGCCCACACAGAGGAGGGTTTGCGTGTTAATCCCGTGGCGCTTGGAGGGGAAATGTCCCAAGATCGCAGCGTCCGCGCGATGCAGGAGATCGGGCGTATCAATACGTTTTTTCCGATCCTACCCTCTCTGGGGAACCACTGGGCCGCCATGCGCCCCTGGGAAGGGAGAGTCATCGGGCTGAACCTTCACTTGACCACGCTCACAGCCGGGCTCGTGCGAGAGCTCACGCTGGGCGGCGGTACTTGGGTTGTCTCGGCCGCCAATCCACGGACCACGGATGCTGGCGCCGTCGAGCTCCTCCGGAATCATGGCATCACCGTCTACACCGGTGGCGATGGCGAGGATCGGCACAGCCAGGTCCTTAGCCACCGGCCCGAGCTCCTGGTCGACGTCGGCTTCGAGCTCATTCAGCGAGCACTCGGAGCCCAGTCCAGCGTGCTCGCCGCAATCGAGATCACCCGGTCAGGCATCACCCGACTGCGAGCCCCTGGCCACGTTCCCTTCCCGGTGATCAACCTCAATGATGGTCGCCTGAAGGACGCGGTCGAGAACCGCCATGGTGTCGGAGAGGCTCTGTGGCAGGCCGTCGCACGCCTCACGGGCATGCACCTCTCGGGCCGGAGGGTGCTCATCCTGGGCTACGGGCCCGTGGGCAAGGGCATCGCAGCGTACGCTCGCGCGGCGGGCACGACTGTTGAGGTCGTCGAGCGCGATGCCATTCGCAGACTGTTTGCCCACTATGACGGCTACCCGACGCCCAGCCTGTCAGATGGCCTGTCCAGAGCGTCCATCGTCGTCACGGCCACAGGCCGTGCGCATGCCCTCACCGCAGAAGCCCTCGGGGGCGCACGAGATGGAGCGGTCCTCGTCAACGCTGGCCACGGCGGCGACGAGATTGACGTCGCTGGGCTCGAGGACATCGCGATCCGCAAGGACAACGTCGGACCGCAGGTCGAGACCTGGCACCTTCCCGGTGGTCTTCGACTGACCCTGCTCGGCGGTGGTCACCCGCTCAACATCGTCCTCAACTCTGGCTCCCCCGAGCCGGTGCTCCTGCACTTCGGCCTCCTCGGCCTCACTCTACAGTGGCTGGCTAGCGAGCCTGCCCTGCCGGATGGCGAGACCATCGTTCCTGAGCACCTCGAGCGTGCAGCCGCAGAGCATGCACTTCGCGCCCTCGGAGCACACCACTCGTGACAGACGAGGAGATTCTCGCGACTGCTCTCCTCGAGGGCACGGAGGCCCTCCGACTCGGCAGACCCGGTCGAGCCGCCGAGCGGCTCGCCCTGGTGGTGAGCCACAGCGGGCTCAACAGTGCTCCTGACATGGCAGACGTCCGGGTGCGTGCGCGAAGCCTCTATGCCCAAGCGCTGCTCGAGAGTGGTCGCCCGACAGAGGCCGAGCCCCCCGTGCTCGATGCCATGCGCGAGCTTCGAGCAGTCGGTGACTCCGACGGCCTGCAGTCGGTTCGCGGGCTGCACAAGCGCGTGCGTGAGGCTATTGCCGCGGAGGCCAGAGACGCTGCTCGGCGCGAGGCTCTTCAGGCGCTCTCGGCCACTCCCCTACCCGAGCTGCGTCAGAGGGCTCGCACACCCTTTGCGCTCGCAGAGCTCCTCGTCCAGCGCGCCAATGCAGATGCCGAGGTGGGGCAACCCCAAGCGGGCCTGCGCATCGCGCGGGAGGCCCTCGGCCTTGCGCTAGAGCTCGATGATGTCCGGCTCGAGGTCCTGGCTCGACTGTCCGTTGCACGCTGCGAGCCCGACACTGCCCTAGAGCAGCTCGAGGCAGCCCGAGCACGAGCTGACGGCGCCAGCGAGTTCAATCTCGTTGGGGCGGTCGCTCGAGCTGCCGCCGCGCATGGGTTGCAGCTGTCGGTCCAGGTGGGGCCAGACATGTCGCGGAGACAGCAGTGAGAGTCGCCGCCATCGATGTAGGAACCAACTCGGTGCACCTGCTGGTCGTCGACATCGACTCAAGAGGCGAGGTGTCCATCGTCGAAAAGGCGAGACGACAGGTAGAGCTCGGCCGGGGCGGCAGCGGGATGGAGCGCATCGCACCCGCAGCGTTCAGGCGGGGCCTTGAGGCCATCGGCGCCTTTGCGGCAGCCGTGCGCTCCCTTGAGGTCGATCACGTCACAGCCGCAGCGACCTCTGCGGTTCGTGAAGCCGCGAACGGCAAGGAGTTCCGAGACACGGTGAAGGAGCAGACCGGCATCCACGTTCGCGTCATCAGTGGCCTGGAGGAGGCGCGGCTCGTCTATCTGGGAGTGCGGTCTGACCTTGACTTCGCGAGCGGGCCCGCGATGCTGCTGGACCTCGGTGGTGGAAGCCTCGAGTGGGTGCTCGCCTGCCCCTCCCCCGCCGACAACCCAGCCAGCGGCCTCCTAGCTTCCGGCACACTGCCCCTCGGCCATATTCGTCTCTCCTCCAGCCTGCTCACGACCGACCCCATCTCGTCTGACGAGATCTCCACGGTCCGACGCGAGGTATCCGCACACTCCGAGGCTCTGATCGCCGCGGCCCGTCAGCACGGTGTCGGGACGGTGGTCGGGACGAGTGGCGCAATCCGGACACTCGCCCGGATGGCGACCCTCGCGCGCGGAGAGCCTCGTCCAGCACAACGCCACGGCATCTTGATGAGCACCGACGAGCTCGGAGAGCTCGTGGAGCGCATGACCGGACGCAAGCGCTCATGGCTGGACGACCTCCCTGGGATGGACCCCCGTAGACGACACACTCTCCCTGCCGCTGCAGTCGTCACTCACGCCGTGCTTGAGTGTCTGGGCGCTGCGGGGCTGGTCACCTCGGGTCGCTCCTTGCGCGACGGACTGATTCAAGACTGGATCCTCCAGAACGGAGGGGTGATCAGCCGCCGCGATGGTGCGACCGGCCCGCGAGACCGGGCGGTACTCGCGGTCATCGAGCGCTTTGGCGTCGAGCTCTCCCATGCAGAGCAGGTGGTGCGGTTTGCTACAGCTCTCTTCGACGGGACGCGCGAGCTGCACGATCTCGGAGACGACGACCGCTTGCTCCTGCAGCATGCAGCCCGTCTACACGACGTGGGCCACCACATCGCAGGAGAGGACCACAATCGCCATGGTGAGTACCTGCTTCGGCACACACCGCTCTACGGCTTCACGGCTCCCGAGATCGAGGTCCTCTGCCAGCTCGTTCGATACCACCGCGGCTCACTGCCCAAGCGCCGCCACTCTGCTTACGGCTCCCTTCCTAGGGTTGACCGGCGTCGAGTCCGAATTCTCGCTGGAATGCTCAGACTCGCAGACGCGCTGGATCGTTCCCACAACCAGCCCATCTCCAACCTCACTGTCGAGTACTCGGAAGGAGCCCTGCTGGTGCGTGCGGTGGCTGGTGCGCCGGCCCACCTAGAGCGATGGGCTGCTGACCGTCGACACACCCTTCTTTCCAACGCGCTCGACATCGAAGTATCGGTGCGGGTCGAGAATCCGCCCGCCCCACGATGATGCAGAGGCCCCAAGGTGCGCGGCACTAGTGTACATTGGGACTTGGACGCCCAATGCGGACGCCTGGATGCTGGCATGATTCAGAGCTTCGACAATCCGTCCGAGGTCGACAGTGCGCTCAAGCGTTCTCGTGCCCAGCTGCAAGCCTTCGAGCAGGCGGTCGACAGGAAGAGGCTCCTGGAGCGACTGCACTCAGCCTCTCCCGCACATCCAGTCCTGCTTGCCCGCGCCGCATTCATGGTCTTCACCGGCACGACGGCGGTCCTTGCCATCATTGCCATCCTCGCCCCCTTCATCCTCTCGGCCCTTGCTGCCGGTGGACAGCGCTGGGCAAGCGAGGTCAACCGCACACTTGCGAACTTCGACACAGTGGTGCCTGTTCCAACCGGCGTGCCGGGTGTGCCAGCGCTCTTCGTCGTCGTCGCGATCTGCATGCTGGTTGGGTGGGTGACGACCACCTTCGCTGCTCTCGCCATCGGTCGCGAGACCCGCCTGATGCCCTGGGAGGCGCGTGAGCATCAGAGGCTGGTCAACGAGATTACGCGACTGAGCGCGCAGAGTGCCGGGATGGCCCGCGCCACCCATGCCAGTCCACATCACAGCCTTCGCTCCTTTGGCTCTGATGTCTCGGGGCCCAAGCACGACCCGCAGCGCACACGACCACCCCTGGGCTCCCCTCCCTGGGGCACCGTCGGACTGCATCCAGAGTCCGACACCTTGCGCACTGGCCGTGCTCCCTACGGCGCAGGCCGGCCCGATGGTCTACCCACTGCGTTGGGCGGAGGCGCTGCGCCGACCGGTCGAGGAGGCCCACCGCTCCACCCGGAAGGCCGACCACTCGATGGTGTCGGACACTCCCCTCCACGGCCAGAGTTTCCTTCCAGCATGAGCTCGAGGGGACGCGGAACCTCACCTCTCGGCTCGTCATTCACTCCCGACCGAGCCCCGTCCCTCGGCACCTCGCCGTCGTCGGTCACACGCCGCTCCCGCGGTGGTAGCGGCTTGCCGCGCGCCAGTCGGCCGGGCGCAGGACCCGTGCCACTCGGTAGCCTGCCGAGTGCCGGGGGCCTGCCACTGGGCAGTCGGCCCCTGGGCTCGGCTCCTGTACGCGGCGACACCGGCGCTGCGTCCCCAAGCAGCTTGGGCTTGTTTGCAGGAGCACCGAGCGGCGCTGAAGAGACGCCACTGGGCATCCTCGGCGCAGGCATGCACGGACGAGCTGCTCCGGAGGCCAACGAAGTCCCTGGCGCGGCGTCGGACAGCCTAGGACGGAGCACCAGGCGCGGACGCGTCCCCAACTCGGACAGGGACGCTGCCTTGCCCGACATCGTACAAGGCAGCGCCAACCCCACCGAGCCCGCGAGGTCGCAGTCGTCCTTGCGCTCGACCAAGCTCACCGTGCACATTCCGCGCTGGGGTCGCATCGACGAGCCCTGGCTCGAGGAGGTGCTCCAGAGATCGGAGCAGCTTGCGCACCTCCTACCGGTCCAGGCACACCTTGAGTTCTCCCAAGAGGACCACCTGCCCTTCACCTTGGTGATTGCACGAGCCACGCCCGGCTCCGCCGTGAAGTGCATGGTCTCCTTCATCGAGTTCTTGGCCAGCATCCCCACACCGCCGCTCGCCCGTGTCGAGCTGGTGAGCGCCTCCAGCCTCGACCGCAACTTCCACCGGAACATCAAGGCGGCCCTGGAGCCCTACTTCCAAGATCGCGTCGAGGTCGAGCCAGAGCCCGGGCGCATCGACATCATGTTTCTGCGTCCCGACCCGGGCTGGCAGGCCTTCCCTCGCCTTCCGATGAAGTAGCCCAACACCCCACCGGCCTCGCCCTTGCTTTTGCGCGTGTTAGCCGAACGGCCCACTCGAGGGACACATGGCGATCTCCCGGGCCGCAGTCGTCGACCGCAACTTTCTCGACACCGTGCGCAGCCGCCCACCGGCGCCGGCGCGGTCCGACCTGGACGCGCCTGTCCGCCCAGGAACGCGCCTCACCGCCCGCAGAGCCCTAGAGCTCTTCGAGGCCCAGGTCGAGTCCCGCCTCTTGGACCTGGTCTCGCGGGAGATGAAGACCCGAGGGCAGTCGTTCTACACGATCGGTAGCTCGGGGCACGAGGGCAACGCCGCCGTTGCGGGGGCGAGCCGTAATGACGACATGGCCTTTCTTCATTACCGTTCCGGGGCCTTCTTTCTCGCGCGTGCAAACGCCCACCCCGGCCCTGAAGGCGCCTTCGATGTGCTGCTCGGCGTCACCGCCAGTGCCGAAGAGCCCATCGCAGGGGGGCGCCACAAGGTCTTTGGCTCGGTCAGTCTCAATATCCCCCCGCAGACCAGCACCATCGCTTCGCAGCTTCCCAAGGCGCTTGGGTATGCTGTTGCGCTGGACCGCCGTGCACGCTTCGAAGGCCGCACCGAAGATCGCATCGCCATCTGCAGCTTCGGCGATGCATCCGCCAACCACGCGACGGCCGTAGCCGCAGTGAACTCGGCGGCATGGTGCGCCCATCAAAACGTGCCTGCACCCGTTCTGTTTGTCTGCGAGGACAACGGCTTTGGCATCTCCGTGCGCACGCCCCAGAACTGGATCGCACGCAACTTCGACTCACGCCCCGGGCTGCTCGAGTACTTCAGTGCAGACGGAAGGGACCTCCCCTCCGCCTGGGACGCGGCCGAGGCCGCGGTCGACTTCGTGCGCACCAAGCGGATGCCCGCATTTCTCCACATGAAGACCGTGCGGCTGCTTGGGCATGCCGGCTCGGACGTCGAGCAGCTGTACCGTACCAACGCGGAGATTCGAGAGACGGAGGCGCAGGATCCCGTCCTTCAGACGGCGCTACTGCTCGTTGATGGGGGTTGGCTTCAGCCAGACGAGGTGATCGCGCTGTACGAACAGACGCGGACGCGTCTGCGCACCCTGGCCGACGAGGTCGTGAAGCGGACCAAGATCACGACCCGGGAGCAGGTCATGCGACCGCTCGCTCCCGATGACCCCGAGGCGGTCAAGCGCTCCGCACAGAAGTCGGCCGAGGTGGAGGCACGTCAGGACTTCTTTGGGAAAGTGCTACCCGAGCAGCAGGAGCGTCCTCGACACCTCGCTGTTCAGCTGAACCGCGCGCTCGCAGACACTCTCCTCACCCATCCTGAGGCCATCCTCTTCGGCGAAGATGTCGCCAAGAAGGGCGGCGTTTACCACGTCACAGCCGACCTCACGAAGAAGTTCGGCGTTGGGCGCGTGTTCAACACACTCCTCGACGAGACCACCATCCTCGGGCTCGCGATCGGTGCAGGCCACGCCGGCCTGCTGCCGCTCCCCGAGATCCAGTACCTGGCCTATCTCATGAACGCCATCGACCAACTTCGCGGTGAAGCCGGCTCGATGCAGTTTTTCTCGAATGGGCAGTACGCGAACCCCATGGTCCTGCGGATCGCCTCGCTGGCCTACCAGAAGGGCTTCGGCGGGCACTTCCACAACGACAATGGCATCGCCGCTCTGCGAGAGATCCCAGGCCTCCTCATCGCCTGCCCCTCTCGCGGTGATGATGCGGTGCGCATGCTCCGCACACTCGTTGCGATGGCGCACCAGCTGGGCCGTCCGACGGTCTTCCTTGAGCCCATTGCGCTGTACATGACGAAGGATCTACACGAGCCTGGCGACGGTACTTGGCTGACCCACTACCCTCCTCCGGGCGAGTCTCTGCCGGTGGGGTCCGTCGGAGTCTACGAGCCCTCGGAGGGCCCAGCGGACCTCGTTGTGGCCACCTACGCCAACGGACTGTGGATGACGCTCCGGGTCGCCCGTCGCCTCGAGGCCGAGGGCATCAAGTGTCGTGTAATCGACCTGCGCTGGCTGGCTCCCCTGCCTCATGATGCGCTCGAAGGACATGCTCGAGAGGTCAGACGGGTTCTGGTCGTGGATGAGTGTCGGCGGTCCTCTGGCGTGGCGGAGGCCCTCGTCACCGAGCTCGCGCTGCGGGTCCCGGGCACACTGGTCGACATCGTCGTCGGCGCCGACAGCTACGTGCCACTGGGCGCCGCCGCGAACCTGGTCCTCGTTCAGGAAGACGAGATTGCAGAGGGCATCCGCCGCCTCGCCGCTCGGGAGGTCTCATGAGTCGTAGACGCGCACTCCTGGTGTGCCCAGGACGTGGCTCGTACGGGCGCGAGCAGCTCGGCTATCTCGCCAACCGCCCCGCTGCGGAGGAGCTGCTCGCTGCCTGCGACACCTGGCGGGCAGCGCGAGGTGCCCCCACCGTCACGGAGCTCGACAGCGCCTCACGCTTCAGCTCAAAGCGCCACATCGCCGGCGAGAACGCGAGCCTGCTCACCTTCGCGTGTTCGATGGCCGATCTCGCCGAACTCGACAGCTCCTCCATCGAGATCGTGGGCGTCACGGGGAACTCGATGGGCTGGTACACCGCGCTCGCTGTAGCGGGCGCACTGTCGCTCTCCGAGACGATCCGACTCGTCGACACCATGGGTAGCTATCAGGCTGGCAATCTGGTCGGAGGCCAGCTCCTGTACCCCCTTGTCGGCAGTGACTGGGTGCACGATGATGCCCTGTCCGCAGAGGTCCAGCGTGGACTGGAGAGCGCTCGAGCTGCAGGGCACGTCGCGGAGTGGTCCATCAGGCTTGGAGGGTTCGCCGTCCTCGGCGCTGATCGGGGTGGCGTCAAGCACCTGCTGGAGGTGCTGGAGCCGCAGTCCCGCGGACCACGCACCTTTCCGGTTCAGCTACCGCTCCACAGCGCATTCCATACATCGCTCCTCGCAGAGACCAGTGCGCGCGCCAAGAAGGAGCTGAGCCTGCGCTTCCAGCCTCCACGCGTGCCGCTCATCGATGGTCGCGGACACGTGTTTCGACCGCGATGGGCCGATCCTGCCGCCCTTGAGGACTACACCCTCGGACAGCAGGTCTTCGCCACCTACGACTACACCGCCGCTCTGAAGTCGGCACTGCACCACACCGGAGCCGAACTGGTCGTCATTCTCGGACCCGGCAACTCGCTCGGGGCTCCCACCGCCCAGGTGCTGGTCGCGGACAACTGGGGAGGCCTCGGCAGCAAGGGTCAGTTCATCGAGGCCCAGGAGAGTGAGCCGACGCTGCTGTCCTTCGGACTCGAGGCGCAGCGAGCCCGGCTGACTCAGTGATCGACACGCTGCTGGAGGCCGTCGCCCTCAAGCGGCTCGCAAGGGCCGGCTGGGGACGCGTGGGTGTGGAGCAAGCAGAGACCGTGGCCAGCCACACATGGGGGGTTGCCTGGCTGGTTCTGAACTTTCTCCCTGCCGACTTGTGCCGCGAGAAGGCGTTGAGGTACGCCATCCTCCACGACTTGCCCGAGGTCCGCACCGGAGACGTGACCCCTCATGACGGGGTCTCGCACCAGACCAAGCACGAGCGAGAAGAGCGCGCCATGGTCGCCCTGTGTGAGGGCCTGCCTCGAGGAGCTGAGCTGCTGGCTACGTGGCAACAATACGAGCGCCAGTCCGACGCCGAGAGCCAGTTCGTGCGACAGCTCGATCGCCTCGACATGGCCATCCAAGCGGTTGCCTATGCACACGAAGCCGACTGCTCCGAGTTCATCGAGTCTGCGGCGAGCGTGGTGACGCACCCGGTGCTCGTTTCTCTGCTCGAGCAGCTGAGAGCCCGTCACTCATCCATGCAGGACTCGTCTCTCGAGCGAACCTCGAGTGGGTAGCAGCAGCGTCGTGCGAGCGTCCAGATCTCGCGTCCATCATCGTAGATGCGCTCCTCTGCTCCCTCCAGAGCCTCTCCCGTGACCTCCAGCACCAGTGCCGTCTCTCCCGAGAGGCACTGCTCTGTGCCCTCGAGCCGCGCTTCGATCGCGACCTCGGCTGGACAGAGCTCATCGATGTCCGCGTATTCACAGTACTCCCCGTACTCTGAGTCTCCACAGGCCTGAAGGAGACCCAGAACCAGCCAGCGCGACATGCGCACCTCCGTCGCGCTCCTATCCAACCCGACTTCACGGCGATACGCGTCGCATCAGGAGGCCGCATGACCATCTTCCAGCGCATCCTAGACGGCGAGATCCCGGCGGACGTCGTGCATGAGGACGATCTGGCCATCGCGTTTCGCGACATCTCTCCGCAAGCCCCGACCCACATCTTGGTGATCCCGCGTAAGCCCATCGTGAGCATCCAGTCCGCCGAAGAGGTTGACCAAGCTCTTCTTGGGCACCTGATGCTCGTGGCACAGCGTGTGGCTCGTGCGGAGGGGCTCGATGATGGCTACCGAATCGTCACGAACATCGGTCAGCAAGGCGGACAGTCCGTCCCCCACCTGCATCTACACGTCCTCGGAGGACGCCAGCTCACTTGGCCGCCCGGCTGAGTGGGCATGTTAAGTTCAGAGGGAGCCGGGAAGACTCATGGCGACGTTCGAGGCGGTCACCCATCCACTGGCCTTCATGCACATGGAAGGCGGGGTGAAGACCGTCTACGTCGTGCCCCTCACCCCTGAGTTCTCGATTGCATCTTCTGGCGATCGCATCGAGTTCGAGGGGCTAGGCAGCGTCACCCTCGGAATGCCCCGAAGGTACCGGAGCCTCTCCGAGCTGCTCGAGGCCGAGGGCTGGGTCAATGTCGTGCCCGAAGCAAAAGACGCCGAGCAGGCCGCGGCGCACATCCGCTCATCATCGGACTGGGATGCTCGCTGTGAAGAGACCAACGGTGTTCTCGCCCTGCGGGTCCGATGGGCCAAGCGCAAGGTTTGATGATTCGCCGCGAAGGTGACGTCCTCCACTGGAGCGACCAAAGCACTCCCCTCGAATCTGTGACGAGTCTCGTAGAGCGCTTCGAGCCTTGGACCGGTCGCGCGTGGCTACAGGTCTGCGGTCCCGACTGGCAGGTCCCTATCGACCAACACTATGGGGCCAATCGACGCAACCTGCGACTGTGGTGCTCAAGCCTTCCCTTTCGCTCCGACTGGTCGGATGGCGACTTCCCCAGTGCTCCTGGTGGCTTACCCCCCGCCCTGGCAACCCTTGCAGTCATCTGTGGCTTCACCAGCAGTGCGGCCGCACTCGCCGTGACTGAGCATTCGTGGTCCGCGGGAGTCCTCCTCGCAGTGGGCGCCCTCGTGCTCGCCCGAGTCCGGGACAGGGCACGGGTCAGTCGCTCTGGCCTGCGGATCGGACCTGCTTGGGCCCCCATGCTGCTCTGGTCCGAGATCGAGGCGGTCGAGTGGCAGCGGCACGGCCGCACAGTCCACGTCTGGGCCCGCTCCCCCTACGGCAGCGCGGCCGCCACGCTTCCGCTGGTTCTACTCCCCGCACTCGTCGCCCGGATCGCGCGCGTTGGTAGGGTTCCGGTCCGTGAAGCCATCCCGAGCTCGGGCGCGCGCTACGAGCGATGGCTAGCGCCTGCGACGGGCGCTCCTTGGGGGGTGCTCCTCGGCGCAGCGCTGATCACGCCGATGGCCCCTACACCATGGCTTCCCTTGTTCCTGGGCCTGACAATAGCGGGTGGCCTCGCAATGCTCGGCGCCGCCATTCACGCTCGAGCGACAGGGTGGGGCATGGGGGCAGTCTTCTGGCTGATGTTGCTGTACAGCTGCCTTCTGTTCCTCACCGGAGCGGCTTGGCGAGGCTGGATGCTATGAGAGCATGGTCCTAGACGCTGCGAACCCAAGCTACATAGCCATCAAATGATGCCGCCATGTTTGGGTCGAGAACCAAGATCTCTGGCACGTCATAGCTGTGGAGCACCGCGAGCCTCGCAGTCAGCGCGTCTCGCTTCTCGGATGACACCTTGATCAGCAGGGTGTGCTCCGAGTCCTCACACAACTCACCCTTCCACCGGTAGACCGACGTCACACCCGGCAGGACGTTCACGCAGGCGGCAAGCCGCTCCTCCACCAGCGCCCGCGCGAGGAGTAGAGCCTCCGCTGGTGGGCAGTTGCACAGCACGAGGTGCATCAGGCCCCCTCAGTACGAGACGGTGACCGGAAGGACCAAGGCGCCATCCTTGAGCTTGGGCCCGCCAATCACGAAGCTCTTGTCCCTCGGGATGGAGACCGTCGTGTCCAGGACCTTGTCTTTGCTCCCGTTGAAGAGCCGGATCCTGATTTTCGCTCGCTTGGCGTCTCTCTCGAGGAGGTCGACCTTGAGCTTACGATCTCCAACGAGCGAGAAGGTGGCGTCACCGCCGACAGCGAGATGCGCAGGGTACGTGGCCAGCAGCTTGAACCCAGTGAACCGAGTGAAGGTGAGCTGCTTCATCAGAGGCTTGAGCTCGGCATCCACAGACTTGCTGTGGTCTGCGCGAACCACCCGCACGTCGACCTCGACCTTGCCCTGCACAGGCGCCGCGGCCGCGGACGGCTTGTCTTGCGCGACCGCCGCAGGCGCGCTGCCCAGAAGCAGCAGGGCCGCCATTCCCCCGACAACTGCAGAGAAAAGGCGGCGTACTCGCCGTGAAGACCCGCTACTGGTCACGTGGCCTCCTCATCTACCCAGATGATCAACGCACCCTCGTCGCCTTCAGTCTGCATCACTTGAACGGCGTCTGACCACTCTAGCTCATCTACTACAATCTCCGACGCAGCTGCGAACTGCATTGGAGCGGGCTGTGCCGATTCGATGGGTCCGAGACCACCGATAAGCTGACTGGCACCCACGACGCACAGCACGATCGCGGCCATCAGCATGGCTCCCCACGACCAAGCCCGATTGGCTGGAGCAGGCAAGCTCATGGGAGCCGCCTCCGCCGAGGGCATCTGTCCGGGAGGCTCAGACGTTGACGCCCGGCGTGCAGCGAGAGCAGACAACACCGAGTCAGTGACATCGACAGAGCCTGCCTCGGAGCGAACGGCAGCTGCGACAGCCCCGCTCTCCCCCGCGGCCTCGACCGATTCGAGCTCACCCGCTTCGAAGCGGACGGCCTCGGCCACCGGGAGCGCAGAGATCTGCAGCTCCGCCAGCACTGCGCCACCGACATCGACCGGTCCAGCCTCCTGTCTGACGGCCTCGGCCACCGCCATGACACCATCCGCAAGCTCGAGAGCAGAGATCACAACCGCAGCGACATCCACCAACCCGGCTTCACGCCGGACCGCCTCGGCGACGGGCAGCGCCTCCATCTCGAGAGCAGCGAAGACACCGTGTGAGACATCGACGCTGCCCGCCTCGTGCTGCACAGCATCCGCCAGCCATGCGAGCTGCAGCGTCTCATCTACGCTCGGGACCGGACCAGCCTCTGCAAGGATCCCCTCGACGACCCCAGCCTTCTCCTCTCCGACAGCGGCCTGAATGTCTAGAGCGACCTCGGCCCGCCCCCCCTCACGGCTCACCGCCTCAGCGAGGAGAGGCCCATAGACCCAGTCCGACGACACGCCCCGGTCGACTCTCGCGAGGACCGCATCGACGACCTCACACCGACCGGCCTCTCCTGACACCGCCTCTGCGACCAGGGGGCCCCAAGGCCAGTCATCCTCGAGCTCCAGGACCTCGCTTGGCGTCAGCTCCGCCTCCGACACAGAGAGATCGTAGGAGACTGCATCCCGAAGAGCATCGCCGAACAGCTCGTCCACCCCTAGGACAGCGAGCAGTCCAGCCGCATCCGACGGCGCCTCCGTCGCCAGAATCAGCACTTCCTCTCGAAGCTCTGGCGGCAGTCGCGCATCGTGACGGACCAGCCCGCGCGCCTTCTGGAGGTCCGCATCCGTCGCACCCCCATCGCGAATGCGCATCAGCAGGGTCTCGAGCATACCGGTCATCGGAGGATTCCTGGAATGGACTTAGGAGGATGGCAGTCCGCGCGGACCGCAGGGAGAACCGTCAGGGACTGTCACGTCGGAGCATGCTGCGCTGCGAGCAGCTTCTGCAGCTTCTTCCTGGCATAGAACAGTCGCGACATGACTGTTCCTTCCGGGATTTCCATGATCTCGGCGATCTCTCGGTACGCGAGCCCCTCGAGCTCCCGGAGCAAGATGACCTGCTTCTGATCGGCCGGGAGCTTCTCCATGGCGTCCATGATGCGCGCATAGAGCTGCTTCCGCTCAAGCACACGGCTCGGACTGTCCCCGTGGTGGACCTCGTGGATGCCACCATCCCCGTCCCGCGACGCGATGGTCTCGTCATAGCCACTCGACTCACCCCTGCGCTTCCGCTTGCGCGTCAAGTCAATCGCAAGGTTCATCGCGATTCGGTAGAGCCACGTGTAGAAGCTGCTCTCGAGACGGAAGGTGGACAGCTTGTGGTAGGCCTTGACGAAGGCCTCCTGCGTGATGTCCCGAGCGTCTTCGCGATTGCGCAGCATGCCGTACGCCATCGCGTAGATCCGCTCCTGGTACTTCTCGACCAGGCCACGGTAGGCAGTGTTGTCCCCGGCCAGGACGGCCTCGAGCATCTCTCGGTCGGCCTCTCGACTGACCATCGGATCTTCTCGGGTCGCAGCGACCGTCATCATTCACTCCTCCGTTGCAGATAGAGCGTACCGCGTCGTAAGCATCAACGTCGTCCGCAACAGACGAGCGTGCCCCAGCGGCATTCAACGAACGTTGCAGAAATCGAGACCAGGGGCCTCAGGTCAGCCGTGAGCCGCGTTCCAGTCGTGCCCCGCAGCCCAGTTCACCTGCAGCGGCACGGCAAGATCTGCGGCTGCCATCATCTCTCGAACAACGACCTCGGCCACGGCCTCCTCGTACCCAGCGTGCACCTCGAGGAGGAGCTCGTCGTGGACTTGCAGCAGCATCAGCGCGGGTAGCTCCGACTGCTGGAGAGCCTGATGGACCCGGATCATCGCGAGCTTGATGATGTCAGCTGCCGTTCCCTGAACCACGGTGTTCACCGCCTCTCGCTCGGCAGCGGCCCGATCCGTGAAGTTCTTGCTGTAGATCTCGGGGATCAGTCTACGTCGTCCGAAGAGCGTCTCGGCATAGCCGACCTCTCTACATGACTTCTTCGTGGCTTCGATCCAGTCGGACACCTCTGGCATTCGGCCGAAGTACTCGTCCATGTACGCCTTGGCCTCCCCCCGACTGATCGAGAGATCACGGCCAAGCCGGAACGCGCTCATGCCATAGAGCAGACCGAAGTTGATGGCCTTGGCTGCACTGCGCTGCTCGACCGAGACCTCCGACATCGGCACCTTCCAGACCTCCGACGCCGTCCGACGGTGAATGTCTTCACCGCTGCGGAAAGACTCGATCAGGGCCTCGGAGCCGCAGCAGTGCGCCAGGATGCGGAGCTCCACTTGGCTGTAGTCGAAGGACATCAACACCCGACCCGGGGGCGCGACGAAGGCGTCGCGAATGCGCCGCCCCTCGAAGGTTCGAATGGGGATGTTCTGGAGGTTCGGCTCGGTGCTCGCGAGCCGACCCGTAGCCGCCACCGTCTGATTGAAAGTCGTATGAATACGCCCATCTTCGCCAACATGCTTAGGCAGCTTCGAGAGGTAGGTGCTGTCCAGCTTCTGCAGCTGCCTGTAGTCGAGAATTGCGCGTGGGAGGGGGTGATGCTCTGCGAGGCCCTCCAGCACACTGCTGTCGGTCGACCAGGCTCCAGAGCGTGTCTTCTTCGACTTGGGCAGCTCGAGCTCAACGAAGAGCACGTCAGCCACCTCCTTGGGTGAGTTGACCTTGAAGGCCCTGCCCGCGAGCTCGTGGCACGTTGCCTGTGCTTGAGCCGCACGAGCCTTGATGTCGTCACGCACCTGGGCCAACACATCGCGGTCCAGGAAGATGCCGTTCTCCTCCATCTCGGCCAGGATCGGCGTGAGCGGGAGCTCAATCTTCTCGTAGACGAAGCGTGTCCCGTCGCCGAGACGCTTCTGCAGCTTCGCATGCGCCAGCCAAGCCACATGCGCGGGCTCGATTGCGCAGCGTACGACATCCTCCAGCAGCAGAGGCTCGACGTCGGGAGCGTATGCGAGGCTGTGGCCCAGATGACGCTGGGCGAGATCTTCGAGCCCATGTGTGCGTCGGTGGGCGACGAGCACATAGTCGAGAACCCGCGCATCACCCACCAATCCCGCAGCCTTTCCGCCAGCTTTCGAGACCACCCTCATGCTCTGCTTGAGGTCGTATCCAATCTTCTCCACCGTCGGATCGGCGAGCAACTCGAGGACCCGGGTCGTGGCCGCCTCGACGTCGTGGGACACCCCACTGCGTGGGGTGAGCGGGAGGTAGGCTGTTCCACCCTCCCAGGCGAAGCTAGCACCGAGAATCATGACTCCAGCGCCTGTCTCGTGCGCTCGCAGTGCGAATGCCAGGCGCCCAGCGGCTCGCAGGTCCTTCAGCAGCTCGTCGACACCACTGTCGGTGGTGACTGCGCGGTAGCCCGACGTGTCGACAGCAACCTTCGCTGGAAGCAGCTTTCGCGCGACGGAGCCGAACTCCCACTGCTCGAAGAGCTCACGCAGCTCCTCCTCTTGGAGCCCACGTGGCGCCAGGTCATCCAGCGTGACCCCCAGGTCGAGCTCGGTCTCGATACGCGCCAGAGTCCTCGACATCCTGGCGGCCTCGGCATGCTCGACCAGGTTGGTGCCGCGCTTGCCCTTGACTTCGCCAGCGGCCGCGGCCGCCAGTACGGACTCGAGGTCGCCGTACTTTGCGAGCAGGGTGCTCGCAGTCTTGGGCCCAATTCCAGGCACTCCAGGGATGTTGTCCGAGCTGTCGCCCTGGAGACCCAGCCAGTCGACGACCTGCTCCGGGCGCACGCTGAACTTCCCGACGACCCCTTCGACATCGAGCTCTCGACCCTTCGCCTCGTCGAGCAATCGGACGTTCGGCCCAACCAGCTGAGCGAAGTCCTTGTCGGAGGTGACGAGGTACACGAGCAAGTCGTCGGACGCGAACTGTGCCGCGAGACTGCCCAACACGTCATCCGCCTCGTAGCCCTCCATCATCATGCAGGGGTAGCCGAAGGCCTCGACGAGCTCTGGCAGCAGGGGCCACTGCCGCTTCAAGTCACCCGGCATGTCCGGGCGGTGCCCCTTGTAGTCCTCGTACATGGCGTGACGAAACGTCTTCCCGCTGTCGAAGGACACGACCACGTAGTCCGGACGCCACTGCCGGAGCATCTTCTGAAACAGCAGGGTGAAGCCATACAGCACTCGCGTGGGGAAGAAGCCGGTCGTGTGCTGGGGTGGCAAGGCGAACTGCGCCCGGAACGCGTGGTTGCTGCCGTCCACGAGAAACATCGTCTTCTGCACAGGACCCCCGCTTGTCTTCCACATACTGAGGTGAACGGCCTAACCTGAGCACGGACGGGTTACGGGCAGCGGCCCACACACCGACGCTCGAGGTCAGTCGCATGCGCTACGACGACTTGTTCAACCCCACTGACGAGCACCGTATGCTTCGTGAGATGGTGGCTGATTTCACCAAGTCTGAAGTCGAACCCCAGGCCGCAGCCCACGACGAGAAGGGCGTACTGAATGTCGAGCTCTTTCGCCGCGCGGGTGAGCTCGGACTTCTGGGCATCACGATACCCGAGGCCGATGGCGGCTCAGGCATGGACGCCACCGCGTCGGTGATCGTGCACCACGAGCTGTCGAAGTCCGACCCCGGCTTCTGTCTCGCCTACCTCGCTCACTCCCTGCTCTTCGTGAACAACTTCTACCAGAGCTCGAACGCGGAGCAGCGAGGCCGGTACCTCGACAAGGTGCTCTCGGGCGAATGGGTCGCAGGAATGGGGATGACCGAGCCGGGTGCCGGCACCGACGTGCTCGCGATGTCGACCACCGCCGTGCGCGACGGTGAGCACTACGTCCTGAACGGCACCAAGACCTACATCACCAACGGCTGCGAGGGCTACTGCTTCCAGGTCTATGCCAAGGTCGATGGTCGGATCACCGCCTTCATCGTCGACCGTGACTGCCCCGGCTTCACGACCTCCCACCACATCGACAAGCTCGGTATGCGCGGCTCTACGATGTCAGAGCTGATCTTCGAGGACTGCCGCGTACCCGCGGCGAACCTCCTCGGAGAGGAAGGTCACGGCGTGGTCCACATGATGCGCAACCTTGAGATCGAGCGACTCGCCCTCGGCGCGATGAGCGTGGGTATCGCTGACCGGTGCATCGAGATCATGATCCGTCATGGCCAAGAGCGCCTGTCGTTCGGTCAGCCAATCAACCGCTACGGCCAGATCCAGCGCTACATCGCTGAGGGCTATGCCATGACCGAGGCAGCCAAGTGTCTGGTCTACAACGTGGCACGTGAGGTCACCCCAGAGACCAACGCTCGCATCGGCTCGGATGCAGCCAAGCTGTTCGCGGCGCCTGTCGGGAAGATCGTGGCGGACTACGCCATGCAGGTCATGGGCGGCTCCGGGTACTGCCGGGAGTACCCCGTCGAGCGCTTGTGGCGCGATGCCAAGCTGATCGAGATTGGCGGAGGCACCCTGGAGGCTCACCAGAAGAACCTCACGAAGGACCTCGCCCGCAAGTACCCCCTGGCGTAGATGTCGAGCGGCGCTCCACGAGTGCTCGTGACGCGAGCGGCGGAGGACGCAGAGGGGCTGTCCCACCTCCTCACCGTAGGTGGCTATACGGCCGTCCGTGTGCCCCTACTGCTGCGGCGCTGGTGCGTGGAGGAGGTAGCCCTCGCGCTTACTTCCCTCCCGGCACCCGACTTGGTGCTCGTGACGAGCGCTGTCACAGCAGACGTCTTGGCAGCGGCCGCCCCCTCTGCACTGGCGGATGCCTCCTTTGCGGCCGTCGGACCTGCGACGGCACATCAGCTGCGACAGCACGGCCTCCCCGCGCATGTGATTCCGAGAAGGGCCACCGCCTCGCGGCTGATCGACGCGCTCGGCGACGTGCGCGGCAGGACAGTCTTCTACCCACGCTCGGAGATCGCCTCCCCCTACGTCGCAGAGGTGCTGCGTCAGCGAGGTGCGACCGTCTACGACGTCGTGGCGTACACGAACACTGCGCCACCCAATCACGAGCATCAACTGGCTCGCGCACTGCCGGTTGCAGCCACAACTCTCCTGTCGGGCTCTGCTGCACGTCGGCTGGCCGCCGCGGTGCCCGAGGGAAGACGCGCAGAGCTGGGCATGGTCATCTGCATCGGTCCCAGCACTGCGGCCGTGTGTCAGGCAGAGCGCCTCCCCATCGGGGCTGTCGCCTCAACCCACACAGTGCAAGGGGTCGTGGACACGGTCACGGAACACCTACCCACGGCACCTCAGGCTGCCCCCTAGCCCACGACGCGCCCCTCACCGGCCCGTATGCGCTGCGCGAGGTCGCGCCCGAGAGCCACACCGTGCATCGGGTCGGCTCGCAGCACCATCCGACGGCGGCCCCCGGCATCTGCCAAGAAGCCCTCAGCCACGAGCTGGTCTCCCTCTAGCCGAGCGAAGCAGCCAGCCGGAACGGAACATCCACCCTCGAGTGTCGCGAGAAAGGAGCGCTCCGCCCCGACACAGACAGCAGTATCGGGGTCGTGGACGCGCTCCAGCAGCTGCAGCACGTCGGCATCGTCCCGCCGACACTGAACAGCGAGCGCGCCCTGCCCAACCGCGGGCACCATGTGCTCGACTCCAAGCACTTCTGTGGCTTGCTCGCCCCACCCAAGGCGGTCGAGGCCAGCCTTCGCGAGCACGACGGCATCGTAGTCGCCGTCCCGCTGCCGACGGATTCGCGTGCCGACGTTTCCCCGGATGCCGCGAATCTCCAGATCCGGACGCAGGGCGGCCAGCTGCTCGGCACGACGAGCTGACCCCGTGCCCACAATCGCCCCGGGGCCAAGCTCGTCGAGACGAGCCCCTACCAAGGCGTCAAATGCGCTCGCGCGACGAGGGACGGAGGCAATCACCAGACCACGCGGACCCTCTGTCGGCATGTCCTTCATGGAGTGCACAGCAAGGTCCACGTCGCCCCGAAGCATCGCGTCCTCGATCTCCTTGGTAAAGAGACCCTTGCCGCCAACCTGGGACAGGGGACGATCGCGCACCTGATCGCCCCGTGTGCTGATGACGACGAGCTCCACAGCGCGACCTGTGGCCGCGGTGATGGCGTCGGCCACCCACGTGCTCTGCGTCTTCGCGAGTAGACTACCGCGGGTACCGAGCCGCAAGGTCATTTCGTCCATGGCTCCGTCAAGACCTCCACGGCGCGCGCGTCGCCGCGCTTGGCCGCCTCTCGAAGCGCCCCCACGTGTTCGTGGAGGAGCTTCTTTACCAGTGCTCTGGTGAGCGCATCGAGCTGCTTCGCCTGCCCGGCATCGAGAGACGCGACCAGCTTCCGAGACCTGGCGAGCTCCTCGAGTCGCAGTGTCTCCGCGCGTGTCGTGAGCGCTCGAATCGCGGGCCCCGCATCGAGAGACTCGAGCGTCTCCAGGTACTTGGCCGCCTCTGCGTCGACCATCGCCGTCGCAGCCTGTGCCGCCTGTGCCCGCTCTTCGCGGCCGCGATTGACCACCCGCTGCAGGTCATCGATGTTGAACAGATAGGCCTCGTCGAGACTCTCCACGCTCGGCGAGATGTTTCGCGGAACGGAGAGGTCGACGAGGAACATGGTTCGATAGCGGCGGGCTCGGATGGCCCGACGAACCATCTCCGTCGTAATCAGCGGCTTGCTGGCGCCCGTCGCAGCGATGACGACATCGGCCCGCGGCAAGTACTCGGTCAGCCGGTCCCATCGAATCGCCGTGAAGCCATGCTCCGAGGCGAGCTCTGCAGCACGGTCATATGTGCGGTTCGCGACGAGAAGCTCGTCTAGCCCGGCCGTGAGCAGAGCTCGAGCTACTTGACGGCCCATCTCCCCCACGCCCACCAGCAGGGCCCGCTTTCCCTGAAGGCTTCCGAAAATCTGGAGAGCAAGATCGACTCCAGCGTTTCCTATGCCCACACGACTTCGGCCGATGTCTGTCTGGGAGCGAACCCGCTTTGCCACCGTCAGCGTTCGCTGGCTGAGCGGCTGCAGCAGGCGCCCGAGGGACTTCTCCTCCGTCGCTACCCTCACAGCATCCTTGACTTGACCGAGGATCTGCGGCTCGCCGAGCACGAGCGAGTCGAGCGACGACGCGACTCGAAACAAGTGCTGAACGGCCTCACCACCGTACTTCCAGTACAGGTAGCGCGACACGGGCGTGCCATCTGCCGTGCGGAAGGTCTCAAGCCAGTCCCGAAGTCGATCGGCGTCGGCGGGGACTGCGTACAGCTCGACCCGATTACAGGTCGACAGCAGCAGTGCCTCCTCGATCACGCGCTGCTGCTTCAAGCTGGAGAGCGTCTCTCGCACCATGGCCTCGTCCATCGCGATGCGCTCACGCACGTCGACAGGCGCCGTGTGGTGCGACAGCCCTACCGCCAGGATTCGGTCGGCATCACCCACCATAGGTATGCCATCCCGACAGCAGGAAGTTGACGCCGAGGAGGGAGAACACAAGTCCCCCGAATCCTGCAATGGAGAACAGCGCCGTCCAGCGCCCCCGGCGCCCCAGCACCAGGCGCACCTGGAGCGCTGCGCCATACCAGAGCCAGATCAGAAGGGTGAATAATATTTTTGGATCGATCGCCCAGGTCTGCTCGAGCGATGCGGCCGCCCAAGCTCCGCCTGCGCCGATACCCAGCGTGAGGAAGGTGAAGCCGAAGAGCATGGCTCGAAACTGGATGCGGTCGAGCACCTCAAGACTCGGCAGGCGCCCGAGCCCGTCGAATCGCTTTGACTTCAGACGACGCCGCGTCCAGAGATAGACAACGCCGACGGCTGATGAGAGCGCGAAGCCCGCAATTCCGGCGAACACCAGGCCGAGATGGATCGGCAGCCAGGGTGAGGTACCTGCGTCCTCGAGCGCAGCGACACGATGGCTGGGCACCACCTGTGCCGTGCCCAGGAGAACAAGGGCGAGCGGTACCATCAGCATGCCCACCGCCCGCAGGCGACCGTCACCGACCCACACATACGCGACGACGATTCCCAGCGAGGTCGCCGACAGTGCCTCGGGAAACCCAGGAGGCAGCTCCGACAGCAGCGCCCCAATCAACAGGGTCAGCAGATGCAGCACCACACCGACGCCCACGACGGCGCGCAGCCTGGTCTCCACCCGCTCGCCGAGCACGCCCGGCAGGAGGTGCCCGACCGTGGCGATCGCGTAGCACGCGAGCACCATGATGTAGGGGATCCGCTCCACGGCTTCCGACTAACCCGAGGGGATGGTCTTGCCGCGCTCGCTGGTGTGTGCACAATGGCGTGGCGCTGTGCTCGGGAACGCCAATACGCGACCAGCTGCAGCCGGAACCGTCCGCCCTTAGACGGACTCCCCTTCACACGGTCCTAGGGACCACCACAGGAGCGATGAGCATGGCCAACGTCGCAGACGTCACGGACGCGAACTTCAAGACCGAGGTGCTCGACAGCAGCGTGCCCGTCCTGGTCGACTTCTGGGCAACCTGGTGCGCTCCGTGCAAGGCGATCTCGCCACACGTGGACAGCCTCGCAGAAGAGACCAGCGGGAAGCTCAAGGTCGTCAAGGTCGACGTTCAGGCCAACATGAAGACGGCGATGCAGTTCAAGGTCACCTCCATTCCTGCCCTGATGGTCTTCAAGAACGGCCAGGTGGTCGCACGGAAGAACGACGCGAGCGGCGGAATCCATGCGCTCCGGACCCTCGTGAAGAGCCACATCTGAGTGACTCTGGGCGTCGCCCGGCATCATCACGTCGGCGGAGGAAGACATGGCCGGTGGCAGTAAGCTAGCCGTCTACGCGGCCCTCACGGCGAACAGCGTAGTGACCGTGGCAAAGCTCGCGGGATTTGCCGTCACGGGCAGTGGCTCCATGCTCTCCGAGGGCGTGCACTCACTCGCCGATGTAGGCAATCAGGCGCTGCTCGCCCTCGGCATGGCCAGGGCCAACAAGCCGCCCGACCCCACACACCCTCAAGGCTACGGGCGCGAGGCCTTCGTGTGGAGTCTGATCTCTGCCGTCGGCATGTTCTTCCTCGGGTCGGGTGTCAGCATCACGCATGGCGTGCAGGCCCTCTGGGAGCCTCATGGGCACGGGCACGGCGCCTCGGAGGGCTTCGAGCTGAACCTTGCCATCCTCGTGTTCGCCCTCGTGGTCGAGGGAGCGGCACTTGCCTTCGCCGTGCGTGGCATCGCGTCTGAGGCCAAGAATCACGGGCAGTCCCTCTCCGAGTACCTGCGCACGACGGACGATCCGTTCGGCGTCGCCGTCATCCTCGAGGACGGTGCGGCCGTCCTTGGTGTGTTGCTGGCCCTCGCAGCCATCGGTCTGACGCACATCACCGGGGCCCCGTACTGGGACCCCCTCGGCTCGATCGCGATCGGCATCTTGCTCGGAGGCGTCGCCTTCTTCCTGATTGCGAAGAATCGAGCACTCCTGATTGGCAGAGCGATCCGGGAGGCCGACCAGGAGGCTCTAGAGGCGCTCCTCGCCGAAGACCCTGCGATCGATCAGGTGGTGCTGCAGCGGGCCGTCGTCGTAGGCACCTCGTCGTACCGCATCAGCGCAGAGATCGAGTTCGACGCGGACTACCTCGCTGAGAGATGGCTCGGAGAGCACGACATCGACCAACTGCATGCCCAACTCGACACACCCGAGAAGCTACGCTCCTTCTTGGTTGGCTACGGCGAGAATGTCATCGAGCGCGTCGGGGATGAGGTCGATCGTCTTGAGGCGAGGATTCGTGAGGTCCTACCCAAGGCTGAGAGCATCGCGCTCGAGCCAGACTGACAGCGGATCTGCCGCGGCACGTCGCATCGAGCCTGCTGTTCCTTGAGAGGCGGGGCGCATGACACCGCAGTGCGTGCTACCCTCCCGGGCCATGCGGATCGAGGACCTCAAGTCTGCCGTCCAGCCAGCTCTCGAGCAGGATGTCGACGCGCTTTACAACGAGTTCGTGCAGCAGACAGGTACGAGCTCTCCAGCTCAGTTCCTGTCTCACCTGCACGACTTCGGACTGATCAACGACGCCATGCACCAGCAGCTCTCGGCACAGCTCGAGGGGGCCGGAGGCACGGAGCCAGGAGCTAGCGCTGCATCAGCAGCGAGAGCGGCGGCCCCCGCTGCGGAGGAGTCACTTCCCCCAGCCGGCGCGGAGAACGATCCGCCAACGGATCCGGGCCAGCGCCCCGACCAGGCTGACGCCGCAGCCAGCGGCGCCGTAACCGCGCCAACAGTTCCGGCCGATCCGTCGGAGAGTGCGGAGCAGGCGGCTGCCGCGAACACTGCGAGACCGCTCGACGATGCCCTGCAGACCCCCCTGCAGTCCGGCGAGGCTTCGCTGGAGTCAGGCGAGTACGAGGTCGACGACAAGCGGCGGGCCCAGAAGTTCCGGCGCACAACCGGTGGCAACCTCCGCGCTGCGACCGACGCAAGCTCGGGTGATGGCTCCACCAAGCGGCGGCGACGACGACGCGAGGGCCAGCGCACCTCCCGTCGCACCAAGAAGCCGAACACGCCGAAGAGCATGGATGGCCACTATGACTTCGTAGGTACGGTCGGTGAAGGCGCAATGGGGCGCGTGCACCTCGCACGTGACACCCAGCTGCGCCGTCGAGTCGCCTACAAGGAGATGAGCGAGGACATCGCTACCCAGCCTGCGCTGGCCACGAAGTTCATCAACGAGGCAGAGATCACCGCTCAGCTCGAGCACCCGAACATCGTGCCGGTCTACGCGCTCGAGGCCTCGTCTGCCTACACGATGAAGCTCGTCAAGGGACGCACCCTCGAGGCGATCATCGAGGAGACGAAGCAGCAGGCGCAGAGGGGCAAGGTCGACGAGGACCACTCGCTCGAGAGCCGAATCGAGCTGTTCATCAAGGCCTGCGATGCACTCGGGTACGCGCACGCCCGCGGGGTCATCCACCGTGATCTCAAGCCAGAGAACATCATGGTTGGGGCCTTCAATGAGCTCTACGTGATGGACTGGGGCATCTCTAAGGTCTTCACGACCGAGGTCGACGAGCCGATCGAACTCTCCCGCCCACCCGAGGATGAGGGTGATCTCATCATCGGCACGCCCGGCTACATGTCGCCGGAGCAGGCCGAAGGCGACAACGAGACACTCGATGCCGCCAGCGATCAGTACAGCCTCGGCTTGATCCTGTTCGAGCTGATCAGCCTCAACCCAGCTGTCACGGGCAAGGCGCCCCTCAAGATCGTCATGCGCCACCAAGACGGCGAGAAGGATCCACTCCGACACATCACTGGCGAGGTGCTGCCTGCGGAGCTGGTTGCGATCGTCCACAAGGCCACGAGGAAGGACAAGGCCCGTCGCTATTCCAGTGTGGATGCCCTCTCGGATGACCTGCGTCGCTACCTCCGCGGCGACGCGGTGCTCGCCAGACCTGACCCGCCAGTGCAAGCCCTCCTTCGCTGGATGGGCAAGCACCGTGAGGCGACCCTCGGCATCGTGATGCTGCTCATCACTGGGTCATTCATCGTTGTCATGAGCATCTTCGTCTACACGCAGCTCGCCCTCTCCGCCTCCGAGGCACAGAAGCAGAGGCTCTCGAACATTCAGGCCATCACGGCACGCCAGAGCTCCCTGATCGATGGCCAGTTCCTCAAGTACGAGGGCCTCCTGTCAGTCCTCTCCACGGCTGCGATCGATCGAATCGTGCGCGGCGAGGTGCCTCGCGAGCCCTGGTACTACACCACCGCAATCGGCACCGAAGACGGCCCCGTCGACACCTTCGAGTCCGACCGCTACCAGCGCCCCATCAGCCTCGATCATGCCGCCTTCATCGCTCCTTTGGACGGTGGTGACGCCACGGTCGAGGAGGACGTGCTGCAGCTGTCGACGATGGCCCCCCACTTCAAGCGCATCCTCCTTCGCAGCCTCGACGAAGAGGCCGTCAACTACACTCCGAAGCGCGCAAAGAGGGCCTTGGCCGACGTCGGCGTCCCCATCACGTGGGCCTACATCGGGCTTGAGAACGGCGTCTACGCTTCCTACCCCGGCCATGGTGGCTACCCCGACGACTACGACCATCGCGAGACCCCGTGGTACGAGATGGCCCGAGACGCAGTCGGCCCGACCTGGGGCTCGCCAACTGCCGATGTCTCCGGCATGGGCCTCGTCCTGTCCTGCACCCAGTCCCTGTTCGCGGACGACGAGTACTTGGGCGTCGCTGGCGTGGACGTCACGTTTGACTACATCATCGAGGACCTCCTCGAGGCCCCAGAGTTCAAGGATGTCGAAGGCGTAGAAGCCTTCCTCCTCGATCCTGAGGGCAAGATCGTCGTTCGTTCCTCCAAGAAGGGTGCCGAGGTGCGCTCCGGCGCGAGCAAGCGCACCATTCGAATGCCTCGGTTCCATCACGACGCCATCGTTCAGGACGTTACGGAGCAGCGACCCGGCGGAGCCCACCCGGCGAACGGCCCGAGCGGAGAGGAGCTAGTGCTCTTCAATCGCATGAACAGCATCGGCTGGTATTACGTCGTCACAGGCCCGAAGAAGACGATGCTCAACCTGGGTCGCTGACCACTGCGAAGGGGCATAGGGGCGGACAGAGAACGCCCCCGGCTTCCATGTCCCCCTCCCCCTTCGCACAGCTCCTAGAACGTGCCCGCACCCTCGACGCGGAGGCGCTTTTGCAGGCGTCGCTCGACCGATGGATGCACTCCTCCGGCATGTCGGTGCAGTCGTGGGCCATCCTCGATGCCTTCACCCGGAAGGAGGGCCTAACGACGCTCGAAGCGCTCCTGTCGGATCAGGCCGCCGAGGGAAGGCTGCTCGACTGGCGGCAGGGGCGACAAGCTGCGGCCGAGGTCTGTCGCCTGATCGAGCATGACCTCACAGCCAGGAGAGGCGAGCTTGATGCACCTGACGAGGTCGTTGCTGTACCGCCACCACCCCTGGGGCGACCCCGCCTCGAGCTGGAGGCCTGGGCGACGGCCTGGGGGGTCAGCGACTGGCTACAGCGCGATGCAAGGCGCCTGGAGACTCAGGTTGGAGGTGATGCAGGGCGCTGGCTCTGGTGGTACGGCGATGACGAGTGGTCGCTCGGCAGGCTCCTTGAGGCAGAGCGGTCCCGAAGTGCTCGTGGCAGCCGCACGACGCCGCCACTGACGCTCCAAGAGGCGGCACGACGCTACCTTCACGAGGGGGCAGTGGCCGCGGCGACCGGTGTGCGCTTTGCCGCCCAGGCGGCGGTCACGCGTGCCGCCCTCACCCCCGATCCGAGGCTGGCCCCTCTTCAGGCCCAGCTGCTCGCGGTCCGAGGAGAGCTGGCGAGCGCAGGGGCTGGTCCGCTCGCCCCGTCACACCGGGGAAGTCCACAGGCGCACCTGGTCGACGATCCGCCGACTCTCGAGGTCGCCCTACAGCCCGTCGCTGCCTGCCCTGGGCACCGTGACGCGCGCATCGTGATCGACCTCACGTCCGGAATGCTTCACTGCCGCTGTGCGCGTCCCGAGGTGGCGTGCGCGGCCAGGCTCGCGGTCGTCGATCTGCTTCTCGATACCCTCACTGGCGAGGCGGACACCGCTGGCGTCAAGCTCGAGGAGCTCGCCCGAGTAGTCGGCACTCCACGCTGGCAGCGTGATCTGGACGTGCTCGATGACATCCTGAGCGTCTCGAGGGATGTCCCCATCGGCTGGCGAGTTCGCAGCGCTCGCGGCTCCCTCACCCTAGAGCCCGTGGCTGTCACCAACAAGAAGGGTGGGGGCTCGAAGCTCACGCTCGTGGGACTCGAAGCCGCCCTCGATGGACCGCGACCATCTGATCGGCGGGCTGCGACACTCCTGGCCCCGGAGCGGGCCGGCGCCAAGGTCCCCCGCGCGCTCGTGCTGCAGGCTCTGGAGACTCTGACCGGGCATCCACACATCTACGGCCCTGGACGCTCCTCACGCCCGACAGCAGTGGTCACCCACCCGGTGGGGCTGGTCGGGCGACCAAGCGAGGATGGTGTGCGCTTCCAGGCGGTGGTTCACGGAGTCCCACGCGCCCTGCCGCTCGAGGTCTTGGAGGACGCCGCTGGTGGACGCGCACTGTGGCACGACGGGACGACCCTCCGCCTCCTGCGCGTCAGCCCCAAGGGGCTGGCGGTCGTGAAGGCTCTGTCGACCCGGCAGTCCTCCTTTCCAGAGTCCGCTCTGGATGCAGTCTTCCAGAGGCTTCCGCGGCTGGCGTCACTCCTCGAGCTTCGCTTGGAGGGTGCCCTTGCGGGGGAGAGCGAGCCCCCCTCCCCCACAGCTCATCTGCGGCTAGAGTCGAGGGATGGTACGACCACCGCCCGCCTGTCCATCTCGCCCGCTCCAGGCTTCGCTGACTTGCTCCCCAGCGACCCGTCCATGTTCGCGTATCGCCGAGAGTCTTCTCGGACTCGGCACGTCCAGCGCGATCGGCACGCCGAGAGCACAGCGCTCCAGGCCGCACAGGAGCTACTCGGTGACCTGAGCAGCCCACTCACGCTCGAGGAGGCCCTCGACCTGGCCCTCCTCGCGGAGTCGAGTGGACTGACCGTCCAGTGGGACGGCCCCTCCCCCGACCTCGTCGGAGAGGCGGGTCCCGAGGACCTGTCCGTGAGCGTGCAGCGCCGTCGAGACTGGTTTGGTCTCGAAGGCACCCTCGCTGTCGGAGACCATCAGGTCCCGCTGCGCGAGCTCCTGCGAGCGGTACGCGAGGGCCGGCACTGGCTCCAGCTGGAGGACGGGTCCTATGCCAAGCTCTCGGATGCCCTCCGCGCGCGCCTCACAGAGGCGGTGAGCATCACTCAGCCTCGGCGCTCCGCACTTCGTGTCGAGCCGCTCCATGCCTCTGTCATCGCAGGGCTCAGCGACGCGGGAGCAAGCGTGACTCTCCCGCCCTCCTGGCACGCGCAAGCAGCGCGCGTGAGAGCCGCCGCGACCCTCACACCCGAGACTCCCGAGGGTCTCACCGCGACCCTCCGCGGCTACCAGCGGGAGGGCTTCGTGTGGCTGGCTCGACTCGCCGAGTGGGCCCCTGGCGCCGTGCTGGCAGATGACATGGGACTCGGCAAGACGCTGCAGGCACTGACGCTGCTGCTGCGGCGTGCCGCTGGTGGGCCGGCGCTGGTCGTGGCGCCCACCTCGGTGGGCTTCAACTGGATTCGTGAGGCGGCCCGCTTCGCGCCTGATCTCGACGTCACCGCGTATCGGGGACCGACGAGGACGGAGCTGCTCGAGGACCTGAGGCCCGGCCTCGTGCTCGTCACCAGCTACGCGCTGCTCAGGCGTGATGCCGACCTCCTCCAAGACCATGACTTCCACACGGTCGTCCTCGACGAAGCACAGGCCATCAAGAATCCCACCACAGCTGCTGCGCGAGCGGCTCACGGTCTTCGGCGAGCGTTCTGTCTCGCGCTCACGGGCACGCCCATCGAGAATCGAATCGGCGAGCTCTGGTCCCTGTTTCGTGCGACGGTTCCTGGCCTACTCGGAAGTCACACAGCCTTTCGCGAGCGCTGGGTCCATCCCATTGAGCGGGCTGGCGACAAGCCCACGAGCGCGCGCTTGGCTCGGCTGATCGCTCCGTTCCTCCTGCGGCGGCGCAAGGAGACGGTGGCCAGCGATCTGCCCGCGCGCATGGAGATGCTGGTTGAGGTGGAGCTCTCTGATGCCGAGCGGGAGCTGTACGAGCAGGAACGCATCGCGGCCGCTCGCAGACTGGTGGCCCGTGGTACAGACGGCGACAACCACCAGCGGATGGCCGTCCTCGCTGCCCTCACCCGGCTGCGCCAGCTCGCATGCCACCCGCGTCTCGTCGACAGTGAGAGCGCCGTCACGTCGTCGAAGCTACGCCGCGTGCGCCAGCTGATCCGAGAGGGGGTTGACGCCGGGCACCGAGCGCTGATCTTCAGTCAGTTCACACGTCACCTAAGCCTCGTCCGAGACGCCCTCGAAGAAGACGGCGTCACGACGCGCTACCTCGACGGCTCCACAGCGGCGGAACAACGCCAGAGAGAGGTCGACTCCTTCCAGCGGGGCGAAGGCGATGTGTTTCTCATCTCGCTGAAGGCGGGTGGCACGGGGCTCAACCTGACTGCGGCGTCCTTCGTCGTTCATCTGGATCCCTGGTGGAATCCCGCCGCGGAGGACCAGGCAACGGACCGAGCCCACCGCATCGGCCAGACCAAGCACGTCACGGTGTACCGCGTGATCGCGATGCAGACCGTCGAGGAGGCCATTCTTCAGCTTCACGAGGAGAAGCGCGCGCTCGCAGACAGCGTGATCGGCGGAGCAGCACGCACTCGTCTCGAGACCCACGAGCTGCTCGAGCTTCTCGCGACGGGTGGCTAGGGCTCCAGCCGCTCGAGGTGCGCCTCGACTGCACGCAGGAGGCGGGCACGAGCGTCGAGCTGCTCGGCGCTTGGCGCCGCGATGGGAGGCCCCTCGTCCCAGGCGCCCGCAGACAGTTCGAACAGCTGGTCGGTGCCCCCTTGGTACGAGATGAGCTTGTAGCGCTCGTCGCGCAGCGTGCGACCGTCCGTCCGATAGGGAGTCTGCCCGTTCTCCGCAAACTTCTCGCTCCAAGCGTAGCGCCGGAGGCTCGGGTGAGACGGACTGGCCAGGTAAGGCAACAGGGACAGACCATCGATGTCCAGAGCCTCTACATCGTGCGTCGGCTCCACCAGTCCAGGGGGATGGACGCGCACGCCAGCGATCTCGGCGACCGTCGCGAAGATGTCCGCGACATGAACGAGCGCCTCCACCTCCGTGCCGGGGCTGGTCACCAGTGGTCCGGTCACGATCAGGGGGACGTTCACTCCGCCCTCGTAGAGGGTGGTCTTGCTCCGAGTTCGATCCCAGGGGTCGCGAATCACACGCTCATGCGTGCCGTTGTCTCCCGCAAAGACAAGTGTTGTTCGCGAGAGAACTCCGGGCTCTACCGCCTCCAACATGCGTCCGAGCTCGGTGTCCATCGCCTCGACCATGGCTGCGTAGCGAAGTGGCGGCAGCGCATCTTCATCCAGCTCGAGGGTGTGTAGGTGCTCTGGAGGAAGATGGAAGGGGTCGTGTGGTGCGTTGAGCGCAACGTAGAGGAACCACGGCTCGGGCAGCCCGTCCAGCTCGGCAATGGCATCGTCGATGGTGTCCGTCGTCATGTACGTGCGCGTGAAACCAGGCACGCCATCGACGACTTTCTCCCAGTAGAAGTACCCCAGCTCTTCCTCGGGTGGCTGACTGGCGCTGCCCGGGTTGCCGAAGGAGCCGGCGTGGCGCGCGAAGCCCTGCTCCAGTGGATGGCGTAGGCTACTGGCGCTGTCGTTGCCCGCGAGATGCCACTTGCCGAGCGCGACCGAGGTGTACTCGAGCGCGCTGTGTCGCAGCATCTCCGGAACAAGCACCTCGCTCAGAGGCAGCTCGAACAGATCGTCACGGGTGTGGATGACCTCTCCCACGCCGGTGCGTCGGGGGTACCGTCCTGTCAGCAGCGATGCGCGAGTTGGGCTGCACGACGGCGATGCGTAGGCGCTCCGAAACAACACCCCCTGCGCAGCGAGACCGTCGATCACCGGTGTTCTTGGCGGCTCCGGATGCGCCGCGTAGGCGCCGACCTTGTCGACGCCAAGGTCATCCGCCAGAATCACGAGGACGTTGCCCCCAGGCGGCTCACCGATCGTGGCGGAGGCCTCGGCGACTGAGGTCGAATCCCCATCCGAGACCTCGACCACGCAGCGCCACTCCTCTCCGATGAGGGCATGTCCCGGCGGAATGGTGTCTCCAGTGAACAGGTGGGACTCTACCGGCCCCTCCCACTCAGCGTCGTCGACGAACCAAGTGACCGTGTAGACGAGTGGGTCACCGTCCGCGTCCCACGCGGGGGCGTCCTCCCAGCACCACAGGCCCTCCCCTTCCCATGGGCTGACGGGGTGGACCCTGAGGTGCGGCGGCTCAGGAGTGCGGCCCCTCACGACGACCGGCTCAGACTCTACGGCGATGCCCTCCGTCGACCCATCCCATGGACGCGCCTCACACACCACCGACGCACCGACGAAGAGATCCTCCCTGGAGAGCACTGGCCCCTCCCCCGCAGGCTCACCATCGACACTCCACGAGATCGACAGCTCGACCGGGTCACCGTCCGGATCAGAGGCCTCGACCTCACAGACCGCTCCCGAGCTGACCGTCAGAGGGCGTGGCTCGACGACGACCGTCGTGACCTGTGGCGCGCCATTCCCCACGATGACGGGCCCGACCCAGACCGGCTCCGAGGGCATGCGGCCGTCCGTGGCGACCACCATCGCCTCCACCGCCTCACCTCGCAGGGCACCCTCGAGTGTCGGACCCAGGCCGCGGGAAGCCTCCGCCACCCACCAGCTCACTTCGAGTGAGACAGGGTCCAGCTCGGCATCCTCGGCGACTGCGACAAGCTCGAGAATGTCTGCAGAGGTAGGTGACTTCGGGAGAATCTCGGCATCCGTGATGACTGGAGCGGCATTGCCGATGGTCGTGGTGGCCGTCGCCGTGGCCTCACCGTCGCGATCGAAGGCCCGAACCGTCACGCTCCATTGCTCACCGCGCAGGCCTGGACCAGCATCGGGGCCGCTCGCGGCTATCGGCAAGCCGTCGACGTCCCATGACCAGACGAGCTGGACGGCATCGCCATCCGGCTCCGAGACCTCAGCCACGGCGACCAGAGGTTCCCCCGTTTGAGGACCCGAAGGCGAGACCGACACGTTCACTGTCGGTGGGCCCCCTGAGGCTGCCCCGCCGCCGGAGCCCGATGGCGCGCTGCCGCACGCTGCGGCCATCGCCAAGACTAGAACCCGGACTCCCACCGGTCCTCCTCTGCTCGCCAGACGTAGCGCGTCGGAGCCCGTCGACCGATGAAAATTCGTCTCTCCCCACTCCAGCCATCGAACTGGATGCTCACCTCGTGCTCACCCACAGAGAGGTCGACGAGAACGGGAGTCACACCCGCCGGTTGGTCGCCGATGCGAACAGTCGCGCCCATCGGAATCGAGGTGATGCGAACCTCCTGAACCGCTCCGACGCTCCGCTCTCGGGGAGCCTCATGCGGTGTTGGAGGCGACGTGGCGGCGCTCACGTGCTTTGTGACGGGCTCGGAGATCTGGGCTGGGACTCGAAGCTCGATGGCCTCCGTCGCAGGTGTGACGGGAGGCTCCGAGCGGACATCTGCTGCGGTAGGTGCGGGTACAGCAGGCTTGCTGTTCCTGCTCGACCCCACAGAGCGCACCAGGACCCCGCCGCCGAGGACCAGGCCCGCAGTGCCCACACACAGCACAAGAGCCACAAGGGCCATCCACGAGATGGGCCTCCGCCCACCATCTACCGGTGCCAGAGCAGCGTCGAAGTCCTCCTCTAGCAGCGCTCCGACCAGGGCATCGGGTGGGAGCTCGGGCGCGGGCCCTACTGAGCTCTCGGCCCACTCCCGAAGTGTCGGCCCTGGCAGGACGCGCATGGCCAAGCGGCACCGGCGCTCCACATCGCGCGCCGAGGGACGCGCCTCCGGATCGACGTCCATCATCTGGCCGACGAGATCGGCAAGCTCTGGCCGAAGGGGTAGCGCATCAGGCCCAGGACGGCGGCCGGTCAGGAACTCATGGAGGACCACACCGAGCGCGTAGATATCGACTCCTGGCCCCTCAAGGCCGAACATCCGCTCGGGCGCAACATACCCAGGCGTCCCCCCTACCTGCCCTCGCGTGTGGACCTCACGCGCCGCGAAGCGGGCCTTGGCAATGCCGAAGTCGACAAGGCGCACCTCGCCCGCCGGGGTGACCTGGATGTTGCCGGGCTTGATGTCTCTATGGATCACCTGGAGTGGCTCGCCGGTCGGCCCGAGCTGGGTCCATCCTCGCGAGAGCGCACGCGCCACCTCTGCCACGATCTCGACCGCCGCCGCAGCCGGCAGCGTCGTGTACGTCTCCAGCAGATGACGACCGCTCGAGCCGTCGACGAAGTCCATCGGTACGGCCCAGCGACCCGCGAGCCGTACTGGAGGAGAGACACCGACGACGGCGCGATCTCGAATGAGAGCAATGATCCGGGCCTCGTCGCGAAAGCGCTCCAGCACGGAGCGGCCCGGCACCTCATCGGTGAGCAGCTTGAGCGCGATCTCCTTCTCGAAGCCGTCGGAGCGCACGAGGCGAGCCCGGTACACCCGTCCCACTGCGCCCTCTCCGAGGACCGCCAAGATTCGATAGCGACGAGGCTCGATACGGCTCACTACTGTCTCACAGGTCTCCAGTCAGTATGCCCGCCGGTCGCGTGGACTTGCTAGGGTGAGGGCCCCGGCACGCACCTGCATGAGACAATGACGCTCCTCCCCATGCTAGCCCGTCCAGCGTTCGCTCAAGACGTTGGCAGAGAACTCGCCAACGCTGCAGCCACCAGTGCGCTCTACCTCGTCATGGGCCTCGTGGTTGCACTCGGCCTAGCAGGAGGCTTGCTCCTGTACGCACGTCGCAGCACCCAGCGCGCACAAGAGGAGCTCGAGAATGCTTCTCGTCCCCTCGAAGAGCGCAGCCCACTGCTCGCTGCACAGCTCTCCCGTCCACGCCGCTCCGTCGACATGGATGCCTTGGTCGGTGCCGTGCCGCGGTTCTCTCTCGCGCGCTTTCGAGACTGGGCGCAGGCACTGCACGGCAAGGTGCATGCCGCGCGGCCGACCCGCGACGGCTCCGAGGTCGCCGACCTCGTCCGACCCGGTGCACTCGAGATGGCCTTTCATGGGCCACCGGGGCTCGAGACGGTGGGTCGCATCCGCTACGTCCAGACTCGGTTGCTCCGCACGACGGTCGCGACCACAGGCTGCCAGCTGAAGCTGAAGATCTCGGCGCTCATCACGGAGACTCGTGAGGGCAAGCGCACGACCTGGGAGACTGAAGAGATCTGGAGCTTCTCCCGCGAAGACGGAACGTGGCAGGTGCTCCACATCGAGCGCGAGGGGCGCTTCCCGCTCCTCAAGCCGACACCTGCATGGGACAAGCCATTCGTCGAAGACATGGAGAGCCGGCGCGACCCCGAAGTGCTCAAGCAGAAGGAGCAGTTCGAAGCAGCCTATCCGGAACATGACTGGAGCACCTTCGAGGCGGGCGTGCGCCAGGCTTTTGCGCGCGTCCAGGCCGCCATCACGCATCAGCAGCCCGAGGCCGTCACGAACCTCCTGTCTCCCCTGGCGCTCAGCGAGCTACAGGTCTGGATGCGCCGCTACCACAAGCACGGCCTCGCACGGAAGCGCACAGAGCCCACGGTCGCCCACATCGACATCTGCAGAGTGACGCGTGATGCCGAGCACGAGCGCATCACCTGCCGCCTGACAGGCTCGGTCATCGATGTGGTCGAGGATGGTGATGGCACGCTGCTGGGTGAGCAGCGCACGACGCCGATGCGATTCGGCGTCTACTGGACCTTCGTGCGAAAGCCGGCTGGCCAGTGGCGGCTCGACTTCATGGACGACGACCTCACCTGGGTCGTGTGAGGAGCAGCCCGCCTCACCAGGCTGCGCCCCTCGACCCTAGACGACGCGCCTAGTTGCAGACGATGGCGCCGCCCTGATCCGCACAGCTGATCGTCTGGCCGCCGCTGACCCGCTGTGACGCGGGTGGACCGCCCTTGAACTTCGCCTTGCAGTCCTCACGCGGCACACCGGGCACCGTCGCCGTCCCTCCGGCGAAGCTGCCGCGCTGCCTGAAGCCACTGGGACAGGTGACCTCGACGGAGGTGTACGGCATCCCGGCTGCAATCTTGACCGTCACGTCCGCAGGAGACGTGGGCGGGGGGGCCGGAGCAGGTGCGGGTCTGGGGCTCGGCTTCGGCCCCGACGATGGGCGAGGCTTGGGCTTGGGCTTGGGCTTAGGCGCCGTGATCTGGGGGGCGGGCACACCCGTGTCAACCCTCCGATTGTTCGGACGACTGGGGACGGCCGCCGGAGGAGGCACCGCCGCCGTAGCCTCCTTCTCCTCCTGCATGTAGAAGCCGGCGAACAGCATCACGACCGTGAGCAGCAGGCCGAACATCACCATCGTGACGAGACCCAGCACGATGGCGAAGACCCGATAGCTCTGTGCTCGGTCGCCCCCGGAGGGCTCACCGATCGGCGCTGCTGGGGCGAGCCCAGGCATCGAGCCACCCGCCACCGGCCCAGCAGCTACCGGACCCTGGATGCCCATCGCGGGCATCGGCGCCATGCCCATTGGCGCCATGCCTCCCGGCGGAGGGCCAGGAGGCGCTCCCGGGGGAGCCCCTGGCTTGGCCGCTGCGATCCCCGACGAGCTCGCTGTGGGGGCTGGAGGGGGCTCCTCCTTCTTCTTTCGCTTGGCCTGCGGAATCGCGAAGAAGGTCGTCGCGGAGCTGGGCGCCTTGTCATCTTCGGCGGAGTCGGCGTCGGTGAGCTTCACCATCGTGAGCTCCTTGCCCGCAGGGGGACTCGGAGCGGCTGGCTTCTTCGGCGCGGGAGGTGGCTTCGCTGGCCCGTCTCCGCCGGGCTTGAAGCTAGCGGGACGCTTGGCCTGTGGGCGAGACGGCTTACCGGCCCGCGGGCGCGCAGAGGGTCGCGGTGGGCCTCCGGGACGAGGCGGTCCGTTCCTCTTCGACATGAATCCTCCGCTGGACGACCCAGCATAAGCTGAGAAGCCCTCCTCGCACCTGTGGTCGATACAGAATTTGGGCCAGACCGCTGGACAGCAGCTGACTCTCGGCCAGAGGCCCCAGTGGATCCCCTTGGAACGACAGAGAGAGTCAGCGAGCTGTCCCAAGCGATGCGGAGCAGTACCGTGTTGAGGTTCAGCGCCCCGCACTCGGCCACAAATGGACGCATGAGCGCAGATTGGCGTGGCGGCCCGGGAAGACTAGGTGTTAACTGCGCCGGCCGCTTGAAGGCCCGTCTCCTGGAGTGTCCATGTTCGGTGCAATCCCCTTCGTCCTCGTGCTCGCCCTTGGTTGCTCCACCACACCGGAGCCTGAGCCCGAGACGCCGGCGGTCGCAGCCCAGGAGCGGGCCGCGCCCCCAGGTGCCATGGGTGGAGCCAAGAAGGGCAAGTCCCCTCGGAACAAGGCTGGAGCCAAGGGCAAGCAGCCGGCGAAGGGCAAGGCTGGAGCCAAGAGCAAGCAGCCGGCAAAGGGCAAGGCTGGAGCCAAGGGCAAGCAGCCGGCGAAGGGCAAGGCTGGGGCCAAGGGCAAGCAGCCGGCGAAGGGCAAGGCCGGCGGCGACAGCCAGCCGGCGCTTGGTGTGGCCGGCACGATCAAGGGCGCCCTCGCGCTCGACGCGACGGGCACCGACGCCGCGAGCGTCACGAAGGCCACCCTGTCCCTGACGTGGGACGGAGGAGAGAAGGCCCTCTCGCTCGGCGAGATCAAGGGCACCTGCACAGACGAGGTCCCCACGCCCATCACCGCAGGCGAGAAGCAGATCACCCCGATCTGGTCCGTCTCGTGCGACACGCCCGGAGAGCACGACGCCAAGATCGCCATCGTGCAGAGCGGCACCACCCTCGCCGTCCGACGCGCGATGGCGGACGGCGAGAAGCTCTCGCCGTGGCGGACGCTCAAGCGAGTCAAGCTCGTCGAGGGTGCCTCCGTCGAGCGCGGCGAGGCAGCCGCCGAGAGCGAGGGCTAGAGCGACCGCACCGCGGTCAGCAGAGCCTCGCGCCGCGCCTCGACACGACTCACCTCCCCCGCTGCCTCGACCAGGATGAGTCGGCGTCCATCGACGAAGACCCCCACGATGTAGGTGGCGTCATCGGGCCCGAGTGGGGCGCCAAGCTCGATCACGGCCCCCTCACCGAGTGAGTCGGACTGCACACGCTCGGTCGAGACCACGCGGTATCCCGCACTCGCCATGCGCGTCTCGAGAGCCTCCTCCCAGAACGCAAGGTCGGCAGACGGACGATGCCTGGCTGCGCGGACGCGGTAGAGCACGCCGTCGGGTGACACCGCCTTCAGCTCCCGCCGCCCACGGTAGGCCGAGAGTCCCTCGGGCGCTTCGGCGGCCAGGCGCAGGCGAGGCCCCCACGCACTCCAGCCATACTCGAAGTCCGTCACCAACGTGATGAGGTCGAGCGAGTTGAGCCACTCGAAGGCCGAGTTGCCATCGGGCACGGGCGCCCTTCGGTCGGGAAAGCGGAAGCTCACCGCTACCCGAGCATGCGCAGCGTCGTGCTCGACCATCCGAAGCGCGCCACGCAGCTCTTCCAGCTCTCCGACGATGTGCAGGATCTCTCTCTCGACGGTCAAGACCGAGGCGGTGTCCGCCGTCGCGATCAGCTCGAAGTAGTCGTCGAGGATTCCCTGGCGCGAGGCGATCTCGGAGCGAAGGTCGTCGATGCGGGACGAGACATCACGTCGCTCAAGCTCGCGCTCGACGAGCCGTCCCTCCTTCGCCACGGCCGCGAGCAGCCCGTCGACCTCGTCGGTGGGGACCCGAAGCACCAGGCCTTGCTGTGTGCGCTCCGTGAACCATCCACCCGCAGCCTCGGTCGCGTCGACGAGTCTCTCAGCGCTCGCCTCGGGCTGGGGAACCTTGACGACCACGCTGGCCGTCAGCGCTGCGTCGCCGGCGTGCGCGAGACAAGCAATGAGCATCCACATCATGCGCCACCTCCCGACAGGATGCTCGCGACGCTGTCGCTGTAGCGCTGCTGATGCCCTTCACTTGGATAGTGGACGACGACCGCATCGACCCATCGGCCCGAGGCTCGGACCGCGATGGACCAGCGCCAGCTCCGCTCGGCGGGCTCCACGAACGTGAGGACCGTGAAGCCGCCCTGCTCGTCACGCTCCACACCCTCGAACTCCGGCGCAAAGCGCTCGGCCACCGCATCCGCCCAGAAGCGAGTGGAGCCGACAGGCTCGTTCACCATCCGCCCCCCCCGGAGCGTCGCACCATCTGCGCTCTCGGCATCGAGCGTGCCCTTCGGATCGATCTGCACGAAGCCTCTCGGCTCCGGCAGCCTCAAGGGCCGTCCCTCCAACAACGAGCCCGCCTCGAAGGGAGACAGGTCATCGATCCACTCCATGCCGGCCGGGGTCGTTCGCTCGACGAGCTCGCGTCCCCCGGTGTCCACCTCCACGGTGATCCTCGCGAGCTCCGCGAGGCCTCGTAGTGCTCGGGACCGACGCTCCATGCTGTCGATGTCCTGTGTCAGGCGCCGAATCTGCTGGAGAAGCTCGATCTTGTCGGACTTCTCGGAGGCCTGGGCAAGAAGCTCCTGCAGCCGAGCGAGCGTCTGGCGGGCTGCCTTCAGGCGCAGCTCAGTCTCGGCAAAGGCCGATGTCACGTCTCTCGCTGTCAGCGACTTGTCTGCGACAGGAGCCAACTCGAGCACGGCCTGGAACACGCTGTCGAAGCCCTCGACAGGCACTCGCACGGTGGCTTGCCGACCACCAGCTGACTCGACGAACCCTCCAGCCTCGACAGCCAGGGCCTCGACCTTCCCCAGGATCTCCGGCGGCCGCGGATGAGTGAGGAGGGCGTGGCCGCTTCGGTAGACCATGCGCGCAGAGCTCACCTCGAGGCGCTCCGGTGGGCTGTCTGCAGCTCCCATCTCGGCTCGTGGCATCGCCATCGCGACATCATCAAAGTCGTAGTAGGCGTCCGAGACCTGCTTCCGGTGGCACCCGACTCCGACGAGAGCCAACACCATCAACCAACGCATGCGCGCCTCCTTGTGCCCCTTCTGCGCAGCGCGCAGCCCGATGACCAACCCGCGTCCGTGCCGATGCTTCCTCTGTGCCAAGGATCAGAGCCATCCTCTTGATGCGAGGGGCTCGTCAGTGCGCGATGCCGGACAAGAATCGATCCAGTACCCACCCGATGATCTGACCGCACGGCCCCGCCGCGCTGGCCTCACAGCCATGCCCGGCCCAGCTCATCTGCACCGACCAGTGGTCCGCCCCGACAGCCTCGAGCTTCTCCACGAGCGCGTCCGCATGCGTGGGGGGAATGACGCTGTCTCGACGGCTCGAGATCAGCACCGTGGGGGCCACCTTGTCGTCGACCATCGAGAGCACGGATGCCGCTGCGTACTGCCCTGGCCTCTCCTCCGGTGCGCCCCCGAGGAGCGCGCGGAGCCTGTCTTGCCGGTCCGCGGCTGACGGCTCGGTCCAGGCAGCCGTGGGATCGACCAGGGGGTTGAGTGCAACCACGCCCTGTAGACCCGCCGGTCGCTCTCCGTAGGCGAGTAGGAGCGCGAGGTGCCCCCCCTCCCCGAGGCCGACCAGCGTGAGCCGCTCTGGGTCGAGCCCCTGCGCTGTCCCATCGCGTCGGACCCAGTCGAACGCGGCCCTGATGTCGCGGACGGGTGCCGGATGCGGGTGCGCCGGAGCGAGCCGGTACTCCGGCACGACGACCGCGACCCCACGACTGAGCAGGCGCGTGACGAGCGCCGCATGCTGCCGCTGCGAGGGGCTCGTCCAGTCACCCGCGACGAGGACCACCACGTCGTGGGGTCCCTCACTGCTCGGCCTGTAGAGCGCCAGCGTGAGGTCCTCCCCTCCCACCTTGCGAAAGACCACGGCCGTATGCTCTGGAGTCGACGGCAACGGCTCGAAGAGCTCACCGAAGACCAAGGGGGACGGTGCCGTGATCCCATCGGGGAGCGGTCCGAGAGCCGAGTCGGCAGCCTGGGACAGCCCTCCCGCGAGCACGGCGGCTCGAAGCAGTGGGGTGATCGCTAGCCCAGTCGCCGCAACGGCCAGCACGAATCCAAGAGCGCCCCGCGCGTCTACCAGTGCAGACACGAGGAGCAACGCTGCGAGCCCTGCGATGATGTGGCCCCACTCTGCAGCTGCAGTAGAGAGACCGGTCAGTCCATCGATGTAGACTGGAAACAGACCGATCAACGCCGTCATGAACAGCAACAGCGCGACGCAGGTCCGGCCGATCTGGAAGGCAATCCGCATCTGCACCCGTTAAGCCGGCTGTTAGTCGCATGCGAGGGCCATTCATGCTGACAGTACTGCTTGCACTCGTAGCAGCATCCGGCGCCGAGCGTGACGAGAAGCCCAGGGTCGTCCTCGATGGTGTCGAGCTGACCGTCCGCTGGAGCGACGGAGATACCTTCTCGTGGAAGGATGCAGGCGGCAACACCCAGCGTGCCCGCCTTGCGGGCTACAACACGCTCGAGAGCTTCGGGCCGGTTCACCGCTGGGGCAGCTGGACGGGCAAGCAGCTCTACGATCTGGCCAAGGGTGCAGGGACCTTCGCGCGCACTCAGAAGTGGCGGTGCTCCACGCTGCCTGGAGGCGGCGGCTACGGCCGTGCTCTCGTGGACTGCCCCGATCTTCGACGAGAGCTGGTCGAGCGTGGCTTCGCACACCTCTACAGTCTCGAGAAGCCGGTGGCAGAAGACGAGCTGGCGCTGCAGGCCTCTGCTATCGCCCGCGGCAAGGGGATCTGGGAGAAGGGCTCTACTCCCGTGATCCTCACCTCGATCCACTCGCTCTCCGAGGGCGGAGAGAAGACCTACAATCGCGTCTGCAGCCTCACCACAGGCATGTGTGAGGCGCGCGAGCACACCTCCACCTACGCAACCTGCCAAGAGGTCTGCGTGGAGGGCTCCTGCATGACGTACGTGCCCTACGAGCACCGCTATGGTCGAGAGCGCGCCTCGTGTCTCTGGATTCGAGACTGACCCGCTGCGGCAGCTGGGTCGCTGACCTCCCCGAGTCGAGCACGGGCATGCGACCCTGCGCGAGTCCGGAGTCTCCGTGAGCACAAGATCCATCGTCGTCGTCGTCTCGCTGGCTGCCGGACTCGCTGTGCTCTACCGCTTCGGCCCCTCACCCGAGCAAGTCGTCCACGCTGTCGAGTGGATGCAGGCTCTCGGACCTGCTGGGTGGCTGGTCTTCGCCGTGACGTTTCTCGTCTGGACGCTGCTCGCACTGCCCGCATCGTGGCCGCAGATGATCGCCGGATTCCTCTTCGGTCCAGTCCTCGGATTCCTCGTGGCGAGTGCGGCGTCGACTCTGTGCAGCACGGCCGCCTTCATGCTGACCCGCACACGGCTGCGCTCTGTGATCGCGAGCCGGCTCGGCGGAGATGTCCGCTTCCATTCCATTGACCGAGCCATCGGTGAGGGCGGAGTGCAGCTCGTGGCCATCCTACGACTCTCTCCGTTGAGTCCTTACAACGTGGTCACTTACGCGCTCGGACTCACTCGCGTACCGCTCTCTCACTACGTGCTGGGCACCGCGCTCGGGAGCATTCCTCCTCTGCTGCTCTACACCTACCTGGGCTCGACGGTGAGCGACCTCAGCCGTCTACTGGACGGCTCTGCCGCTGCGGAGAGTGGCTGGGTGACGAGCGTCGCCCTCGTCACCACTCTCGTCGCCACGGCCCTCGTGACCCGATTCGCACAGCTCGCCTTGAGACGCTCCTTGGCTCGTGTCGAGGGGAGCGCAAGGTGAGCGCCCTGCGAGACCTGCTCACGATCAGTCGAGTGACACTTCGGTCCGGTCTGTGGCGAGGCACTCCCGAAGGAGCCGCTGCTGTCTGCCGAGAGCTCCTGCGCGGCCGGCGCGACTGGCTCGTCGCCGCAGCTCGGCACGCGCGAGACCGTCCGGAGCAGCTCGCACTCTGCGACGCGGAGGAGTCCCTCGACTGGGCGACCCTCCATGCACGCACTCAGCGAGTGGCTGCCGGTCTGGCCGAGCTCGGAGTCCAGCCTGGACAGCGCGTGGCGATCGCACTGCGCAATCGCACAGCCCATGTCGTCGCGTCGGGGGCTGCTGCACAGCTCGGCGCGGTGGTGGCTCCAATGTCCTCATCCAGTGGGCCGAGCGAAGTACGAGAGCGACTGCGACGCTGTGCGGTGGCTGTCGTCGAGCCACACCTCGCCGAGGACGCTGCAGTCGGCCTTGGTGCGCGCTGGCGAGCGATCGTGCACCACGATGCTCCTCGGGGAACCACGCCGTGGCTGCACCTGCTCGCGTCCGCTCGGCCCGCGCCACGTGGGGTCCCACGACGGGATGCGCCCGATGCGGTCCTCTACACCTCGGGCACCACGGGGCGCTCGAAGGGGTCACGCATCTCGTCGCGAGACGCCAAGCCCGCCACGGCATTTCGCTACATCGATGCGCTGTCCCTGTCGTCGAGCAGCGTCTTCTGGACCCCCTGCCCGCTCTACCATGCCGCGCCCTTCGCTCTGGCTGGGCTGACCTTCATCCTGGGTGGCACGGTCATTGTGGACGACAGGTTCGAGGAGAGGCAGGCCGTCGACCGAATCAGCGACGCGGGTGTGACCCACGCGTTCCTCGTCCCCGCGCTTGCTGCTCGGCTCGCTCGCCTGCCAGATGCCGAGGTGCGACGACTCCGACAGAGCGACCTCTCAGCCCTGGTGAGCAGCGGCGCTCCCCTTCGACCCGAGCTGAAGAGTCGCCTTCAGAGCCTCCTGGGTCCCGTCCTCTACGACCTGTATGGAGCCACCGAGCTTGGCCTCGTGGCTATAGGCTCCCCTGCCGACAATGCCGTGCGGCCAGAGGCTGTGGGCCGAGTCTTGCCAGGCCTCCAGACAGAGCTGCGGGACGCAGCCGGAGATCGGGTTCCCTCGGGGACCCGTGGTGAGCTGTACGTGCAGTCCGACACGGTGTCTCCGGGCTACGACGACGAGCCCAGCAGCCCGGGCCACCAGCGCTGGGGCAGGTCGGGCGACCTCGCTCGCCTAGATGCCCATGGCTTCCTACATGTCGTGGGTCGGGTGCGCGACATGGTCGTCTCGGGAGGAGTGAACATCTTCCCTGCAGAGGTCGAGGCCGTGCTCGCTGCTCACCCGTCTGTGCTCGACGTTGCTGTCGCTGGCGTGCCGGACGAGCGATGGGGCGAGGCGGTCCACGCGTGGGTTGTCACGCAGGGCACGCCCCCGAGCCTCAACGACCTCAAGGCGTGGGTCCGCGCGCAGCTCGCAGCCTACAAGGCCCCGCGAGTCATTCACCTCGTCGATGCACTGCCACGCACGCCGACAGGCAAGGTCCTCAAGCGAGAGCTCGTCGCGGCCCTGTGAGCCTCACATCCCTGCCGACGGCTCCTCCTCCGCGGCTGCTGCAACGTACTTTGGGCGGTCGAGATCGGGCTTCTCGAAGCGCTTGTCTCGCAAGTAGAGGTACATCACGGCCATCGAATCCACCGTCTCGTCGGACGTGTTCTCGTAGACGCTCACCAGCTCGTACTCGTGGTCCTTGTAGAGCTGAATTCCCTCCGCCCCTTCATAGTGATCGATGTGGTCGAGACCGACGCGCCCCTCGGACTGCTTTGTGAAGGCCTCGTACACACTCTCACCCGTCGTCAGGTCCCGCAGTGTCAGCGACTGCGCAAACGGATGAAGGTGAACGGCGATGTAGTGAGCGGTCGTGTCGTAGGGCAGGTTCAGGAAGCGCGTCACGTTGGTCGTGTTCACCTCACGGCCTGGCTCGACCTGCCAGTGCGCGGTGAACTCCTGCCCCAGGCTGTCCTTGTCGACATCCCCAGCGATCGCTGCCTGTCCCACGCTGCAGCCGGGCCCGAGCATGTCCGAGTCAGTGTGCCCGTCGTGCTCGACGCCGTAGTAGCGCGCATCGCCGAGCGCCTTGAAGCCCTCGACAGCCGCCTGGTACATCGGCACCATCTGCCCGCTGACGTCCTCGTCCCGCACATAGCGGATGGTGACTTGGTGACGCACCCGCCTGTCTGCGTCGGGCTGATTCAGGTTGAGCACCTGCGTCGCGAGCGAGATGGGAAGGTCGGACGTGACAGGCACCCCAAATCCGGTGGGGAACTGAATGTCCTGCTGCCCCTGGGACAGAGTGAACACACGACCCGAGAGCGACGGCGCCGTCGGAAAGTGCTCGAAGTAGACCGATGTGTCGAAGTCGAGGTTGGCGTGGCACATCCACTCTTGTGAGAGCTCCCCCTCCTCGGTGGCATCGACCACCGTGGTCTCGTAGCCCACGATCCAGAGGAGCTCGGGCTCGTCGCTGTCGTGCAGCACGACGTCGTCGAAGCCATAGGGCCCGGTCATGGACATGTACTTCTTGTCGATGTGGTAGGTCGCGCTCACGATGGTCTTCTCGTGAACGGTCGGGGGCGTAAGCGAAACGACCGGATCGGGCTCCGGGCTTGCATCGAGCAAGCCACAGCCCACGAGGAGTGTCAGAGTTGTCACGTGACCTCCAAGCCTCTGAGGGTGTCCTGCCCAGGTGATAGCGTGTCTGCATGTCCCTGACCGCGTTCATCGCCCTCGCTCATGTGGCGGCTGCTGAGCCAGCCCGCCTGATTCGCTGCACCGTCGACCTCGAGCTGCCCGACGGCTCCACGCTCGTGGTCCCTGGCTGGAGCCACGACGAGGACCGTGCAGCAGCCCATGCACGGACGGCGGCACGCGCCGCGGCTCACTGGCACGCCGCGCCCTCCCGCTGGGCCCTGCTCGGCGCCGCTCCTGAGCTGGCTCGGGAGTCCCTGCGAGAGAAGCTGCACCGCGTCGGCGTCCCTACGACCTCACCAGGACTCCCTGACGACGCCATCGGTGCACCTGTGTGTGAGCGCCAGCTGTTGCCCAAGGCAAAGCCAGACGCTGGCTGGAGTGCGACATGGATGGCCGGTGCCACGGTGACTCGAGCCTCCCCGGCAATGGCGCTCGAGGCGGCTCGGCGCCGCACCTGCCTCTCTGCGTGGCAGGAAGTGCCCCTCGAGGTGCTCGGCCGAGGCACACCAGCCGGTGCGATGGCACTCCGGCACCGGGAGGGCTTCGAGCGCGCAAGGAACACCCTGATGCGCTGCCTCTCGCACGATCCAGCGGATGCGCTGCTGCCGACCACACACGTGGACATGCCCGCCTCCGCAGGCGTGGTGCAGTGCAGCCGCCCCGTGCAGGGAGAGGGCTTGTTCGCGGCCTGGGGAGTCGACCTCGAAGACGCGCGGGAGGCGCTGTTGTGGCGCACCGCAGTCGCAGCCTCCCGACGAACGTGGCGTCAGGCCCTGCCCGAGGGACTGGATGACGAAGCCGTTGAGCGTGGTCAAGCAGGCCCCCTACATGACCTCGTCATCCCAGACGATCGCGCCGAGCAGGCCATGATGGTCTGCGCCACGGGACCACGAGACACCGCAGCGACGCTCGAGTGGGCCGCTCGCGATGCCCAGACAAGCGAGGCGTGCGGGCTTCCGACGCCTGCGCGAATGGAGATCCCGGACCCCTTCTGGCTCACCACAGCAGTGGATGACCTCTGCCGAACACACGGGACGGAGCGCGCCATCGCCACCGTCATCCCGGAGATCGGAGAGCCGGGGGCAGACGCTGGCCGCCTCGCAGCGCTCGGCTGGAGGCGCAGCCTGTTCTGCGAGTCACGCTGCTGGACCGATGCCCGTGTCGAGGGGTGGTCCGTCACCCCCGTGAGCCTGCCCGACGAGCCCAACCGAACGGATGCTGCCGCTGCCGCCATGTTGCTGGACGCTGCCATCCAGGAGCGAGACCTGTCGACGCTCGGCATCCTGACGGGAGGCGTGATGCTGGCTCGTGCGTACCGAGAGCTCGACGCGACGGACCCTGATGCGCTCTGGGCATCGCTGTCAGCCGCGCGAGCCAGCTCCGAGTGGACGCAGAGTGCGACCTGGGTGCCCATCCACGGGCAATTCCTCCTCGCGTTCTCGGGCCCCTGATTCGGCACTGTCACACACACGCGGCTCAGAACCCGATTATGAGCCGCGCCCGAAACAGGAGACCCCATGCGAATCACGACGTCCTTGCTCGTCTTGTCCCTCTTCGCCTGCGGCGGTGACAAGGAGGGAGCCGACAGCGGCTTCATGACCGAGACCACACCGGCGGGCACCACTCCTGCTGGCACCACTGGCGGCGACGCGGACACCGACACGGATGCCGACACGGACGCAGACACGGACGCCGACACGGATGCCGACACGGACGCAGACACGGATGCCGACGCCGACGCCGACGCCGACACGGACACCGACACGGACACGGACACGGACACCGACACGACCACGGGCTCTGCGGCCGGCACGAACCTCCTCATCAGCGAGGTCGTGGACCACTCCGGCGACTCGAACATCAAGTACGTCGAGCTCTACAACGCCGATTCCGAGGCTGTTTCACTGTCGGGCTGGCAGATCCGCCGCTACAGCAACGGCGGCGTGGATGGGACCGAGATCGACCTGTCGGGCGTGGTCGAGCCCGGCGAGACCTTCGTGATTGCCTACGACAACGATCCCGCAGCCTTCGAGACCGAGTACGGCTTCGCGCCCGACCAAGCGTCTCCCCAGGTCAACGGCAACGGCAACGATGTCTACGAGCTGTTCGACGGCATGATGACCGTCGACATCTACGGCGAGATCGGCGTCGACGGCGATGACACGGCCTGGGACTACGGCGATGCCGTCGCTGTGCGCAGCGGCGACGTCATGGAAGGCACGGCGAGCTTCGATGTCAGCCAGTGGACCGTGTACCCTGGCTTTGGCGCCGCCAACCCGGGCGTGCACCCGTACGATGGTGGTGCGACCACCACGTCACCGGCTGACTACACGCCGATCTACGACATCCAGGGCGGACGCGTACCCGAGGGGACAGACCTGTGGGTCAGTGGCGTCGTGACGGGCACCGGCAACAGCGGCCTGTTCGTTCAGGAGCCGGGTGGCGGTGAGTTCTCGGGCATCTGGGTCTACTTGGCGGGCGGCTGGGAGGGTCGCTACGGCGCCATCGCTGCGGGCGACACGGTCGAGATCTTCGGGCAGTACGTCGAGTATGAGGGCGTCACCGAGATCGACGTGACGGCAGCCGCCTTCCCCGTCGTCGAGGTGACCAGCCCAGGCGGCCCGCTGCCTGCGCCCGCGGTTTTGCCGATGATGGCCTTCTCCGCCGATCCGGAGGCCTGGGAGGGCGTCCGCATTCGGGTCGAGAGCGTCGTCGTGTCGAACAGCGATCTCGGCTTCGGCGAGTGGGAGGTCACCGACGCCGCGGGTGACGGCCACACTCTCGTCGTGGACGACCTGCTCTACGAGTACGACGGGGACAAGGAAGTCGGGCAGCGCTTCAGCTTCATTCAGGGCCCGCTTCACTACTCCTTCGGCGCCTTCAAGCTCGTGCCTTCGGACGCAGCGGACCTGTCGCCGATGTAGTGGGGCGGCGGCGAGCGACGAGGCTCTCGCAGGAGTCAACCTGAGTCGCTCGCCCAGCCCCCCTCTGCTCGAACACGCCGACTGCAGCTCACAGCAGCATCGGGAACCGAACCTCCCGCGTTCGTCTGCTCAGCGCGCGCCGCCTGGCTCCGGCTGCTCGCGCTCGAACACCCAGCGCAGCGCTGTCGACTGATCATCCTGGTACGCGTAGCCCATGCCTGTGAAGGCCTTCACGGCCTCGGCGTGCTCGAGTCGCTCCTCGATCACGTACCGAGCCATGACACCACGGGCTCGCTTGGCGAAGAAGGAGATGGTCCGGGACTTGCCACCCCGTCGGTCCTTGAAGACCGGGGTGATGACGCGCCCCGGGAGCCGCTTCTTGGCAACCGACTTGAAGTACTCGTTGGAGGCGAGGTTCAGCAGAGTCGGGTCGCTGTGCTCGGCCAGCTCTTCCGCAATCGCCTCTCCGATGCGCTCTCCCCAGAACGCGTAGAGATCACGCCCGCGCTCGGTAGCCAGCCGCGTGCCCATCTCGAGCCGATACGGCTGCATGAGGTCGAGCGGTCGAAGCACACCGTATAGACCGCTGAGAATTCGCACGTGCGCCTGCGACCAATGCAGGTCTTCGGGCGTGAGACTCCCCGCATCGAGGCCCAAGTACACGTCGCCCGCGAACATCTGCGCCGCAGGGCGGGCATTGTCCGATGTGAACGGCGTGCTGAAGTCTTGAAATCGCTGAAAGTTGAGCTCCGCCAGGTTGTCGCTGATGTGCATGAGCGACTTTAGCTCCCCGCGCGACAGACCACGCGCGGTCTGCATGAGCGTGAGCGTGTCCGGCAGCAGAGCCGGCTGGGTCGTCACATCGGTGACGAGTGGCGAAGTCTCATCCAGCTTCTTTGCTGGCGAGAGCACGACGAGCATCAGACCTCCGGCTCAGCGTTGGCTCTTAAGGATGAGCCGGTAACGCAGCTTCTGCGACTTGGAGCAGGACAGTGCATCTCCGAGCTCACAGCCACGCTCTGCAGCGATGAGCGCCTCCTCGGTAGCGGACTTCCGAAGCAGGTCGGCGAGGTGACGACAGCCGATGTGGTCGCCTGCGTAGCAGGCACGCTCGAGGTCTACTCGGCCTTGGACCGCCTCCTGCGGCACGACCTTCCCCTCGACCTGCGCCAGCCCCCACTCTCGACACGCCTCCGGATCCCACGCTTCGGCCCTGCAACCGCGCTCGAACCAAGTGACGGCGGCCTCGGCATCCCGCTTCACGCCGTCACCCAGCTGAAGCCGAATGCCGAGCTGGGTGCAGCCACGTGCATGGCCCATGTCGCAGGCCTGCTGAAAGAGGGCTCGCGCAAGTCCGGGGTCCTTGGTGCCCCCATCACCGCGCTCGAGCCAGAGCCCAACGGCCGTGCAGCTCTCGGCGTCCTTGTTCTCACAGCCGCGCTGGTACCAGAGTCCGGCTGTGGTGCCGTCCAAGGTGCCGAGCGCGCCCATGAGGTGCAGCTCACCAAGCGCGCGGCAGGCGGTGCCGTCGCCGAGCTCACAGCCCTGCGCGTAGAGCTCGGTGGCTCGCGAGTAGTCCAGGCCCACGACCTCGCCGTGGGCGAAGGCATCCGCCTGCGCAGTGCACCCGGGACCATGCTGATGGCGACACGCCTGGGCCCAGAGGCGCATGGCGAGGTGCGCATCCCTCGCGACGCCGTCCCCACGCAGCGAGCGCGTCGCCAGGCGCATGCATGCTGCGCCGTCCGCCCCCTCGCAGGCTCGCTCGTCCGCTCCCAGGTCGGCCGACAAGGCACTCGTCATCAGCAAAGCCCAGACCAACTGCGCCTCCGCGTCGCTGTCACAGCGTAGCCCGTTGCAAGGGCCATGAGCCGGACTCTTCGACTGACACGCCAACAACGGACTCGCTGTGCGTCATCCTCATGACGCATAAACCCTGCTCGGCTATGCGGTAGCGCACTGGAGGAATGATGCGCGCACTCCTGGCGGCTCTCGCTCTTGTCGGCTGCGGTGAGGACGACGCCCCTCCTCCGCTCGCGGAGACTCCATCCGTCGAGACGGGGGACTGCGACATCGCTGTGGGCGATGCGGGCGGTCCAGCGGGAGTCGAGGTGCTCTACGCCAGTGAGCATGGTTGGTTCACGAACCGCGCCTTCAGCTGGTCCGAGGTGATCCGGGACGACGGGCCCTATGCTGCACTGCAGTCCGACCTTCAGGTCTCCCTGCCGTCCGTCGACTTCTCGACCACCCTGGTGGTCGCCGTCTGGGAGTCGCGAGAGACCTGCGACTTCGCGATCAACACGGCCGCTGCCTACTCCATCTCCGGCGGCTACCACCTCGAGGTGGAGTTCGATGACCTCAGCGGCGGCTGCTCGGAGCCGTGCGAAGCCCCTGGTGGCGCACTCGTGGTGATCTCATTTCCCTACCTCGACAGCGACCCGACGATCTGCCGTCGCACGTGGGATGCCTGCGCTGGCTAGCGTGCACAGGCCAGACAGCTGCTCCAGAGGTCTCCTGCTCTCGTCGGCCACGCGGGCATCGTTGCAGGGCTGACATGGCTGTGTACGGCCACAGACAGCCCACTCCGAGTGACTGGCGACAGCACGTGCGATACCATGCGAGGGTGGGGTGAAGGAGTACAGATGCGTACGAGGACAATCCAGGTGGTCTGTGCTCTCCTGCTGGCCAGTTGCGGAGGCGACGACGGCAAGGAGGGTGTCGACGCGGGTGGCTTCACGGAGGCCGGCGGCTTCATCGAGGGTGATGCCGCGCTCGATGGTCAGGACTACTCCGTGGTCGATGAGTTCACGTTCTATGTCTCGCCCGTAGATGTCCTGTTCGTGATCGATGACTCCTGCTCGATGCAAGAGGAGCAAGAGGCCCTCAACGTTGGCTTTCCCGGATTCTTCTCACTCCTCGAGGTCATCGGTGATCAGTACCAGATCGGTGTGATCTCCACCGACATGGACGACCCCGGCAAGTCCGGTCAGCTCCGGAGCGTCGGTCCCTACCGCTGGATTGATGCCGAGACGGAAGACCCCTTCATGGTGTTCGAGGAGATGTCAGGCCTCGGCATCGAGGGATCGGGAACCGAGAAGGGTATCTTGGCGACCTATACCGCCCTCGAGACCCTCCGCGATGATGCCAACGCAGGCTTCCTTCGCGATGAAGCCGCCCTGATGGTGGTCGTGCTCTCCGACGAGCCTGACTTCACCGAAGACAGCGAGATAGCACTCGGTGACTTCCGTGACTGGTTCAGCTCTCTGAAGGGCCCCTCCCCCGAGGCCGGCTGGCTCACCTTCAACGGCATCGTCGGTCCGCCTGGTGGCTGCTCCAGCGCTGTTGGAAATGCCGACGAGGGCGATGGCTACCTGCAGATTGCCGAGTTCACCGGCGGTGTGCTCCACTCCATCTGCGAGACACCCTATGGCCCGGCGTTCGACACCATGGTCGGTGCCATCCCCTCCGAGGAGTTCTTCCTCTCCGACGTCCCCGACCCAGCGAGCATCCGCGTCTCTGCGGGGCTGCCTGACGGAACCACGACGTTCCTGCAGGACGACGAGTGGCAGTACTTCCCTGATGAGAACTACGTCACGCTGAACAACGCGCTGCAGGACGAGTCACAGGTCTACGTGCGCTATCTGCCGCTGTCGATTCTGCAGCAGTGATCGGCCACACGGGCCTCGTAGCCGTCAGCGACGACGACCTCCGCGAGCTGCTTCGGCAGATTCATCGCGGGGAGCTCGTCTGTCCGATCACGCGCATCGGCCTGGCCACGGTGGGCCTTCTGCGCCTCGGCGATGACCTCGACGTGCTTCAAGGCCTAGACGAGCGCGGCGTGCGTGCCGTGCTCGTCTCAGTCCTGGCGGAGCGCCGCCGCGTCAGTCGACCAGCGTGGCCTTGACGACGAAGTCCAGCTCAGGGAAGTCCCGCTTCAGGTAGGCGTTGCCCTCCATCTGGATTCGACCCTGGTTCGGGCCCTTTCCGCTCGGAGGACCATCGCCGTACCCCGTGTGGAGCTTGTCGACGACGTCCATGCCCTCGACGATCTCACCGAACGGGGCAAAGCCTCTCGAGTCGAGGAAGCTGTTGTCCTTGAAGTTGATGAACACCTGGGTCGTGCGGCTGTTTGGTCCCGACGTGGCGAACGTGATGCGGCCACGGGTGTTCTTCTCCTTGGTCTCGTCATCCTTGATGCGCGCTGGCCTCCAGACCTTCGACACCTCGGGGTACGGCGACAGACCGAACTGAACCATGAAGTTCTGGACGGCCCGGAAGAACACGACGTCGTCGAAGAATCCCATCTTGACGAGGTTGTAGAAGCGGTCGGCACCGAGCGGTGCCCACTCACGGTGCACGTGCACCACGAAGGCTCCCTCGTTGGTCTCGAACTTGACCTTGTACTCGCTGGGTGCGGTCTCGGTGGCCTTGGACGGATCCGTCAGCGCAGGGTTTGCTCCCTCGGGCACCTGGAGGATCTCGGGCTTCGCTGGAGCCGGCTTGGGAGCAGGCTTGGCGGGCTCGACTTCCTTCGGAGCAGGCTCGGCCTTCGGCGGGGGCTCGGGTGCTGCAGCCTCCTCGCCGCCGCAGCCCGCCAACACCAGACCAAGAGAGAGCATGAGCACTCGCATACAGACCTTCCTGTTTCTCTGAGACGGCCAGCAGGTAACCGGGTTCCTGCTCAGCCGGTCGCAAGTCTCCGCGCCGACGGCGCTGCACGTCTGGCGCTACGCCCACCAGTTCAGGTCGAGGTCCGGAAACA
>PKDJ01000094.1 GCA_002862545.1 Pseudomonadota bacterium
GCTGCTGCGAGGCGGGCCTGGCACCAACGAAGCCCTGTCACATGCGCTGCGCCGCGCCGGTTGGTCGTCGGAAGATCTCGACCCAGCCCTGCACGACGCCCTCATCGATCGGGTCCTGGCCGGGTCGAGCGACGGGGACTCCCTCGACAGCGAGGGCCTGCTCGCTGCCGAGCTCTATCGGTGGTCCCCGCTGGGCATCACCGACGCGCTGGCGCTGGTCGCGGGAACCCCCGACGGCAAGCGGCTGCTCCGAGTCACCTTCTCGGCCATGCCCCCGAGACGGGCCGAGGAGCTCGGCCTGCAGCTCCTCATCCATGCCCTCGCCGATGGTGACTCCAGCGCCGCTCAGTGGCTCGGCGGCGAGCTCACGGGATTCGCACTCGTGAGCGCCGATGAGATGGCCGACCGCCTCGAGAGTGACCATCCCGCGCTCGCGGACTGGTTTCGCCATGAGTTCCGTGTCGTCGGCGAGCGTCGAGAGACACTGTTCTGGGATGACACCAGCGAAGACACTGTCTACACCGCCGAGGTCGACCTCTCGGACCTTCATCAACAACCCGTGATGCTCGCGGCCTTGCGCCCGCGCTCCGGGGCGAGCCTCCTGGGTCTGGGGCTCGGACTTGCCCGCGCCCTCGCGCACCACCACAAAGACAGCGTCCTCGTCGACCCCACCCGACACACCGTGCGGCTCTTGCCCGACGGATCGCTCGAGGCCGATGCCAGCACTGGCGAGCCCCCTCCGTCCATCCTTCCGGGGGAATCCCCCTCGCCCGCTCGCGATGTCTACGCCGGCGCCGTGGTCTTGCTCGAGGCACTCCTCGGCCAGGGCTGGCCTCCGAGCGTGCCCGCACACCGCGTGATGCCCTACCTCCGGACGACCGTCAACCTGCTCCCGCCTGCTGCCCTCGCCCCTCTGGAATCCGCTCTCCACATCGACCCGAGCGCACGCCCTCGCGATGGTCTCGCCTGGGTCGCGCAGTGGCAAGCCGCAGCCGTCGCAGAGGAGAACCGCAGCTACACCAGCGTGGACAGCGATGCACGCTGCCACATCGGCTACGATTCTCACATCGGACGGATGAAGGTCCTGCTCACGCAGACCAATCAGGATGCCGTCTTCGTCTCGACGCGCTCGGCGCTGTCAATCGTTCTGGTCTGTGACGGCATCAGCACGGCCAACGCAGGCTCTGGCGATGTGGCATCCAGCATCGCGTGCCATGTGGTCGCCAACCTCTGGGAGCAGGCCCTCCCCCACCTCTTACGCGCGAGTCAGAGTGAGCGGCGCGCCTTCCTCGACCGGGCGCTGCGTGCTGCAAACACGGCGGTCTGCGACGCGGCCCTGCGGTTCGCGGGGGGGAACCTCGAGGGCCGGATCCCGATGGGCACGACCATCGTCGTAGCGCTGGTACACGGAAGTCACGTGACCCTGGCGTGGCTCGGTGACTCGCGCGCCTACCTGGTCGGCCCCTATGGAGCGAGCCTCCTCACGGCTGACGAGAACCAGGCCGGCGAGCGACTCAGGGCCTGGCACCTTGGCTTCCTCGACAAGTGGGAGCCTGTCGGCTTCGCCCTCGTGGGGTACCTCGGCCACTTCAACGAGCTGCTGCAGCCCGAGGCACTCCCAGCACACCACACTGCCTTCAACCTGCTGCCTGGCGAGCATCTCGTGCTCTGCTCCGACGGTGTGACCGACTACGCGGCCGACACCGCTCCCGAGGTCGCATCGCTCATCGCTGAGGCCGCCCGTCTCGGGGACCCGGACGAGATCGCCCGCGCGCTCGTGGCGCACGCAAACCGTGGAGGCGGCGGAGACAATGCCTCCGCCGTGGTGGCCAGCCTGGTCTGACCCCGAGTGGTTAGGTGGCTGCCCATGGCAACCCACCCTGTGTATCCAGCCTGATGCTGCGCGACGTGCCCGAGCGACTCGGAGCATACGTGGTTGGCGAGCCGGTCGGAGCCGGGGCGCAGGCCACCGTGTTCCTCGCCCAGGACCCAGAGGGGCGAACCGTAGCCCTCAAGGTCAGGCGTGCAGGCGACCCGACGGAAGATCGCCGCTTTCTCCGGGAGTTTGAGTCGATGCGGCTCCTGCGGGTGCCGGGGGTCGTCGCCGTTCACGAGGCGGGGGTCGACGGTGACCTCCTCTGGTTCTCGATGGACCGAGTGCATGGGCGGCCCTTCCACGAGGCGGTCCTGCAGGAGCCCTACCTGCCAGATCGCGTCGATCGAACGATGGCCCTCGGAGCCGCCCTGCTCGACACGCTCGCCGGTCTGCACTCGGCTGGCTTCGCGCACCGCGACATCAAGCCCTCGAACGTGCTGGTCGACTCCGGGGGCGGGGTGCACGTGCTCGACTTCGGCATCGGAGAGACCGAGAGCGCAGTCGGCAACCTAGGCGCCGCCGACTTCGTCATGGGGACCGTCCCCTGGATGGCGCCGGAGCAGCTGGCGAACCTTCCCAGTGACGAGCGAGCCGACCTCTTCGCCGTAGGACTGATGCTGCACGAGGCCATCGCCGGACCTCGAACGCCACCCACCCACATTCTCGGATGGATCCCACGTATGTGCGTGGAGAGCCTTCCTCCTCTGGCGAGCCTCTACCGAGAAGTCCCGCTGGGACTGAGTCACCTGATCCAGAAGCTGCTGTCGGTCGACCCGAGCGACCGCCCCTCGGCCCGCAAGGCCGCCGCGATGCTGCGGCGCTTGTCTGCCGGCCACGAGGTCGTCGAGGCTCCGGAGCCACAGTTCGTCGATCCGGGAACCTGGTGGTCCCCACTCGAGAATGCACTGGGTCAGGGGGTGGAGCCGGTGCAGATCCTCTCCGGCCCGGCCGGCTCGGGCAGACGACGGATCTGCGAGCAGCTTCAGCGACTCGCACTGCTCGATCAGATCTGGACGTTCCACCTCCACTGCCGCGTCGACGAGGTGGGCGGGCCAGCCCGAAGACTGCTCGAGCGACTCGTCGCTTGCTTCGAGGGGGCGGCCTTACGCACTCTCCTCGGCGACGAGGGTGCCCCGCTGCGGCGGATGTGGCCCCAGATACCGATGCCAGGCTCGCGCCTCGAGGCCGGCGACTTGTCCTCTCGCGACGTTGTGTCTGCCATCGCGACGGTCCTCGAGCGTCTCTCATCCGAGCGGCCACTACTGTTGGTGTTTCACGATGTAGAGCGGGTCGACCCGCTCACGGCGCGGATGATCCTGGCCCTCACCGACACGGCGAGCTCACACCTCGGCATCATCCTGTCCGTCGACCCACGCTGGCATCGTCGTCTCTCGAGGGCACTGCTCCGGAAGCTCCAGAGGCGCAGCAACGTCGGCTACGTCGAGGTCGAACCTCCGACCGCAGAGGCGGCGGCGGCGATTGCCTCCTCGCTCTGCCCAGAGTCCGTGCCTGCACCCGAGCTTGGCGTTGGTCCACAGCTTGCGGTTGAGGCGGGCCTGCGCGCACTGGCGAGCTGGCGTGGCACGTCCTGGCCTCCAGCCAACCCCGCGCTGTGGCCACTCGTTGTGCGTGACGCTCCACTGCCGGCGACCGTCTACAGCGCGCTCGTAGGCCGAAGGCGACGCGAGCTACCGTGGGTCGAGCAGGGTCCTCGAGGGGTCGGCTTGACCTCCGAGACCCCGCGTCGCGCGACGCGCGTGCGCCTGTCTAGCCTCGAGCGGTCATCGACCCTCCTCGCACGGACCTGGGAGCAGTCTCTGCCCGAGGGCACCCTCCCTGGCGACCTCGCAGCGCTCTGGCTTCTCGCCGACGCCCCAGAGCGGGCTCGCCGACACGCCTTCCTGGCCGCAGTTGCCGCTGACAGGCTCGGGCGGTTCTCGGAGGCGCGCTCCTGGCTGATGATTCTCGATGCTCACCCCTCCGACGAGCCGGACACCGAACCGTTCACCCTCGCCTGGGTGCGTGCTCGGGTCGCACTCCGCACCGAGCCAGGGCTCGCTCGTCCAGACCTGGTCGACATTGCAGCCGGTCTGGCCAAGACCCCCAGAGACGAGCGTCGCATTGCGCTGCTTCGCGCCGAGTACAGCATCCGAAGGGGCGAGGTCCGCGGAGCTCTCGCCCACTGCCTCTCCGTCGCGAGCGCCTTCGCGGCTGCCATGCCTCTCGAGGCCGCGACGGCCCGACTGGTCGCCGTTCAGTGCCGCTTCGCGCTGGGGCAGGACGCAGAGGCCGAGGCTGATCTCGAGAGAGTGCGACCCCTGATCGAGCGGCTCGACGACCCTGTGATTCAGGTGCAGCACATCAACGGACGAGCCGAGCTTGCTCGCCGAACGGGCGACCTCACCTGGAGCCAGGCTCTCTGTCAGCAGGCCATCAAGCTCGCCACTTCGACCGGCTACAGCCGAGGTGCGGGCCACGCTGCCCATCGTCTGGCCCAGGTTCAGCGTCTCCTCGGTCGACGCCGTCGGGCCGAGCAGACGGCGAGAGCAGCCGGCGATGCATTCAAGGCGACCGGCGATATCGACCTGACGACCGAGAGTGACCTCTTCCTTGCAACACTGTGGGTCGAGCGTGGCGAAGTGGTGCAGGCCCGACGACTACTGGACCGCGCGATTCGCCTTATTCGCGCCCTACATCTGGACCACCTCCTCCCTAAAGCGATGCGGGTGGCTCTGCTCTTGGCGACCTACCGTCTCGACAACACTGGCGCCCAGCTGGCGCTCGACACCCTGGCGAGCCTGTCCACGACGGATGACGAGGTACCCGCCGCGACTGCGCGCTGGTGGCGCGCGCGCGGTGAGTCCGCGCGTGCGAGCGCGGTGAACCCGCCACCCCACGGCAGCTACGGAGCCGTCAGCTGGCACATCGAGCAGGCGCGTACATCGCTCATGGAGCAGTCACTGGAGCGCGCTACTCATCACGCAGAGCTGGCCCGCGAGGCAGCGGATGCGGCTGGCTACGGAGAGCTCGTGACAGCGGCCTGCCTGATTCTCGGCGCGGTCGGAACGCGCAGCGAGGCTGACTGGCGTGATGACCTCATGCGAGCCACCGCGAGCACGTCGGTGGAGCTGGCCCTGGGTGCCCTGGAGCTGGACGCCTGGAGGATGGAGCGGACAGGTGATCCTGCTGCCCACGACCGCTGGCGAACCCTCCGAGCGCGCGCTCAAGAGCTGGGGGTGCGTCCTGCAGTCCAGGAGGCCGAGGGTTGGCTCGGGCGCGGCCAACAGGTCAGTCCCGACGAACAACCCGCCGAGCCTTGACCGGCCGGTAGACCGCCTTCGCTGCAACCTGCAGCAGCCGGTCTTCTTCGGCTAACCATCCACTCAGCGCGCCACCGTAGACGCACCCCGTGTCCAGGCCGATGACCCACGGCACGCCGTCCCGCTCGACCCTGACCAGTCCGCGTCGTGCATCGTGGCCAAACACCACGCGCCGAGAGCCCCGGTACAGCGAGTGCCAGAGTGGCGCATCCGACCGCTCTGGCCAGCGCCGCATCGACAGAGCCATCCGCCTCGACGTCCGCTCTAGGTCGCCACTGGGGTGCAGCCCGGCGTGAACGACGGTCATGCCTGCCACACGACGGAAGACAGGCAAGCTCATGAGCCACTCGCGCCAGCCGAGAGCGCCTGCATCGAGGCGCTCGACGACGGAGCGCGCGTGCCGGTCGTCCTCGCGCTCGCCTCTCAGACACTGCAGCAGGCGGGCGTCATGATTTCCGAGCACCGCGCTCGCGCTGCTCGACCGCACGGCCTGCCACACGCCAACCGGATCAGGGCCCTTGGTGAAGAGATCTCCCACCAAGACCACCCGATCCGCCTGTGCTGCAGCGATCAGCTCTCGCAGCTCGGCTGCGCACCCGTGCACATCTCCGACGAACAGGGTGCGCAATGACGCCGATCAGCGACGCTTGCCGGACTTGCTGCCGCGACCGCCGCCACCGCCACTGGGAGCGGGAGCCGGCGTGCCTGGACGGGTCTTCCGCTCATCGACGCGACCGGGCGACGGGCGAGGACTCGGCGAGGGCGATGGCTGCTTGGCCTTGTCGCCGCCACGACGCCCACCCTCACTGCACTGCTTGGCGTCTGCCGCGAGGCACTCGCCCACATCCGAGCAGGCCACCGCAGTGGTGAGCTCGAAGTTGTTGCCCTTGCTGCTGTCGTCTGGATCGTTCGGGGCCTTGCAGCAGCACGGCGTGCACTTGCTGTCGTTGACCCAGGTGCCGTTGCGATCGCCGAACTCGTTGTTGCAGGCCGCAGCCCCATCCGTGAGCTCGAAGCGCTCGACGCCATCGGCGTCCTCGAACTGGCAACACCAGTTCCCGTCGTCATCCTCTTCGTCGTCCTCCGGAACGGGAACGACCACGACATCCTTCTCGGGCTCGGCCTCCGTCTCCCCCATGCCGCACATGAAGCCGAAGCCAAACATCACCGAGACCGCAAACACGAGCCGCTTCACGCGCCCTCCTTCCGCTCATCGTACGAGCAAATCGCCACCCTGGTAGTGGACCCACCGGCGAGCGGCAAAACAATCGCCGAGGACGGGCCTCCGGTCAAGGGAGAGAAGCCGCCGGAGGCCTCCACCCCGTGAGGGCGGCCTGCACGAGTGGGAGCCGGTCTTGTCCCCAGAACAGGTGTTCGTCGTTCACGACGAAGGTAGGCGCACCGCATGCACCCATCGACAGCGCCCGCTGCGTGTTCTCGCGCAAGGTTGCCTTCGGGCCGGCCTCTGCGGCGCCCTGGACGAGCGCGGCCCCATCGAACCCGGCCTCGCAGAGCACGGCCTTCACGGTCTCGGGATCTCCGACGTCTCGATTGTCTGCCCAGGCCGCATGGTAGAGGCAGGCCGTCGTCGCCGGCTCCTGGATCGCCACCCGCAGCGGCAAGACCGTGCGGAGCGGGAACGAAGAGGGCCAGCGCAGCGGGGCCCCGAGCGCAGCAGCCGTGCGCTGGAGATCGCGCACCACCCAGGCTCTCTTCGGGTCCGAGAAAGTCGAGATGGGAACGAGAGGCCCCCCAAGCTGCTTAAACAGGGCACCGAGGAGGAAGGGCACCCACTCGATGGTCGCCCCCGCCGCTCGCGCGACCTCCTCGATCTGAAGACTCGCGAGGTACGAGAACGGACTCGAGAAGTCGTGGAAGAAGGTCACACGACCCCCTCGCCTCCCGAGATCCTGCCGAGGCTCGGGGGGCAGCCCGAGCGCTACGCGCGCCGCGCTCAGCCGATCGACGCCCCAGAAGAGCTCATCGCCGACCCCCAAGGTCGGAACACCAAACACACCCGCTCGCACGGCGTCCTCGGTTCTCGCGAACAGAGCCGCCCGCGCCTCCGGCCTCGTGTGCAGATCCGTGGGCAGACCATGGCTCCTCGCGACACGCCCCAGAACGGCCGCATCGGTGACGCGCTCTCCCCGTACCCAGTAGGCCTGAAACAGATCGGCAGCGACACCCATCTGCTTCTCCGGCGGCGCGGCAGCGACCAGGCGCATGGCATCGACGGAGCGCTGCGGGTGAGCGACCGGCCAGTGAATCGCTACCCCTCGTGTGGCCGCCTGCCGCACCGCATCATCGCGAATGATCCGCCACTTGGCCGGTGACATGGCATCCATCGGCACCGTCGGCGCGCCGGTCGCCTGGAGCACCCCGCCGAGCAACACGGGCTGCGGTACCAGCTCGACACCTGCCTCGGCCGCGAGCGCCTCGACCTGAGTCGACGCAATCCAGGCGAACGGACACACGACATCGAACCAAAACCGAAGCTGCACGTTCCCTCCCCTGGGAGCGGTCACGTACCGCCGCCCTGCGACCGCTGGTAGCTCAGCTTCCCCCGACATGCCCCGGAGTGAGGTGATGGGACAGGCTGTTGGCGTAGTAGCGCAACACGCGCTCCGAGCCTGGCATGACCTCTAGGCCCTCACCCGTGGGGGTGACGACGCGCCGCAGCACGCGCCGCCTCACCAGCGAGTAGCTCGCGGCCAGGTAGATCCTCTCGGCCTCCTCGGCGTCGAGCAATGCGGCATCGAAGTCCGCATGAATCGCGGGCTCTATCGCCCCCTCCCGCTCACTCTTCACGCTGTCGAAGGCCCGTCCCAGTGCGACGGGGGCCCCCACCGCGCGAAGCTCGCGACAGACGTCAGCGACACGGTGTGTGAGTGCAGCCTCGTCCCCTGGACCGGGTCGACCGAGCGCAGTCGCGAGAATCGGCACGGGCGTCGCGGGCACCACCTGCCCGATGCGCTCGTTCAGCAGCTCGTGGGCGAGACGCTCGAGGACGGGTCGACGTGCCTCGTCATCGAGCGTGTGGAGCCGCGCACCTCCTTCGAAGTCCGTCAGCTTCAGGGGCTCCCCGAAGCAGACCGCGGCGTAGCCAAGCTTGCGGTGGGCCCTCACAGCGACTCCGGCGAGCTTCGCCAAGACCAGCTGCGGCACCCAGAAGCACAGCGCCAGCACATTCACCACACGCTGCAGGCGCGTCTCGCGCCGCTCGGACTTGTCCCGAGTCAGGATGCGATCTTCGAGCACACGGTCGTAGTTGAGCCCCACGGGCAGGAAGACGATCTCCCGATCCGGCTGCTCTCGCCGGAGCTGGATCAGGTAGTCGAGCAGCCCGGTGCGAGGGCGACGCAGCGCACCGTCGCGGCTCAGGCCCCCCTCGATGAAGAACCCCGTCACGGCACCTTCACGGGCCATCAGCTGGAGGAATCGGCGCAGCACCGCATGGTAGAGGGGGTCCTTCTCGCCCCGACGCACGAAGTAGCTCCCGAATGCCCGGAAGAGAGTGTGCAGCGGCCACACCAGCGCCCACTCGCCGACAGCGTAGGACATGGGCACATGATTCAAGAGTCCATACGCGAGGATGAGTGGGTCCATGTTCGCGCGATGGTTGATCACGTAGACCCGCACCGCCCCTGGTGGCACCGCCTTCAGCTGGCGCTCGAAGGCGGCCGGTTCGAAGACCAGCTCAAAGCAGAAGTCGACGACACGACGACCGAGCGATGCACCGAAGCGGTAGTAGGCCGACAGCGAGAAGAAGGGCGCGATCTCGTCGACATAGGCGTCGACCCGCCGCCTGAGCTCCTCCGGAGTCTCTTCGGTGGACCGCGCGAGGCGAGCGATGGCCTCCTCGATGTCCGCATCTTGCGCGAGCGCCTCTCGAATCCAGATCCGATCGATGAAGCTGGCCGACTCAAGGCGGATTCGATGACGGCGGACGAAGGCGATCGCTCCGTCTCGCAGTACGCGGCGAGCCCGTCGCACCACGAAGCCGCGCACGAGCTCGTACCCGCACCAGACAGCGAGGACGACACCGATGGTGGCCAAGGAGGGAAGCTCCATCACAGGAGGCTACCAGACCCTCACGCGGCCACGGTGGACTCGGTGGAGGCCTCCGACTCGCCCTCGACCGAGCGGTAGACCATCCAGACGACGAGCCCCAGCATGTAGATCAACAGGCCCATGCTGGTGGTGGTCGTCGTCGTGTACCGGTCCCACTCCACGACCTTTGTCCACTGCACGACCATCTCTAGGGCCAGCAGCCACGCAAGCCCCACTTGATGCTCCGGCCTGCGAAGGTGCGCACCGTGCCATAGAATCAGCAATAAACGAAGATTGTAGTAGTTTATCTGCGGATTTGTCATACAGAAGAATGGGAGAACTGCGAGCTGAATTGTCTCGTGGACGGGAAGGCGGGTTCGCACCACGGTGAGCGCCACCAGCCCGAGCGCGAGCAGGCCAACGACCCGCAGAGCCCCCTGCATTCCCTGGATCTTCTTCTCCTTGGGAGCAATGCCACCGTTCGCGTTGATCTGCTTTCGCGTCGTCTCTCCGCGGTAGACGATCACGTCACCCAGGCCCACGCGATGCGAGCTGTAGGTCTGGTTGTGCATCCAGAGGTTCTTGCCTGACGTGGCAAACGTGCCTGGGCCATACAGAGCGAGGGCCCCTCCCAGCATCACGACGGAGACCACCCCAGCCCCTCCGATGAAGCGAAGGTGGGCTTCGGGTACCCGGCGCTCTCGCCACACGTCCGCGACCAGGGTGAAGAACCAGCTCGCAAAGAAGATGGCTGGAAAGACCCGATTCAGTGCGGCGTAGGCCATCATCGCCCCTGCCGCACCGGGGCGTTGCTTCTTCCAGAAGCACACCGAGAGGACCAGCATCGCCAGCCAGTCAAAGCGCGTGATCGACTGCCCGAGGATGGGCCACCGGCCGCTGAAGGTGACGACGTAGAACAGAACGCCCCAGAGCATCACCTCCCAGCCAAAGGCCCACACGACGCCGGCGAACATCAAGGCAACGAGCAGGGTGTCGACCTGGGTGATCCAGTGCACGTGGCGGACGGGCGTGACCTCGGCCAGCGACCCACCGACGAGCGTCCACGTAGGCGGCGGGTTGTACCCATGGTCCACGAAGAAGTTGGTCCGCGCTGCCACGTTGGAGAGGCGCCGCATGAACCAGTCGCTGTCTCGAGTGAACTGCTCCCATCGCTCCGGCGTGAAGCGGGTCGCCTTGAGCTCGCGACCATGCTCCATGGCGACCGCGACGGGCTTGACCTCATAGTCTCGGAGGTCGCGGTACTGCTTGATGGTCGGTGCGTGGCGCTGCTTGTGCTCCATGTCGGCCAGGAGCATGGCCGGATATAGGCCGAAGTAGTCGAGCTCGGCGAGGTACTTCGAGTTCAGGTAGTAGTAGGTCGTGTCGGTGACCTCACCGATGCCCGTGAACACCGTGCGATCGAACTGCCAGTAGTTGCCGACGCCGAAGACCACGATGGCCAGCAAGCTCGCGCGGACGAAGCGGAGCGCGTGAGGCGCCGCCTTCGCGACCATCACGCGCACCGCCACCGCAATGGCCCCAGCGCCCGCAAGCACCATGCGCCACCAGTGGCTGTCGTTCCGGCTCTCGGCAGGCATGAGCGCAACGACGGCCATCGCCACCACGAAGGCGACGAGCGACGGCCAGTGCCGTCCGGCCCATTCGCGAACCTGCTCGCTCATTGCGTCGCCCCCGCTACAGTCCGGGGGCGACTAACGCCTCACGCCAGCTCTTGGAGCTTCAGGACCCGCAGCTCTCCGGCCCGCAGGCTTCGGATGGCCTCGACCGCAGCACGAGCCGCAGCGATCGTCGTGATGCAGGGGATCCCGTTGCGGAGCCCCGCAAGGCGCATCGCGAGCTCGTCGAACTTGGCACGCTTGCCCTGCGGCGTGTTGAGCATCAGGTGGATCTTGCCGTTCTTGATGTGGTCGACCACGTCCGGCCGGCCTTCCTTCACCTTGTAGACGCCCTCACAGGCGATTCCACGCCCCTCGAGGTAGGCCGCGGTGCCATGGGTCGCGTAGAGCGTGAAGCCAAGGTGCTGCAGCGCACCCGCGATGCCAACCGCCTTGGGCTTGTCGCGGTCCCGCATCGAGAGGAACACGCCACCCTCGGTGGGGAGCGTCATGCCGGCGGCGAGGAGTGCCTTCGCGAAGGCCTCACCGAAGCTCCAGCCCACACCCATGACCTCGCCCGTGGAGCGCATCTCCGGCCCGAGGATCACGTCAGAGCCTGGGAACTTCCGCCAGGGGAAGACCGGCGCCTTCACGAAGTAGTTGCTCTGGCCACGCGGCTTGAGAGGCCCGAAGTCGGCAAGCTTCTCGCCGATGCAGAGGCGGGTCGCAAGCTTCGCCAGGGGGATCCCCGTGGCCTTCGCGACGAACGGCACGGTGCGGCTCGCTCGAGGGTTGACCTCGATGACGTACACCTTGCCGTCCTGGATCGCGTACTGGATGTTGACGAGGCCCACGACGTTCAGCTCGAGAGCAATGCGTCGGGTGTACTCCTCGATGGCCGCCCGCTCGTGATGCGAGAGGTAGACCGGCGGAATGACGCCAGTGCTGTCACCGGAGTGGACCCCTGCTTCCTCGATGTGCTCGATGATGGCGCCGATGTAGACATCCGTGCCGTCCGCCAGCGCATCCACGTCGTACTCCCGCGCCCAGTCGAGGTAGCGGTCGAGCAGCAACGACTTGGCCTCGCTGGTCTCGAGTGCCTCCTCCACGACACGGTCGAAGTCTGCGCGGTCGTAGCAGATCGCCATGGCTCGGCCGCCTAGGACATAGGACGGGCGAACGAGCAGCGGGAAGCCGATGCGCTCAGCGGCGGCCGCAGCCTCCTCGACCGAGTGCGCGACCGCCCCCTCGGGCTGCGGGATGTCGAGCCGCGCGAGGAGTGCATTGAAGCGCTCGCGATCCTCACACAGGTCGATGGCATCCGGCGACGTGCCGAGCACCGGCCCGATGTGCGCCGAGAGCTTCAGGGGGGTCTGTCCGCCGAACTGCAGAATCACGCCCTTTGGCTGCTCACGGTCCAGGACGGAGCGCACGTGCTCGACCGTGCAGGGCTCGAAGTAGAGCTTGTGGCTCGTGTCGTAGTCCGTGCTGACGGTCTCGGGGTTGCAGTTGACCATCACCGAGGCAAAGCCCGCATCCCGGACCGCAAAGGCTGCATGGCAGCAGCAGTAGTCGAACTCGATGCCCTGTCCGATGCGGTTGGGACCGTTGCCCAAGATCACGACGCGCTCGAGGGCGTGCTCACCCGATTCGCACTCGTCCTCGTAGGTGCTGTACAGGTAGGGGGTGTGGCTCTCGAACTCGGCCGCACAGGTGTCGACCCGCTTGTAGACCGGAAGCAAGCCCTCCGCACGGCGACGCTCTGCCACATCGTCACGCCCGCAGGCGAGGATCTGCGCGAGGTGATCGTCGCTGAAGCCATACCGCTTCGCACGCCGCAGCTCGCTCCGACTGACAGAGCCGATGAAGCGTCCCGCGAGGGTGCGCTCCAGGTGGACGATCTCCTCGACCTGGTTGAGGAACCAGCGGTCGATCTTGGTGATTCCGTGGATGTCGCCCGTGCTCCAGCCGCGGCGGTAGGCCTCGAAGAGCGATGCCAGCCGATCCGGTGTCGCGGTGGCGAGCGCTTCACGAATGCGCTGGTCCGACCAATCGTTCACGTCGGCGTAGCCACCCTCGAGGGAATCGATGGCCTTGAGCATGGCCTCCTTGAAGGTACGCCCGATGCCCATGACCTCGCCGACTGACCGCATGGCCGTCCCGAGGGTGCGATCCGCCTGGCCGAACTTCTCGAAGTTCCAGCGCGGAATCTTCACGATCACGTAGTCCAGGGCCGGCTCGAAGCAGGCCGGCGTGACCTTCGTGATGTCGTTGTCGATCTCGTCGAGGGTCAACCCGACGGCGAGCTGGGCGGCGATCTTCGCGATCGGGAAGCCGGTGGCCTTGGACGCGAGGGCCGACGAGCGGCTCACGCGTGGGTTGAGCTCGATGACGACGATGTCTCCGTTGTCCGGGTTCACCGCGTACTGGATGTTGGAGCCACCCGTCTCGACCCCGATGCGTCGGATGATCTTCAGGGACAGATCTCGGAGGTGCTGGTACTCCCGGTCCGTCAGGGTGATCTGCGGCGCCACCGTGATCGAGTCGCCCGTGTGGATGCCCATCGGGTCGAAGTTCTCGATGGAGCAGATGATGATGACGTTGTCGGCGAGGTCACGCATGACCTCGAGCTCGTACTCCTTCCAGCCGAGCAAGCTCTGCTCGACCAGGACCTGCGAGATCGGGCTGAGGAGCAGCCCTTCTCCGACGATCTCACGGAACTCGTCCATGTTCCAGGCGATGCCACCACCGGCTCCACCCAGGGTGAAGGCGGGCCTGATGATGGCGGGAAGCCCCACGGTCTCGACGATCGCTTCGGCCTCGGCCAGGTTGGTCGCCGTTCCCGACTTGGCCACCCCGACACCGATCTCGATCATCGCGTCCTTGAACCGCTGCCGGTCCTCGGCGAGGTCGATTGCCTCCGGATCGGCTCCGATCAGGCGCACGCCGTGCTTGTCGAGGATGCCATCGCGCGCGAGATCCATCGCCAGGTTGAGACCAACCTGACCGCCGACGGTCGGCAGGACGGCATCGGGCTTCTCGATCTCGATGATCTGACGTGCCGCGTCGACGGTGAGCGGCTCGACGTACGTTGCGTCGGCGAACTCCTCGTCGGTCATGATGGTGGCTGGGTTGCTGTTGATCAGCACCACGCGGTAGCCGAGCGCCTTGAGGGCCTTGCAGGCCTGGGTGCCGGAGTAGTCGAACTCGCAGGCCTGACCAATCACAATCGGGCCTGAGCCGATGACGAGGATGGTGCTGCCCTCGGGCAGTCGCGTCGTGCTCACTTGGCACCTCCCCGCACGAAGTCGATGAACTGGTCCAGCAACACACCCGCCGCGTCGTGGGGACCCGGGCTGGCTTCGGGATGGAACTGGACAGCCTGAACGCCGCGCTCTGCGTGAACGAAGCCACTCACGGTGTGGTCATTCAGGTGCACGTGCGTCACGGCTGCGCCCGTCGCCTCGAGCGAGGCCCGATCGACCGCGAAGCCATGGTTCTGCGAGGTGATCGAGACCACCCTGGTGCGCTCGTCGCGCACGGGCTGGTTTCCGCCTCGGTGGCCGAACTTGAGCTTGAAGGTGCTCGCGCCCAGCGCCAGCCCAAGCAGCTGGTGCCCGAGACAGATTCCGACGACCGGCTTCTTGCCGACCACCTTGCGAACCTCATCCACGACGCCAGGGATCGCTGCGGGGTCGCCGGGCCCATTGGAGAGCAGGACGCCGTCGACGCCCTCCATCCAAGCCTCCGCAGGGTCGTGGAGTGGATGAACGCGAACATAAGCACCCGCCTCGGCGAGCATCCGAAGGATGTTCCTCTTGCAGCCGCCATCGACCACCGCGAGCCGCACCGTCGGCTTCGCGGGAGAGGCGTACTCGTAGACCTCTCGCGTACTCACCGTGGAGGCGAGGTCTCGCCCCTCCATCCCCGGCCACGCCGCAAGCTGCTCGCGCAGGCGAGACTCGGACGTGCCATCCGTAGACAGGACGCACTTCATCGCGCCGCGGGTGCGCAGGTGCCGCACCAAGGCGCGGGTGTCGATGCCCTGCATCCCGGGGACGCCCGCACGCTGCAGGTAGTGATGCAGTCCACCGGTCGCACGCCAGCTGGAGGGTGCGCGGGACAGCGATCGGACGATCAGCCCACCGACCCAGACGTTGTCACTCTCCGGATCTTCCTCGTTCACGCCGGTGTTTCCGATGTGCGGCGCGGTCATGGTCATGACCTGCTCGGCGTACGAAGGATCCGTGAGGATCTCCTGGTACCCGCTCATCGACGTGTTGAACACGGCCTCACCAACTCGTGTGGCGGCCGCACCGAACGCGTCACCGTGGAACGTCCTTCCGTCTTCTAAGACGAGGATGGCGCCCATCTAGACCCCCATGGCGGGCGCCTCGCCTAGCGCGCCGAGACGGAGCCGTCGACCGAACACTCCAGTTGCGGTGCTCCGTCTGATCGCCACAGCCACCGAGAGCGCTAGATCCACTGGCAGAACCCCAAAACCTGGTCAACGCTTCACCTTGGCACACCGCGGCAGACACGCGCACGATCCCCCCCGTGACCGAGCTGTGTCGACGCGGCGCGCCAAGACCTCGTTGGACCCACCTGCGCTCCCCGGTCGACCGCGGTAGGTTCTTCGCCCCCGGCTGGAGGTCACCATCGCATCCGATGCGCTGAATGCCACAGCAGCAGGCATCGCCGGCATCTTGATCGGTGTCGCAGGCGTGCTCATGCTCGTGCGACAGCCCTCTCCGTCCAGTGACACCGACGTCCCGTTCGTCCCCGAGCCGGCGGCGCCGCAGGTGCTCGAGCCGGCTGCGGCTCCGCCTGCCGAGGCGCCCGAGGGAGCGCCCAACGTCCTCGTGCTGATGTGGGACACCGCACGGGCCGACCGGATGAGCCTGTACGGGCACGATCGCCCCACGACGCCTCGCCTCGATGCGTTCGCGTCCGAAGCTCGCGTCTACGACGCTGCCTTCGCGCCCAGCTTCTGGACCGTCCCATCCCACGCCAGCCTGTTCACCGGGCTGCCTGTCGGCGTGCACCGCACGAATGCCCACAGCACCTGGCTACAGAACAAGTACACCACGCTCGCCGAGCAGCTGCGGGGCCACGGCTGGGACACGTGGATGTTCTCGGCCAACCCCAACCTGTCCCACAAGACCAACCTGATTCAGGGCTTCGACACGGTCTTGTCGCAGCGGCAGGAGCCGTGGCAATCGCGCGCGATCGCCCTGACCGAGTCCAAGCTCATCCCGACCGACCAGAGCACCGAGCGATCTCCGGCCTGGGAGGGCAAGCGCAACCAGTCGAGCAAGGACATCGGACCGCTGATGCGCGAGGCCCTCGTCGGCTGGCTCGATGAGCGCCCTGACGACAAGCCGTGGTTCGCATTCCTCAACTACATGGAGGTGCATGGACCACGCCTCCCGGCACTGGAGACCCGCTCCGAGCTGCTCCCGAGCGATGTCGTGCAGCTCGGGCTCGAGACGCGCACGGGCTTCGCAGACGTGAGCGATGCCAACCACGGCCGGAAGACGTTCTCGGAGGCCGAAAAAGATGCCATGCGAGCCGTCTACGACGCCTCCATGGTGGAGCTCGACGCCACCACGGGAGACCTGCTCGACGATCTCGCCGCCCGGGGCGTCCTCGACGACACCATCGTGGTGGTGGTCTCGGACCACGGCGAGGCCTTCGGCGAGCACGATCTCTATGGCCACAACTACAACCTCTACGACGAGCTGATCCGCGTCCCCATGCTGGTTCGCTACCCCGCTAAGGTCGCTCCAGGACGGGTCGAGCACCCCGTGAGCATTCGAGATCTGTTCGGGGCCTTGCTCGAGCTGACGGACGTTCCGACCCCCGAGTCCAAGTTCCCACTCGGCAACGTCCTCGCCAGCGGTCCTCGCGAGCCCGTCTTCGCCGAGCTCACCGCCTTCCACGGCTCCCGGCCGGGGATGCAGCGCGTGCGCGAAGATGGCAGCTGGCATCCGCTGCGACGGCGCTTTCAGGTCGTGCTGCAAGACCAGTGGAAGCTGATCCTCGCCTCTGACGACAACGACGAGCTCTACGACCGGGTCCGAGACCCCGGCGAGCGCACGAACGTGCACGCCGAGCACGCGGAGACCGTCGCGGAGCTGGAGGCCGCTCACGCCGCCTGGCGAGAGCGAATCCCCGACCCACGAGGCCGCGCCAAGCTCTCGCGGGACGAGCGGCAACAGAAGAAGCGCGCCGGCGCCGACATCCCGCTCGAGGAGCTCGAGGCCCTCGGCTACGTGCAGTGATGCCCGATGAGCTGCGCTTCCCGGGCTGGGACGTAGTCGAGCAGCTCGGTCAGGGCGGGATGTGCATGGTCTACCGGGTGCGACCCGCCGAGGGCGTGGGGCCCGAGCGAGCCGTCAAAGTCCTCACCGAGCAGTCCGACGACGCCCGAGAGCGCTTCGCGGCGGAGGCCGAGCTCCTGCAGCAGCTCGACCATCCCAACGTCCTCAAGGTGCACGCGCTCCACGCCGGCCCGCCGCCCTGGATCGTCATGGACCTCCTCGGCGGCCGAGACCTCGAGGAGACGCGCATCGAGCGCGGGCCGATGGAGCCCGAGCGTGCCGCCGCGCTGTTCGCCGACCTCGCCGATGGCCTGGCGGCCGTTCACGCACGAGGCGTGAGGCACCGCGATCTGAAGCCCGCCAACATCATGCTGGGTCACGACGGCATTCCTCGCCTGATCGACTTCGGGATTGCCCGAAGGACGAGCCAGGTCCATGTGACCAGTGAGGGCTACGTCGTCGGTACTGCGAGCTACTTCCCTCCCGAGATCTTCGAGGACAGCGACCCAAGCGCCATCCAGGACACGGAGGTCGCGGACATCTTCGGGCTGGCGCAGACGCTCTGTGAGGTCCTGTCCGGTCAGGCCGTGCACGTCCGCAGCTCTGGTCCTGCGAGCGTGGCCTTGGTCGAGATCATGCGGGACAAGCTCGAGCGTCCCTCTCTGGACCCTCGGGAGTGGAATCCGCTGGTCCCTGACGGCCTTGCAGAGGTCGTGATGCGTGCCACAGCCCGCAGTCCTCGAGATCGTGTGCCCACGGCACGGCAGCTCGCGCGCGAGCTCCGCAGCTGGCTGAGCCGGCGCGCCGGAGGGCTCAAGGCGCCCGTCTCCCGCGCTGGCCCTCGAGGCTTGCCCGCTCCTCCGGCTACTCCACGACCGTCGCCACAGCGCCTACCGACTCCCGCAGCCACGGGCGGCGCGGTCGGTGTCGCAGGTGGCGCCGCCGTGTCTGCCGCTGGGCTCACCTTCGTCGGCGCGTCTCTCCTGCTCGGAACGGCGCTCGGCGTCGGTGCTCTCTGGCTCTATGCGCCCCCTCCGGTCGAGCCGGACGAGCGCGGCGAGCGTGTTCTCCGACGCGCCGTGGACCGCGTCGATCTGTCGGCCTGCGCCGAGGAGACCGGCGAGGCGGTGGCTCACTGGCGAATCGTCGACCGCCGCGCGTCTGATGTCTCCGTCCGCGGCGTCAATGCCAGCTGCATCGAGCGCGTGGTGAAGCGAGCTCGTTTTCCAGACGCCACAGACGGGCTCTCGGTCACGCTGCCGATGCGCTTCGAGTGATACGGCGAGGGTGTAGCAGGGCGACCCCCACTTCATCGACTCCACCAGCTCGGACTGCCCGAGGAGCTCTCGCAGAGCGACCAACACAGGCTGCCAGCGCTTCACCTTGCACTGCGGGGTTCGGTACCGCTCGCAGCGGCCGCACCCGTCTAGGAGGTAGGCAGCAGCGCTCTCGGTGTTCACCGCGAGCGCCTACAGCGCGTCGAAGCGGTCGAACTCCATCGTGAACTGACCGCGACCACGCGTGATCGAGCGCAGCTCCGTCATGTAGCCGATGAGGTTGGACAGCCCACACTCCGCACTGATGGTGGTGACACCCCCATCGGCCTCGGTGTTGGAGATCTGAGCCCCCTTTGACTGCAGATCACCGAGGACACTCCCCGTGTTCTCGTCGGGGGAGACGACCTCGATCTTCATGATCGGCTGCATGAGCAGACCACCGGCGGCAACGAGGGCCTCGCGCACGGCCGTTGCTCCCGCAATTCTGAGGGCCTGCGCCGAGCTGCCCGTCTCGTAGGTCGTCACGGACTCGACGACGACGCGCACATCCTCGAGCGCGGCCCCCTCGAGTGGACCACCGGAGAGTCCGTCCCGTGCGCCGGATGCCACCGCCTCGGCCTGCTCCTCGGAGGGCTCGAAGCCAGCAGGGGACCAGGAGGGCGAGGAGACCACCTCGACGCCCGACCCACGCTCGAGAGGCTCGACCCGCACTCGAACGTCAGCGTGCAGCTCGATGGTCGTAGCTCCCTCGATCACACGGTCGACCTTGCCAGTCGCCGTGGCCGCCTTTCCAATGGTCTCGCGGTGCATCACGCGCGGCTTGCCAACACGGAGCTTCAGCCCGAACTCGCGCTCGATGCGCTCGAAGCTAATCTGCAGGTGCAGCTCCCCCATCCCCTTGAGGATGCGCTGGCCGGTCTCCTCGTCTTCCTCGAACCGCAGCGTGGGGTCTTCCTCGGCCATCTTGCCGAGGACCTCGAACATCTTGTCCTCGTCCTTGCTGGACTCCGGCTCGACGGCGAGCCCGAGGACCGGCTCCCGGGCGTCGATGCGCTCCAGGAAGACCTCGTGATCGACAGCGCAGAGCGTGTCGCCCGTGCTCGCGTGGCGTAGCCCGGCCAGCAGCACGATCGATCCCGCCTCGGCCGCCTTGATGCGCGACTTCTTGTTGGCGTCTACGTCGAACACCCGTGCCACCCGCTCGACGCGGTCTCGGCCGGCGACCCGGACCTCCTGCCCGGCCTCCATCACTCCCCGATAGATCCGGGCAAAGCAATGCCGCCGACCATCGAGCAGCTGCACCTTGAACACCAGCGCAACGAGCGAGCCGTCGGAGGTCATCTCGACGATCTCAGGCTCCTCGTCAGGCCCCGTTCCCTCCGACGCAGGCCGGTCGAGCGGAGACGGCATCAGGCGCAGGACGGCGTCGAGCAGGGGCTGCACGCCCCAGTTTCGAAGCGCCGAGCCCCCAAACGCCGGCCGAACGAGGCCCTCTTGGGTGCACCGAGCCAAGACCTCCCAGATCATGTCCGCCTCGGGCTCCTCCTCCATGAGCACGATCTCGGCCAGGGGCTCGTCATGCTCCGCGAGCCCCATGAGGAGCAGCTCGCGGTGGTACTCGACGACCTCGGCCTCGGACTCCGTGAGCGGACGGACGGCCACCTCTTCACCCTTGGAGCCCGCAAAGGTGTACGCCTGCTGCTCGATCAGGTGCAGGACCACGTTGTCGCCCGGGACGGGCACACACACGGGCAGGGGCTCGTCACCGAAGCGCTTGCGGACGGTCTCGAGGGCGCGCTCGAAGTCCGCACCAGGACGGTCCATCTTGTTGACGAAGATGGCACGCGGCACCTCGTGCCGGTTGGCCTGACGCCAGACCGTCTCGGTCTGAGGCTCGACCCCACGCACACCGTCCATCACGATGACCGCTCCGTCGAGGACGCGCATGGAGCGCTCCACCTCGATCGTGAAGTCGACGTGGCCCGGCGTGTCGACGATCTGGATGAGGTGGTCTCTCCATGGACACTGGGTGACGGCCGCCGTGATGGTGATGCCGTGAACCTGCTCCTCGTGCTGCCAGTCCATGTGGGCTGCGCCCTCATGGACCTCACCGATCTTGTGCGATGCACCGGTGTAGTAGAGCACCCGCTCAGTGAGGGTGGTCTTTCCGGCATCGACGTGCGCCGCGATGCCGATGTTGCGCACCCTGACGAGGGGGGTCGGCTCGGCTTCCTTCGCCTTGGCCATATGGCACTCCTTAGGCGCCTCGCCGTATCCGGTGCATCCGACCTGGGCACGCGTCAGCCCACGAGGCGCCCCCGGAGTGACGCGACACCGACACACAGCGCCGCCGTGAGCAACGCCAGCTGCCCGTGCGCGAGCGCCACGTGCGCCACGTCTCCCGCCGGACACGAGATCGTCCGAGCCACCATGCCCGCGAGTCCCCCAGCCGCCCCTGCACTGGCGATGCGCCACAGGGGCCCCCGATCCGACCGCTGGAACAGCACGACGATGCCCGCACCGAGGACCGACGAGATCAGCCCCAGCGCTCCGCAGACCGCCACGTGCGACAGCCAGCCCGAGCCCGTCGTGTCGGCCCCCGGCCAGACGGGGAGCAGCGACGCCAGCAGCGGTGTTCCGAGCCCGAGCCCGAGCACGGCATGACGAGCGTGCTGCGCCGTCGCCTGATGCAGCCCCTGGAGCGCGAGCTGAACAACCGCCAGCATCAGCCCGCCCAGCCCCGCGCAGAGGAGGGTGACGAGTCCCAGCTCGGACGCTGTGAGGTCACCGCGCACGAGACCAAGCGTCGAGACGGCTCCAGTGACGACCAGCGCTCCCGTGACAGCCAGGACCCTCTTGGCAGTCGACAGCTCCCGGAGCTGGCCCCTGGCAGAGGGCGGCTCGTCAATCGTCTGGCTGTGGACACTCGCCAGGATCTCATCGAGAGTATCGGAGGGCAGCCCTGCGCCCTCGCGGTAGCGCGTCACATCTTCGGCCAGATCCGTCATGTCGGAGTCGCTGGGTGTCATGACTCCACCGTCCTCCGCTCACCCGTTTCGTGCCTCGCCGTCGGCTCCAGCAGCTCGCGAAGGCGCTTGTATGCTCTGTGAGCACGTACCTTGACGGCCGAGTGTGAGGCACCGACGACGCCCGCGATCTCGCGAAAAGACAGTCCCTCGTACCAGTGCAGCACGATCACCTCTCTCGCCGATTCGGGGAGCTCACCAAGCGCGCCCCGGATTGCTCGCACTGACGCAGTGGACACTCTGGGCGCGACCTCCGGCTCACGATGCCGCTCGGCATCCCACAGGGTCTCGGGCTTGCGCCGGCGGGTCCGGAAGTACTGACGGCGAACGTTGGCAGCGATGGCGAAGACCCAGGGACGAACCGCTGCGCCCTGCCGAAAATCGGCGCGCGCCCTGTGCACGTGCAGGAAGGTCTGCTGGACCAAGTCTTGTGCCAGAGCCTCCGAGCCAGTGGTGCGAAGAAACCACCCGTGCAGTCGGGGCGCATAGCGATGGAAGAGCTGGTCGAAGGCCAGCCTGTCTCCACCGAGGTAGCGCTCCATCAGCGCCTCGTCGGTCAGTGGGCCGCCCATGCGCTAGAGCCGCTGCCCGAACTGCTCACCAAGCTTGCGAATCTCGAGTGTGCGCGTGTCTCCGAAGCCGAGGATCGGCACCGCGACCTCCCAGGCTTGCTCCAGCAGCGCGCGCACGAGGTCTGGATCGCGACGATCCGCGGCCGTCGTGGCCTCTCGCAGCAGCAGCGTCACGAGCTGCGAGCCTGCACGCTTGGTGTGGGGATCGCTGTCACCGAGGTGAGTACGCAGCAGACTCGTCCCCGGGTCGAGCCAGCCGAGCGCCTCGTGGACCCGGCCATGGTTCGCGTACCACGTGCCCAGCGTGACGTAGCGATGCGCGACCGCCTCGCTGTCATCTCCGGAGCGTCTCCGATCGGCATCGAGCGCCTCCAGGAGCAGTCCCTCGGCCTCACCACTCCGCCCTCTGCGCATCAGGATGCGCGCATAGGTCGTCGTTCGATCGGCGAGCGTGGGGTGAGGGAGATCTCCCTCACCGGCTGTGCGCGTCCACCGGACGGCCGCCTCGACACAGCGAAGCCCCTCCTCTCGCTGCCCGACGGCATCGAGCGCCAAGCCAAGGTCGAATGCTGCGTCCGCCGCCTCCTCTGAGGCAGGAGCGGCCCCCACGACCACGTCACGAAGCACGCTGACGGCCTCGTCGAACAGCCCCAGTCGGAGCAGCAGCTTTCCATAGACTCGCGCCCTCGACATCGTGCGAGGGTGGGCGCGGCCGAGGTCTGCCGAGTAGCGCTCCCACGCTTCCCGCATGGCGTCCCGAGCCAGCTCCAGCTTGCCGAGGCGCACCCTCACCTCGCCGAGCTGGGCAGCGATGACACCCGTGGTCGTCGGGGCACGCTCGCGGCGAATCTTCAGCGCGACGTGCAGGGCGTGCTCGGCGCGGCCGAACTCACCGCTCTTCACCATGGCGAGTGCGTAGTTTCCGGCGACGATCGCGAGCCGTAGGTCGCGTCCCCCCGCAACCGAGCGCAGCGCCTCGTAGGCTCCGGCCAGCAGCTTGATGCCTTCCTCGGTGCGACCCGCTCTCCAGAGCAGTGCACCAAGGGCACCAAGCTCCGTCAGGCTGTCGGGATGTTCATGCCCTTGCTCGTCCATCAAGAGCCCGAGGAGCCCTCGGGTGAGCGCAATGGCTGCGGCGCGTCGACCGACTGCAGCACTCCAGTCCCGCAGGCGTGCAACCAGGGCGCGCCCTGTCGCGCCGACCACCTGCGGTGGTGCGCCCTGCAGCAGGTCACTCCATGCCCCCGCTCCAGCCTCGGTGAGCACCGATGAGCCATGGCGGCCGAGGACGGCCTCGAGGCGCGCTGCAGCGTCCATTGCCAACCGCTCTCCCGTGCAGGGGTCCAGGGTAGCGCAGGTTGTCAGCGCAGGCCCGCGCGACGCCTCACAATCCACGCCACGCCACTGAACACGAGCGCCCACAGCGCGACAGCGGGTGCTCGCCACAGGGGCGTCTCGCGTCGCTCCCACACCGTCCTGCCCGCATCGGGATCGCGCTGGACGCTGCCGCCCTCACCCGGGGCTACCCAGGTGCCGCCTGACCGCTGAGCGAGCCACTGAAGGAAGGCCACATCCGGGGACACCTCGTCCACCTCGGGATCCCGCGTGGTGACTGCGAAGACGGTCTCGGCTGTGCCCACCAGGCCCGCCTCGGTGCTCACGGCCACACGAACACGATGCGTTCCACGATGCTCCGCCGGCAGGTCGAGCACCACGTCACCATCTTCCCCCGTCACGCCCTCCAGAGTCAGCGTCGCGTCCGGCGTGAGGACCTCGGCCTCCACCCGGGCACCCGACTGTGCCGCGAAGCCCGTGTCGCGAGCCCGCACGACAATCCGGACATCATCGCCGACAGCGTAGTTCTCCCGTGGGGTGTCCACGCTCACACGGGCGGTCGTCGAGTCCCGCATCAACCAACGCAGCGCGTTCTTCCAGAAGCGGAGGTAGGCCTGGTTGCCGCGCCCCTGCGCGGCCTCGGAGAGCGACCACCGCCACGAGGAGTCTACGGTCAGCGACATGGCCCGACCGGCCCCCACCTCCTGCACGGCGAGCACGGGCAGCGGCTTGCCGCTCGCTCCCGACAGCGTGGGGTGCTCCAGCAGAACCGTCGCGCCCGGACGTGCTCCCAGCACCTGGTTGGTTCCGTCGAGAGCACTCAGGCGCCCCCACCACTCCACGTTCTCCGCAGCGTCGGCGACGAGTCGGGTGACGGGATGCCGCGCCCCCTGGTCGGTCAGCATGGGCACGAAGGGCTGCACACTCGGGTCGGTAGGCCGATCGGCGAGCGTCACCGGCAGCGTGTCCGCCAGGGCCGTCTCACCGTAGCTACCGAGCGAGAAGGATCGATCGCCGCCGACCATGACGAACGCCCCACCCTGCTCCACGTAGTCGGCAATGTTGCCGAGCAGGGCCCCCCCCTCGCCGATGAAGTAGGGGCGGTAGTCGAAGTTCTGAAAGACCACGACATCAAACGACCAGAGGTCTTCCTCGAACAGCCGCCGATACGGAAACTGGATCAAGGACAGCTCGTCGTCTGAGTAGGACGTGACCAGATCGCCGGTCGTGCGGAGAATGAAGAAGCTCACCAGCTGCACCGAGGGGTCGCCCTTCAGAAATCGGCGCAAGAACTTCACGTCCCACGACGGCGACCCCGCGACCTGGAGCACGCGGATGCGATCACGCACGACCCGCACCACCACGGGCATGCTGTTGTTCGAGGGAACGGCGTCTCCCTCGTACAGGGGTAGACTCACCGAGTACGTGAAGCGTCCGGCCTCGGCTGGCACGATCTCGAACTCGACGACTCCCCGCCCTGCCTGGTCGAGCTGAACGGGCTTCTCGGTGACCACAGCCCCGTCCAGCTCGAGCGTCGCGGGAACGCTCTGACCGGCGAAGCCGGTGCCCTCGACCTCCGCCCGGAGTCGAAAGGGACTCCGGATGAATGCGTAGCCCCCCGCATCGATCGACCGCACCGCCAGGTCCTGAAGGTCTGCGGGCTGGCCCACCTGGAAGACCGTCAGCGGCCCCGGAAGCTCGGGGAGGGGTGTCGAGGGATCATCTTGCCAGCTCCGGCGCAGGAGACCACGGTCGAGACCGTCCGAGACCAGCACTACGGCCTCGAGGCGCTCGCCTGCAACCCGCTCTCCCAGAGCCTCGAGGGCACCACCGATGTCCGTCCCCGGGAGGTCGAACGCTCCGGGCGCCCCGACCGCCAGGTCATCGCCGAACTGGTAGACATCGACGGAGTCAGACTGGTCGCGAATGCGCTGGAGGATGCCTGCGACGGATGAAGAGCGGGCCTCACCCTCTTCGCGGACGGCCATCGAGCGCGAGCCATCGACGAGGACGGCGACCCTGCCAGCCTCGCGATGCCCCTCCTCCTCGACCCACATCGGACCCGCGATGGCAACGACGACGCCCAAGAGCGCCAGTCCCCAGCAGACGAGCTCAGCGACTCGAGCCAGCACGCCGCGCTCACCCGGGACGGCGAGCAGCCACGCCACCACCGCCCCCACCGCCGCGAGCAGAATCGCCCAGTCCGGGGCCGTCCAGACCAGGGTCCCGTCTGCGCCAAGGGAGGCGCCCAGCAGCCACTCGGTCACTCGAGCCGCCCCTCGAGCATCAGCGCCCGAACGTGCGCTTGATCGCGCTTGTAGTTGGCGGTCAGGCTGTACATCACCAGGTTCACACCGAGCTTCACAGCCTCACGTCGCTGCCCCTCCCCCCCGGGCACACAGGCCTGGCGCGATCGACCATCATCCGTGCGATCCAGCGCTCCGGACAGGTCATTCCGCATGTAGACGAAGGGAGTGAGGTTGCCGACGGTCACCCCCTCCAACCAGCGGTGCCTCGCGAGGCGCCCCAGCGGACGATCCAGCAGGAAGAAGCTCCGGTAGAGCGAGTGGTCTGCCGGCAGCGGACTCAGCGGCCGAGTCGGAAACAACCGCCCGGCCAGACGACGCACGGCATCGTCGAGTGGCCCCCGGTCCGTACCCGTGGTGTCGTCGATCACCAAGAACCCCCCATAGGCGAGGTACCTGGACAGCTGCTCGACCGCCTTGTCGGAGAGCTCGTCGAAGGCCGCGTCGACCGGCACGACCGCGAAGGGGTGCTCGAAGAGCTCTGCGCTCTCCGGGCCGAACCTCACGGGTGTCGGTGAGCACTCGATCGAGGTCGTCTGGATCACCTCGTAGATCAAGCGACGCCACGCATTGGGACGACTCAAGGTCCCCGGACCGAGGTCGAGCTCCGCGACATCGACCAGCGCCGCTCCACCAAAGGCCTGCGCCAGGTCACCCAGGGCCAGGCAAGGGGCCGCTGCGAGCGCCCCAGCAAGCAACGAGCGTCGAGAGTGGCTCATGGCGCACCTCCACGAAGCGACAGCAGCACCTGTAGCAACAGCAGCAGGAGACCGAGGCCCATCGCCGGTCTCCCCAAGTCGACCCGGCGCTGCAGGAGGTCAGGATCGATCTCCCGGGCGACTCGGGCCACATCTTCGTAGGAGCGCACGTCCGATTCCACCGGATCGGTGTTCACGGCCGTCCACGCGATGACCGGTCCATCCTCCATCGCCAGGGCGTAGGCCCCGGGGGCCTCCGGAATAAACAACAGTCGGCTGCCATCGACTCGGCTGCGGACCGGCACCCCCTCTGGACCGAGCACGATGGGCTCGACGGCCAGCTCCGGCAGCGGCAGCGAGACCCGCTCACCGACCACGGCATCCACCCGCGCGGCAGCCACTCCCGCCTCCGCACCCAGGTAGCTCACCAGGCGCTGCATCATCGGCATGAAGGCCGCCTGGAGAGGCAGGTTGCCCCAGCCGAGGTCGAAGGTTCCGCTCCAGACCACCACGCGCCCCTCGCCGATGCGCCGCTCGACCAGCGCCGGCAGCCCGTTGTCCCAGGACAGCAAGGTCGCGACGCTCTCGGTCTCCGCGTAGTCGTCGAACGTCAGCACTCGGTTGCCTCGGATTCTGCCAAAACCCGCTCGACCGCCGGCGCTGAAGGGAGCGAACAGCGGGACACGGGTGTCGGGCAGCGACAGTGGAATGCCGTCCTCGGAGCGATCGGCCAGGCTCTTCGGCGCACGCAGCGGCGCGGGAAGCACACCCTCGAGCGCCGCGTTGTACCGCTCAGCCGTGACGTTGTCGCCGCCGCTGATGACCAGGTTCCCGCCGCTGCGCACGAACTCCACGAGGCGAGGGCCATAGGCCCGTGGGTCCGAGACATTCGCCAGGAAGACCACGCGGTGCTGCTCTGCATCGAGGCTCTCGAGACCAACGGTGGAGGCCACGTCCAGCGTCAGACCCGTCCGGGCTCCCCCCCACGGCGCGAGTGCCCGCTCGAGGAAGTACACCTCCGACCGCGTCGGCGTGTCACCGGGGTCGCCGTCGATCACCAACACCCGCGAGGCGCCGACCCGAGGCAGGTGGAAGAACCGCTGATCGTCCGCTCCGAGATCGGGGTCGTCGCAGCTCACGCGGCCGACACCGCCCTCGGCCTCGGTCGGTACCGTGATGCGGTCCTCGGTCTCCCCCATCGGTGGCACGTCGACGAAGATCGGGATGGTCGCACCATCCGGCAGCACCACCTCGCAGGACACCTCGAGCGGATCAGGCCCGTAGTTCACCAGTCGCACCGTGACCTGGCCGCCCTCGAGTCCGTCGCCGTACACGGCGCGTGTGATCGCGATGTTTCGAGGCGGATCACCACGGATTGGGAAGGGAATCACGGTGTTCCCGGCACCGACGAGGAGGCTGATCTCCGCTCGGGCCTCGGCCACCATTCGCGGGCCCGCCTGGTCCGAGAACAGCAGGACCTCGCCCGGCTCCCCGGCCAAGAGCCGACGGGCCTCGACGAGCGCACGTCGAAGCTCCGAGGTGCCACCCGAGGGCTGGACGCTGTCGATCAGCCCATCGACTCGCCCGTGGTCCGCAGTCATCGAGGCCGTGAGTCGCGTCGCCTCACCATCGAAGACGACGAGCCCGACCAGTGCACCCGCAGGCAAGCCGACCAGCGCCTCCTTCGCCTCGGCGCGAGCCCGCTGGAGCAGGGTGCCGCCGCCGTCGACAAGCTGCATCGACAGCGACCGATCGAGGACCAGCACGACCCGACCAGAGCCGCCGAACTCGGGAATGCCGCCCGGGTATGACAGGACGGGCCCCGCTACTGCTACAGCCACCAGCAGCATCGCCAAGGCCCGCAGCAGGAGCAGCCAGGGATCCTTCACCCGGCGCCGGCGACGCAGCCGCTTCACGACCCGCTCCAGCAGGAGCATCGCCCCGAAGGCGCGACGCTCGCGAGGCGTCTGCCTCGCCATGTGCGCGAGCACCGGCAGAGCAACCAGGCCGGCCGTGAGCAGGACCAGCGGTGCGGCGAGCCCCAGGGTCACCGGCCCTCCAGACGCGGCCCCGTGATCGCTCTCACGATCACGGCCTCGAGCGGCTCGTCGGTGGAGACGGGCAGGTAGGTCGCTCCCCAGCGGACGACCCCTCGGCGAACCTCCTCCACGTACTCCCGCACCACCTCTTCGAACGCCTCCTGAGCCCCTCCAGGATCGACGGCGAGCGCATCACCACCCTCGGGGGAGAAGAAGAGCGCAGGCGAGCGAAAATCGAGCGCCCACTCTGCGGCATCATGCAGGTGAAACAGGCGCACGTCCGCACCACGACGGGCGAAGGCGGCCAGTGCCGGGAGCCACCGTGACGGCTCCTCCATGCCATCCGTGATCAGACCGACCCAGCTGCGCCGCTTCAGCCGACCACCGACCCGCGAGAGTGCAGGCAAGAGGTCGGCTCTACCCGAGGGGCGAGCTGAGGCAAGCTGGAGAAACAGGCTCTGAAGGTGGGACCGTCCACCGCGCGGCGGAAGCGAGCGATGCTGCATCCCCTCGCCCGCGACGATCTCTAGGCCGACGGGCTCACCATGCCGGTGCAGCCAGTAGGCGAGAGTTCCGGCCAGCATGATGGCGTAGCCGGCCTTCGAACCCTCCAGCGGAGGGTAGGCCGTGCGACTCGTCTCTCCTGTACCGAGGTCGCCCGAGAGGTCGACGACGAGGGTGCAGGGCAGCTCGGTCTCGGCCTCATAGCGCCGAACGACCAGGCGATCGGAGCGCCCCCAGACACGCCAGTCCAGACCGCGCAGGTCCATACCAGGCACGTACTCTTGGTAGTCGGCGAACTCGATCGCCTGCCCCACCCGTCGCGATCGATGAGGCCCGGTGAGCAAGGCATCCGTCAGGTGCCGCGCTCGCATGTGGAGATGTCTCACACGTGCGAGCACCTCCGCATCCCAGACCGGTGCCTCGGCCCCCACTAGCCGACCTCGTCCACGATCTGCGCCACGATGTCGTCCGCGGTATGCCCCGCAGCCTCGGCCTCGAAGTTCAGCAACACCCGGTGCCGGAGCACAGCTGGCGCGATGGCCCGGACATCAGCCCGGTCCGGCACCTCACGGCCCCTGAGTGCCGCCCAGGTTCGTGCACCAATCGCCAGGTACTGACTCGCCCGCGGCCCCGCGCCCCAGCGGAGCCAGCGCGTGGCGTCGACGCCAGACCCCGGACGCGTCGCCGCTGCCAGCCGGACGCAGTAGCTCACCACGTCGGGATTGGCGGGAAGGCGGCGCAGGAGTCGCTGGTAGGCCAGCAGCTGATCGAGCGTGAGAACGCGACGCGCTGACCCGAGCTCTCCAACCGTCGTGCGACGGACGATCTCCTCTTCTTCTTCGATGGTGGGGTAGCCGACCGGCACCGACAACATGAAGCGGTCCTGCTGCGCCTCGGGCAGCGGGTAGGTGCCCTCCTGCTCGATCGGATTCTGCGTGGCGAAGACCAAGAAGGGGGGCTCGAGACGCCATGTCGTGCCCGCAGCAGTGACCGAGCGCTCCTGCATGGCCTGGAGCAGGGCAGCCTGCGTCTTGGGGGGCGTCCGGTTGATCTCGTCCGCGAGCAGCAGGTTGGTGAACACCGGTCCACGAACGAAGCGGGTCGAGCGACGACCACTGGCCGGGTCTTGGTCGAGCACCTCCGTGCCGGTGATGTCCGATGGCATCAGGTCGGGTGTGAACTGAACGCGGCCGAAGTCGACCCCGACGGCCTCGGCCACCGTGTGAACCAAGAGCGTCTTGGCCAGTCCAGGAACTCCCACGAAGAGGCAGTGCCCATCCGAGAACAGCGCCGTGAGCATCATGTCCACGACATCTCTCTGCCCGACCACGACCTCGCCGATCGCATCGAGCAGTGCCTGCCGTGCAGGCGCGAGGGATTCGAACAGCGCCACCTCGTCCATGGAACCTCCGGGCCTCAGCCCTCATCCAAGGCTTTGCGAGTCGCCTCGCGGATTCGCGCAGCGGGACCTTCACCGGCCCCTCGGACCACGTCCACCACCCGTCCATCCCGGCCGATGACGAACACGGTCGGGAGGGAGACCACCTCGTAGCTCGCACGGGTTCGTCCCGCGCGGTCCAGCGCAATGCCGTAGGGCACGTCCTGTCGCGAGAGGAAGCGCTGCACGACCTCTGCGCGCTCGTCCGTCACCCCGACCACCGAGACGCCCTCGCTCCCGAGCTCCCGATGAAGCTCCGCGAGCTCGGGGATCGCCTTCACACAGGGGCCACACCAGGTCGCCCAAAAGTCGAGCACGGTGACTCGACCCTCCTCGAGCCGGACCGGGCGGCCGCTCAGGTCGAGCACCTCAAGGGGGGGCGCCAGCTCGCCCCTCCAGCGCACCGCGATGTCGTCGGCCTCGGACGCTGCGCGCTCCGGATAGCTCGGCGGCGTGTAGTCACCGCTGCGCTCGTGCAGGGGCGCCGGAGGGGTGTCCTCGCCTCCTCGCCTCAAGATGCGCACCATCGCCTCGCGACGCTCTGCCTCGGCCGCATCGCCCAGCGCCCTGGACAGCTCCGCAACGGCGGCCTGCAGCGAGACGTCGAACGGGTTCATCGCCGTCGCCACGACATAGGCCTCCCGGGCCTCTCGCTGCCGACCCAAGGCGCGGTGGATGTCCCCGAGTGTGCGGTGAGTCAGCGGGAACTCGGGGTAAGCCCTCAAGGTGCCCTGGAGCGCTCGCTCCGCATCGGCGTGCCGTCCGAGCTCGAGGAGGGCCACGGCGACTCGGTTCGCCACGAGCGGCGAGTCGGGCTCCTCCGGATCGCGGGCCTTGTCGTACTCCACGAGAGCAGCCTCTGCCTCACCGTGCTCCATCAGGAGGTCGCCCAGCAGCACGTACCGACCGAGATCACTGCGTCTGGAGAGGACGGGGTCGAGGTCGAGGTCTCCACCGCCGTCGAGCACGACAGGGAGTTCCTCGATCTCTTCTTCGGTGAGACTCTGACTCGCCATCCAAGAACGCCAGTCCGCCATCAGAGCATCCAGCGACTCGGCACCCGCCGCCTCCGCCAGCGCCTCGGCAGCATCGGTCCCGATCGAGACCTCGGCGAGCGTACGACGCACGACATCATCTCCCGCGCGCTCGAAGCAGAACTGCATGAGGGTCGACAGCTGTGCGTAGGCGAGCGCGGCCCGCTCTGCGGTCTCCAGCTTTGCGAGCGACGGGTGCATCTCCTCGAACGGAACGAGCTGGTCGCGGCGCAGTGCCTCCGCGAGGAAGGTCTCCGAGCGCGGCTCGAGACGGAAGCCGTCCTCCCCCGTCGCCCAGCGATTGTCGAGGTACTTCGCGATCGCCTCTTGCAGCCAGACCGGAGCCCGCTCGCCCGAGTTGTGGGAGACGACCAGGTGGATGTACTCGTGGGCGATGGTGTCCTGCCAGTCGTAGCCACGGCCCCGAGCACGTGGACTCGTGACCAGCAGCCGCGACCACTTCGACAGAGCGATCACTCCGGTTGTCTGCACGTCCTCGAGCATCAGCGACGACGCTGCCGTGAAGGTCGTCGAGTCTGGGAAGAGCTCTACGATCGTCGTGCCGGGTGGTGGCGCACCAATCAAGGGCGCGATGTTGCGCTCGGCGAGCTCGAGCGCCCGGAAGGCATCATCGACGAGGACGGCGTCGACACCGGGCCGATAGCGCACTGCGAAGCGCCCCCGCCGCTTCTCGACCCAACCCGCCGTGGCGTGCAGCGTACGCCGATACAGCGCGACATCGTCCCAGCGGTCTTCGTACCCGGCGCGGACCGCTCGCTCGAGCGTGTCGAGCGCCTCCGGATACCGCCCTGCGTAGAAGTCCACTTCCGCGACCGCCGCGAGCACCTCGGGATCCGCGCTCGTGGACGCTCCCAGCGCCTCGAGGGCTCCCTCGGCGCAGGGCACGTCATTCAGCGCCAGGCAGCGCTCGACCACGTCGAGCGAGGCCCCATGCGCGAGCAGTGCGAGCAGCAACACCATCATTGATGCACCAGCTCCTCGTAGTAGCGCCGCTTGAGGGCCCGATACTGCTCCGGAACGTCCCCTTCCATCCCCTCGAGGAGAGCCCGTCGGTACTCCTCGGGCGTACGAAACTCTTCGCGGGATGGGATGGGGATGTTCCGGCTCTGGTCCACCTGATCTCCCCGGCGTCCGCCCTCACTCTGCTCGCCCTGCTGCTGCCCGCGCTGACCAGGCTGGTTGAGCTGCTGCGCCTCGCGAGCAGCCTGATCCCTCGCCTGCTGAACGGCCTCACGGGCCTCGCGCAGCCGCTCGGCGGCCACCCCCTGCGAGCCCTCCGCCTCCATCGGCCTCCCCTGGCCGAGGTCGTCCCCCGCCTGCTTCATGCGAGCATCCGCGTCGTCGAGCGACTCCTCGAGCCCCCGTGGCTCCACCGGAAAATCCTCCGAGAGTTCCTCCGCCGCCTGCCGGGCCTCCTGGAGCCGGTTGTCGAGCTCCCGCTGGCGAGACTCGAGCTGCTGGGAGCGCTCCTGCGTGGCGGGATCGGTCCGAGACGAGAGCTCCTCGAGCTGCGCGAGGAGCTCGCCGATGCGCTCAGTGTGGCGGCGCAGCTCGATCACGTCGACGGCCCTCGGCCCACCGCCTCGACCGGTGAGCTCAGCCGAGATGGCACTGCGATACACGAGATCCCAGCTGTACTCGGTCGACTGGAGTGCGCTCTGCGACCCACGCAGATCCCGTGCGGCTGCAGACTCGGCCAGGCGCGACGTGTCTTCCATCGCGGCCTCTGCCCTCTGCACTTCGTGGAAGGCACGCTCGGCGGCCACCACACCCTCCTGCCACGCACGCCCTCCCCTCTCGAGAGCCTCGATCTCGGCGCCGATCTCGGCCCAGAGCTCGGCAGCTTCCTCCCGAGACGAGGCGTCCTGCTGTGCACGGAGTTCTTGAACGTCTCCCTGGAGCTCACGCTGCTCACGCTCGAGCTGCGTGAGCTCATCGATCAGCTCCTCGGCTGCCTCCATGCTCTCGTTGGCCTCGCCGCGCGACTGCGCCATGTTCTCCTCGATGCCGCCAGACAGCTCGTCGAGCTGCTGGGCCAGACGCTTCATGAGCTCCTGCGCCTCCTCGAGATCGCCATCCGCGATCGCCTGGCGAATCTCCTCCATGAGGTTGCTCAGCTCGGTGCCCCGGGAGTTGACGAACTCCTGCAGCCCCTGTTGGCCAAGCTGCGAGGCAGCCTGCATCAGCTCGGAGACGAGCTGCTCGAGCTGGTCGAGTCGTGCGAGCAGCGCCAGAGCGTCGGGATCCTCCGTCTCGAACATCTTCTCGAGCTCCGCAGAGAGAGCGTCCGCGCGTCGAGCTCTCTCCATCAGGTCACCCAGCGCACGGTTCCGCTTCATGCGGATCAGGGTGACCAGCGCCGACTCCAGCTCCACGACGGCATCGCTCCGGAGGTCACCCGCCGTGGCCAGCGACTCTCGCGATGGGACCTCCGTGGCCTCGGGTTCGAAGGCGACCTGGGTGTAGCGAATGAGTGCCTGACCCGATTCGACGACCTTGCTCAAAAGCCTCGTCTCGAGCCCCTCTCCATCCTTGACGAGATCGTTCATCAGGACGATGAGCGGCTCGTACCGCGCCCCCAGGCTCTCGCCCCAAGCAGCAATGGCGCCAGAGCCATCACCTGGTGGCCAGGCGTCCGTCAGCATGTCGGCGAGCACCGGCACCATGAGCCGCACCAGCTCTTCCTGCCGGGCCGCCGAGCGTCGCTCGACCCCGTTGGCTCCGAGAACCACCACCTCGACGACACGCGACCGTCCAGGCTTGCTGCCCGACCAGGTGTCGTTGTCCCACGCCTCGACCACCAGCTTCACCGAGTCCCCAGCACGAAGCCCGAGTCCGCGGGGCGTCGTCTCGTGGCCCCCCATGACCTCGGCCCGCCTGCCCTCGGGGACGGGCAGCTGCACGACGGCTCGCTCATCGACGAGCAGTGCGGCCGTCGCGATGCCGTAGTCGTCCGCAGCGGCCCACTGGAGCACGAGGGGCTCGTTCACGGCGATCTCGACTCTCGCCCCACCTGCATCGAGCGTGACATTGGGAGGAAGGTCTTGCTCCGACGAGATCATGAAGTCTCGTGAGGCCTCGGGCTCACCGCCTCGGTAGAGATCAAGGCGGTACGTGCCCTCGCCCGCTTGAATCGTGAAGCGAGCCTCGACCTCCCGCCCCCCCTCCTGGACCTCGGCATCCAGGCGCTGCTCGTACGCCACGAGACCGGCCGCCTCGACCGGGTCGCCGGTACGGGCACCGACCTGAACTTGCGTACCCGGCGGCCCCGCCACGTCCCCAGTGCTGTTCTCGACCACTCTTGGCTCGAGGCCCGTGTAGGGCGGGTAGGTGTAGCGAATCGACAGGTCACCTACACGAGCATGCCGCTCCTCGAGCGCCGCTACGGCCTGCTCGACCGCGACGCGAGCGGAGGCCTCTCCTGCCCACCACCGCCAGGCGTCGAGAGGCCCACCGGTGACGACGAACGACAGCGGGAGGACAAGGAAGGTCGCGACCAGCACCAAGAGCGCCCGCACGACCACGAAGCGCGCAGGGTGAACCCGTGCCGGTGGAATCTTCTCGATCGCTGTCACAGAGCGGCGCGCCACGAGCCCGACGAGCGCCTCGCTCTCGCGGCCACTGGCCTCACCCAGCCTGCCTACTGCGGTCAGGAGCCGACCCCGAAGCTCAGGAACCAGAGTCTCGACCAGCCGGGCCTGGCGCTGTCGATCCCCCGCGGGCCGCCACCGCGTGAGCAGGGGCAGGGCGAAGACCCACCAGGCGGCGACCCCCGCGAAGAGAATCAAGGACCCCAGCGCCGTGGACCGGTCCCATCGCAGCCAAGCAGCGACCTGTAGAAACACGCCGACCACCACCGCGAGAGCGACGCCGTTCGCGGCCATCTTGGCCGAGATCAACATGCGCTCTCGACGCGCGAGACCACTGACGTAGCGTCCGATGCGCTGCAGGTCTTCGGTCATGCGGGCGGCCGGCCTCCGGCTGTCCCCTATCCGGAACAGCCCAACCCCTCCCCGCTGGCGGGGCTTCCTGACTGCAGTTTACAGAATCTGCCGGTAGACACCGACCGCGACCCCGACGATCTTCACATCGCCCGATGCGGGGTCGACGTAGATCGGATCCATCGACGCGTTGGCAGGCTGCAGGCGAATGCGACGCCCCTCACGGAAGAAGCGCTTGACCGTCGCGTCTTCGTCGACGAACACCACGGCGATGGCGCCGTCACGAACCTCGGACTGCTGACGGACGAAGAGGTAGTCGCCGTCGTGGATGCCGTCCTCGATCATCGAGTCGCCGTGCACGACCAGCGCGAAGACGTCGCCGCCGGTCGGCAGCATGCTGCCGTCCACGCGCAGGGTGCCCTCGTAGTTCTCCTGCGCAAACAGCGGTGTGCCCGCGGCGATGCGCCCGAGGATCGGGACTCCGATCGTCTCGTCACCGAGTGAGCCGCTCGCCCTCGAGGTCAGGCGGAGACTGCGAGAGCGCCCCGCATCGCCAACCCGCTCAAGGAAGCCCTTTCGAATCAGGGCCTTCACATGGTCACTCACCTGATTCGTGGACCGCATGCCCAGCGCCGCACCGATCTCACGGTACGAGGGGCACACTCCGGTCTGGTCGAATCGGACGGAGATGAAGTCGAGGACCTCGGCTTGGCGCCGGGTAAGATCGTCCATGGCATGCTCGCACGTTCAGTGAACACCTGAACAGTATGCGACCTGACGGCCAGGGGCAAGCAGAGGGTGTCGAGGCCGGTCTTCTCAGCCCGACTCGTCCTTCAGACGATAGGTCAGCTTGGCCTCGATAACGGTGATGCGATCCCCATCTTGGCGAAGCCGCATGTCAGACCTCAGGTCGAGCCGAGGGGCCGACATCGTCGCAACTCCCTCCTTGTAGGAGCCAGCCATGACCGGCCCCTTCGGTACACAGCCAACATCCTGGACCGTGAAGAAGGTCGAGCTGGAGAGACAGCCCTCACTGACAGCGCAAGACCACGTGCCGACCTTGATCTCGAGGAGGGTGCAGCCCGGGGGATCAAGCACCGCACGACCGGGCGACAGGAGGGTCGCCGTGACGGCCAGCGGTGCAGGATCGACCTCTCCCGTGGGCAGGAGCTGCCGACCGAGAGCCACCTTGTTCTCCACGGCGATTGCCGGGAAAGCCAGCTCATCCCCGCTGAACTTGAGCTGCGTCACCTCGACCGTGTAGCCGGGCTCCCCCTTGAGCCACTTGAAGAGCAGGTTGTGCGACTTGTTCAGGTAGATCCCCGCGGGGTTACCGCCGTAGAACGTGCTCGCGTCAGCGAGGAGGGCGCGATGCCCCTCGGCCGTGAACGCCATCGCCGCCGGCCGACCCAGCTTGTGGGAGCTGAGCACGACATCATTGCCACAAGGCTCGCTGAGCGCCACGAGCCGGCCCGTCTCGGTCAACACCTGTGGAGCGACCCCTGGCAGGGCATCCTCGCAGATCAGATAGTGCACGGGCTCCGTGATGCCGCGCGCCTGGAGGAATCCAGCGAGGTTGGCTTCGCCGCGCAGCCCGAAGCGATGCGGCCGCACCAAGGCGCTGCCCATCAGCGCCCGAGTGGACTCTTCGCGTGGGTCGAGCAGCTCGATGATCCCATCGGCGGCCTTCGCCGCCTTGGCCGCCCTCTTGGGCAGCTCGCGCGAGATCTTGAGGGACTCGGGGACCGGCTCTCCCTGAGCCTTGAGCAGATCAGCGATTCGTCGAGCCGCTTCTTCTTCGAAGTGGGGCCTGAGCCAGACGACCACGCCATCCTGCTGCGCTGCTCGGTACTTCCCCTGGTACAAGTCGTACGTGACATCCGTGCACGCGAGTGCCGGCAGCGCACGCCGCCCGTCGACGGGTCGGTCGTCACAGCCCTTCGGAACGTCACCGAGGTCGACCCACCGGCCTTGCTCATCGAAGGTCACGATGTAGTCACGCCCGGCATACCTGAACCAGACCTCGTCGCGACCGTTCAGGTCGAAGTCGGTGAGACGCCGGATCCGCAGGTCGCGGATGTTCATGCCGTGGGACCGCAGGTAGACCTTGGGCACCTCGAGCTGTGCGCTCGGCTCGAATGCCGCGCCGCGATGAATGGGCTCGATCCACTGAAGGGCGAGATTCGCCGCACGGTTGCCTGCAGCCGTCAGCGTCAAGGCGATCACGAACAAGGAAATGACGAGGGGCGCGACGATGGCGAGCACCTCAAGCTCGGAGAAGCGTCGCCGTCGCGACACCTCGAGCTCGCTGTCCCCAATGCGGATCACCATCCCGAGCTGAAGCTGCGCCGTCTCATTCTTCAGCGGATGGCCGTCGACGTAGGTGCCCGTGGCACTGTCGAGGTCCGTGATCCAGTAGCTGCCGTCTTCCCAGCCGACCTGAGCATGGTAGATGCTGACGAGTGAGTCCGGAATCTGGAACCCAGTGCTCGACCGCCCAATGACCAGCTTGGCATCCGGCTTCAGAGCAGCGCGGGCCCCCTCCACGGGACCACTGATAGCGATGAGGTCTACTTCGGTGCCGGCAGCAGCCATGCCGCGGTCCTACCTTGGTCGACGCGAGTAGTTCAAGCAGTAGCGCCGAACCTGCGGAAGAACCCCACCACTAACAAGGCGCCCACAGCTTCGCTGTTGAGCGGATGCACGTCGTTGGATAACGCCACACCGAGGTCAGTATGCGCGCGAACCATCCCAGCGGTCCTTCACTGCCGGAGCCTCCGAAGTGGATGAAGCAGCTCTTGGGTGGGCTGCTCGCGCTCTACGTCGTCGAGCTCGTCCTGAGTGCCACCGGAGCACCGGTTCAGCTCCTCGCATGGCTGCCTCTCGGCCAGGGCTTCGCGCCCTGGCAGCCACTGACGCGCTTTGCCATACAGGGGCCGAGCGTGCTCAACGTGCTGATCGCGCTGGCGGTCGCCTGGTTCGTGTTTCCGGCGCTCGACCAGCTGCTGCGGCGAGAGCAGCTCGGAGAAGCGACGCTCGCCATGGCCGCAGCGGCCACCGCGCTGCCGCTCATCGCCGAGCTCACCGGCGTCCTGTCTCCTGGCATCATCGTGGGCTGGACGTCCCTCGTCGGCGGATGGATCGTCCTGTTCGGCCTCGCTCGGCCAGATGGTGAGGTCCGCCTCTACTTCGTGCTCCCCGTCACGGGTCAGATGATCGTGTGGGGCATGCTGGGCATCGAGGTTCTCATGCTGCTCGCCGCCCCCAACACCGCGAGTCTCGAGCCCATCGGCGTCTGGGTCGGAGCCTGGGCCTGGTGGAACTACCGAGGTCCGGGGGCTCGCAGACGCCACCTCCGGCGCGAGGGAGCTCGGGTCGAGCGCGAGCTGCGACGCTTCCAGGTGCTCGACGGCGGCCGCTCGGACTCCCAGGACGGGCCCAACCGAGACGGGTGGATCCACTGACGCGACGGTGGCGAGTTCCTGCCCTCGACGAGCGCGCGCCGAAGAGCACCCGCGACCCGGATGTTCCGATCCATGCCGCGCTCGGTCCGAAGGTACTCGACGGCGGCCTCGCCACCTCGCTGCGGCAGCGTGGCGTCCCACCGGGCACGCCGATCACGACCTGGCTCGACGAGCACCCCAGCGCGGTGGAGCACGCCCAGCGCTCCTTCGTCGATGCCGGCGCCATCGGACTCCTCACGGCCACGTTCCGGAGCCTGCCCCACCTCGACTCCGAGTGGGAGAGGCACCTCGACATAGCGGCCGACATCGCGACGCGCGCCTCTCACGGCCGCGCCTGGCTGTGGGGCTCATTGGGGCCAGGCGGTCGACGCGGCGAGTCCTGGCGCGACGCCGATGCGAGCACCAAGCGAGCCTGGACCCAGAGCTGGACACGTGCCGCCGACCGCTTAGGCCCGAGCGTTCATGGACTGGTGCTCGAGACCTTCATCGATCCGGATGAGTGTCTCGCCGCGCTGCGCGCCGTGAAGGAGGCTCGACCCGACCAGGCCGTCGTCACGAGCCTCGTCCCCACCGACAGCGGGAGACTGCACAACGGACAGTCGCCACGGCACGCCCTGGAGGCGCTCCGCCTGGCGGGTGCCGACATCCTAGGCTTCAACTGCGGCACGACCCCCGAGGGGGTGACGCTCGCCATCCGCGCGTGTCGTGGGGTCGGCCCCCTTTGGGCCAAGCCGGCCGGTGGCCGCAACCTGCGTCAGCGACTGGTCGAGCTTGCCGACGACTGCGACTGGATCGGCGGCTGCTGCGGCGTCACCTACAAGGATATCGTGGTCCTCGCGCGCTCCGTGGCAGAGACCCATGCCTGATCACGTCGCCGAGGGGGAGCCCCGCGAGCTCGACACCTACCTGGCGCCGGCCGTGCGCATCGTGCTCGTCGGGCTCGGAGCCCTCGGGTCACTCGTCCTTGCGCTGCTCGGATGGTGGTGGTGGCTGCCGGTGCCGCTCGCGGCTGGCGTGCTCGGCTTCGAGCTCTGGCGCTTCCAGCGCTCGGACCGCCCCATTCGTCTGGAGCTGGGACCCGACATCCGTCTGGTCGACCAGCGCGGCGGCCAGACCCTGCGGGTGGCGCTCGACGATGTGCGGGCGGCCACGTGCTGGCACCGGCAGCGTGGCGCCGAGCGTGAGGTCGTGCTCGCTCTGTACGGCGAGACCGGAGCACTCCTCGCCCTGGCCTTCCGGCTGCCCCGCTACGCGCCCTCGCCTAGCGACCTCGACGCCGACGCCTGGGACGAGCGGCTCGGGGGCGTCTCGGGCATCGTGAACGCCGTCGCTCCACGGGCGAGGGCCTGCCGCCAGTGGTTCGCCGACCCCCAGGCTCTGGCCTGGCTACGCGCGCACGTCCCTCCCGCAGCCTGGGAGGTCACGACGGCCCGCGGCTGGACCGGAGCCGCCCCGTCCATGGACCTGTTCGGCTACCTCGAGGGGTCGGCGGACACGACACTGTTCCTGGAGGGGAAGCGATGGTGGACCGCAGACGGTCGGCAGGGCGCCCTCGACACCCCCCAGTACGGCTCCGGCGATCGTGAGGCCGTCCTGTTTCGCCTCGACGAGGACCGTCCCGACCTCGAGTCGGGGCGCCTGCCGCTGCTGACGGTGCGGCTCGGCACGCTCGAGCTGGCCGTGCCCTGTCCTGCTGGCGTGAGCGCCCCGCCTTCGCCAGAGACCGACACTCGAATCCACCTTCAGGTACCCGAGGGGGCCGCCCTGCTCGCCCACCTAGAGGCCTCGACCGGCGCGACTCGTGCACCCACGGGGCTTGTCCAAGGTACTCCCACGGTTGATCCTTCGCGGCGCGACGATACGACGTCGCCGCACGCCGGACCAGCATGACCAAGCACCAGACCGAGGCCGAGCGCAGGAGTCAGATCCTCCGCGCCGCACGCGCCGTGTTCATCAAGAAGGGCTACCTCGCCGCACGCGTGGAGGACGTAGCCAAGCGTGCCGGGCTCTCCAAGGGCGCGGTCTACTTCTACTACTCGTCGAAGCGACAGCTGTTTCTCGCACTCGTCCAAGACGAGCACGACAACACCTACTCCTTCCTAGAGAGTGCCGAGCAGGACGACCGGACCGCCGTGGTCAAGCTCCTCGACCTCGGCCAGAAGTACCTCGACTACTTCGCGGGCTTGAAGTCACCACCGCGGTTCTTCCTCATGATGAGCGAGCAAGGCATCCGTGATGAGGAGATCCGGGAGGAGTGTCAGGCTGTCCATCAGCGGTTCGTCGACGCCGCGAGTCGGATCCTCGCCCAAGGTATGTCCGAGGGTGCCTTCCGAGAGACCGACCCCGTCGCGGTGGCACTGATGCTGAAGGCCATGATCGACGGCCTCGCCGGCCAGTCCGCCATCGGGATTCGTCCCGACCGTGAGCGCCTGCTCGGCGGTGGGGTCGACCTGCTGCTCCGCGGACTCCTCGTTCCGCCCGAAGAACGAGGAGACGCATGACTCCTTGGGCTGCAGTCCTCGATCCGAAGCGCTCCCTCTCGCTGATCGACCGACAGGGCAGAGTCCTCCCAGGAATCGCGCCGGAGCCTCTGCTCTGGGCGGACTGGGCATCGGCAGGCTCGACTGGGGATCCTCACTCCTGGCCGACCTGGTCCCCCGATGCGCGCCGAATCGCCGTGTTCCGCCAGTCGGTCTCGACGGGCGACACCCAGGTCTTCGTCACCACGACCGACGGCGCCATGGCCGCTGTCTTGGCTACCCTCGATCGTCGCCTGCCCATTCACCTAGAGTGGTCCCCGACCGGGGACAGCCTCGCCGTGCTCTGCCAGCAAGGCAGCCGGTTGCTGCTCGAGCTGCTGGATGCGCCAGAGCCTGGCAACCGCGTCCCTGTGGCCTCGGGCAGTCCGCTGTTCTACAGCTGGCTCGACGCACAGCGGCTCGCGGTGTTCATCGGACACACCGAGCACCCATCCGAGCTCCGGATCGTCGGCTCCACGGAGCTCGTCACCCTGCCCGGTGTACCTGGGAACTTCTGCACTCCCGTCTCCGCCGGAGACGAGCTGCTCTACGTCGCCCACCGAGACCAGAGCATCGAGCTCCTCGCGGCCGACCCGAGTGGCAGCGTGCGGGCCCTCGAGCCAGTGGACGGGCTGATGGCTCTCGTCCCCTCCCACGACCGCCGCCGAGTGGCCTATGCAGTCGCTGAGCAAGACGGCTCGCCCTACCGCGGCTTGACTGTCCTGGAGCCAGCCACGGGTGTCCGGATCCCCCTGGCCGACGAGCCCCTCCTGGCCTTCTTCTGGTCACCACGAGGAGACGCGGTGATCGGCGCCCGTCAGCAGGAAGATTCACCGCGCATCACGTGGCTTCGCCTCGGTCTCGACGGCTCGAGATTGCCCCTCTTCGAGCACCTTCCGACCCGCGACCTGGCCTTCTGGCTGCGCTTCTTCGAGCAGTACTGTATCTCTCATCCCATCATCGACCCGTCGGGCGACAACCTCTTGGTCGGCGGCTTCGAGGCCGAGAGATCTGGCGAGCCGCTCCTCTGGCGTGTACCCCTCGACGGCAGCCCCGCGGAGACGATCCGACCCGGGGTGCTCGCAGTCTGCCCCCGTCCCTGAACGGAGACCTGTCCATGGCCATCCGAAGCACCCTCGCGGCACTCTTCGCCGACGCCAACGCCGAGGCGCTCAGCAGCGCCATGCGTGCCGCTGCCGACGCCGCTCTCGCTGATCGACCGAGCCCCGGAGCCGACCTCGAGGCCCGCATAGCGGCCCTCGAGAGTGAGAACGCCAAGCTCAAGAAGAAGCTCGACATGGCGATGGGCGCGATCCAGGCCAGCACGGCCCAGCTGATGTCCGCGAAGCGTGACATCGCCACAGCCGCGCAGTCCGCGAAGCAGGCGATGCAGGCCGCCACGAGCGCGTCGGCCACCGCCGAGAGTGCAGCGGAGGGCGTCAGCGAGCTGGAAGCGAAGCTCGGCTGACGCTCCTGCCGTCAGCGCTCAGTCCAGATCGAACGTGACGCCCTGTGCGAGCGGCAGGTCCGTGCTCCAGTTCATGGTGCAGGTCTGTCGACGCATGTAGGCCTTCCACGAGTCGGAGCCAGCCTCGCGTCCGCCGCCGGTGTCCTTCTCGCCTCCGAAGGCCCCCCCGATCTCGGCGCCGCTGGTGCCGATGTTCACGTTCGCGATGCCACAGTCCGAGCCCGCGTGGGACAGGAAGCGCTCCGCGAGGCGGAAGCTGTCGGTGAACACCGCCGAGGACAGGCCCTGGTCGACGTCGTTCTGGGCGTCGATCGCATCCGCGACATCGTCGTAGGTGAACACGTAGAGGATCGGCGCGAAGGTCTCCTCCTTGGTGATGGGCATGTCGAGGGTCGCCTTGACGATGGTCGGCTCGACGTAGAAGCCAGGACGCTCGACAGGCTTGCCGCCGCAGAGGATCTCGCCCCCCTGCTCACGGACCATCGCGATCGCGTCCATGTACATGCTCACCGCATCGGCATCGATCAGCGGCCCCATGAGGACGCCCTCGTCCTCGAGCGGGTTGCCGATCGTGATCGAGCCGTATGCACGCACCAGCTTCGCCGTGAAGTCGTCGGCGATGTCGCGGTGCAGGAAGAGACGACGGGTCGTGGTGCAGCGCTGTCCCGCGGTACCGACCGCCCCGAAGGCGACCCCCCGAATTGCGAGGTCGAGGTCGGCATCCTTGTGCACGATGATGGCGTTGTTGCCACCAAGCTCGAGCAGGCAGCGCCCGAGGCGCCGAGCGACCGTCTCACCGACGATCCGCCCCATGCGGGTGGAGCCCGTGGCGGAGATCAGCGGAACACGGCGGTCCTCGATCATCGTGGTGCCGACATCGGCATCGTCGCCGATGATCAGGTTGAAGACGCCCCCGAAGCCATGCTCCTGGAGCACGGCGTCACAGATCCGGTGGGTGGCGATGGCGGTGAGAGGAGCCTTCAGCGACGGCTTCCAGATCATCGTGTCGCCTGCGATGGCAGCGACCATGGCATTCCAGGCCCAGACCGCGTTCGGGAAGTTGAAGGCCGTGATGATCCCGACGACGCCGAGAGGGTGCCACTGCTCGTACATCCGGTGGCCCGGACGCTCGGAGTGCATCGTGAGGCCGAAGAGCTGCCGCGACATGCCGACCGCGAGATCAGCCATGTCGACCGACTCTTGGACCTCGCCCTCGCCCTCGGAGAGGACCTTGCCCACCTCGAGAGCGATCAACCGACCGAGATCCTCCTTGTGGGTGCGCAGGGCCTCACCCACGAGGCGGACGATCTCACCTCGCTTCGGCGCCGGGAGCATGCGCCACCGCTTGAAGGCGTCGCGTGCGTTGCCGATCACGGCCTCGTAGTCGTCGAGACCGGCCAGCTGGACCGAGGCGATGAGCGAGCCATCGAGGGGGCTGTGAACCTCTACGATTCGGCCCTTGGTGGCGATGGCGCCCTCACTGGACCAGGCTCCGGGGTTGACTTCCTCGATTCCGAGTCGGGACAGGAACGCGTGCACGATGACCTCCGAGGTGTGTGGAGAAGGCGCCGCGCGTAACGGATGGACACCCGACCGGCTATGCCTGGCAGGGAGGCCCGATGCGACCCGCACCACACCTCGTCCTGCTCGCGTCCGCAGCGGCATGCGGTCTGGTTCAGCCCGCCCCGCCGGCAGAGCCGCTGACGACGACACTGGAAGGTCCCCCTCGTCCGGACACCTCCGACACCGCACTGGTCCTCCTCGGCTACACCGGAGTCGCCGAGGTCGACAGCGGGCTGGAGGGCACGGAGACCTTCACGGCGATCCGACGGCGCGACGCCGAGACGCTCTGCTCCTGGACCTGGCGGACCGTGAGCTGGGGTCGGGATTCCGAGGCCACGGGGCCAGACCCGATCACCGTGCCTTGCAACGACCCCTCTGGCCAGCCTTGCCGATTCGCCTTCACGGTCTCCCTGCGGGACGGCCTGCCCGATCCGGACATCGACGCGACAGCCTGTGCGGCCTTCCGCGAGGTCGCTCCCCTGGTGCCCGATGCGGGCCCCTTCGGCTACGGCTTCGTCGACGCCTACACCGAGGTCCCAGGGGGACCGAGCTACGGACCGGCGCTGATGTTCCACGTCGAGGCCGCGGCCCCCGAGGAGCCCTACTGGGTCGGCTACGGCCTCCAAGGAGCCTTCGACGGCTCCACGTTCGAGTACCACTTCGACCTCGGCGCCCTCCCCTATTGACGCTCAGTCGGACGATCGACCGCCAGTCCGCGCCGACTTGGCCTCCGCGAAGCGAGCCTCCGCCTCGGCGGGCTTCCCCTCCGCGTGCAGGACATTGGCGTCGAGGAGCAGCAGCTCTGCGTGGCGAGGAGAGAGGGCGAGTCCCGCTTCGACGTGCAGCCGCGCCTGCTCCAGCTCACCGAGGCTGAAGCGCGCCTGACCCGCCAGGTGACGGGCGGTCGGACCGTCGCTCACCTCGAGGGCAGACTCGGCCCGCTTAGCGATCCTCTCCCACGACCCCTCCGGCGCGAGAAGACGCGCGAGCGCGAGCAGCGCCGCCCCGTTGTCGGGGTAGGCATCCAGCTCACGACCGAGCAGCGTGACCGCGGCGAGACGGTCCCCCGAGCCCAGGCGCGCCGCCGCGAGGTGGTAGGCCACCTCCGGGGCGGGAGGCTCACTCAGCAGTCCGCGCTCGAGGAGAGGCAGGGCCTCGTCCACCTGCCCCTGGCGCACGAGCTGTACGCCAACCACACCCGCGAGTGAGGCGTCGTCCGGAAACGCGCCGAGCCACTCCTGTCCGCGAGCCAGCGCCTCGTCGACGCGACCGACCTCCACGAGCACCGCCACCGCGCGTGCGCGAAGGCGAGGTAGAAAAGAGAGGGCCTCGGCGGACGACACCAGGAGTGCAGCGGCCTCCTCGGCGCGCCCCTCACGAAGGAGCAGGTTTCCCCTCGCCATCATCAGAGCAGCATTCTCCGGATCGCGCTCCAGCGCCTCGACCACCAGGGGGGCCGCCTCGTCGGCTCGCCCCAGGCGCCCCAGGACAGTCGCCCGCAGCGAGGAGAACTCGACCACCTCGGGGTGCTCGGCGCACAGCGTCACCAGCTCCGACTCGGCTGCAGCCCAGTCATGGAGGAGGAGGGCGCGCTCCACCCGCTGCGCACCCGCGAGGAGGCTCTCGCGGTCCTTCGGGTCAGGACGTGGCCCCTCTGTGCTGACGACCGGGCCGTCGAGGTAGCCGAGCGCTGCCAGCCGAGCGCGCTCGTCGGGCTCGAGTGGATGAGCCGGGTCGGTGCTGGGTGCAGGGAGGGTCTCGATCAAGGCCTGGAGTCTCGCGACATCATCCGGACGTGCTGTCGCGAGGTTCTCGGTCTCGCCGGGATCGGCCACGACATCGTACAGCTCGGGCGTCGGAGTGCCGATGAGCTTCAGGGGTCCATCGACAATGCCCAGGTGTGGTGCGAGCCCGTACCGATGGTCCAGCTGCCAGGACTCGACGAAGACGGGTCTCGGTGTGGCCGCGGGGACCGCTCGGCCCTCGGCGTCGGGCAGTGCCGGGAGCGCCAGGGCCTCCAGGATCGTGGGGGTCACGTCCTGAAGAGCGACGGGAGACTCCACCACATCGTTCGGGACACCCGGACCGGCCATGAGCCACGGCACCCGCTGGGTCGACTCGTAGACGAACAGCCCATGGGTGAGCTCACCGTGCTCGGCCAGCCCCTCGCCGTGGTCTCCGACGACCACGACCAGCGCCTGCTCACCGACGGTGTCGAGCAGCCGGCCGACTTCTCGATCGGTGTAGGCCAGCTCCCCGTCGTAGGGCCGACCGCCCGTCCAGCGCAGGACCTCCGGGTCTGCCGGCTGGTAGGGAAAATGCGGATCGTACAGATGAACCCACAGGAAGCGCGGTCCCTCGGTGACGCCCCACCACGCGAGCGCATCGTCGACCACCGCGGCAGCCGGTCGCTCCACGTGCCAAGGGTCAGCCTCCTCCGGAAGGTCATCGGCGAAGGAGTCGAAGCCGTTGTCGAAGCCCCAGGTTCGCGAGGTGACGAAGGCGCCGACCGAGGCCCCGGTCGCCCACCCATGACGACGCAGGTGTGCCGCGAGCGTGACCTGCCGTGGGCCCAGCCGACCCGCACCGTTCGAGCGGATGCCGAGCGAGGCGGGGCTGCGACCGGTGTGGAGCGTCGCGTGTGCTGGAATCGTCAGCGGAAGCGGAGAGTAGGCGCGCGCGTAGCGGCGCCCTCGGGCTGCAAGCGCATCGAGAGCTGGCGTGTGGGCGTCTGCGTAGCCGTAGGAGCCCAGGCGGTCCGCTCGAGTGGTGTCGAGGGTCACCAACACCACGTCGGGGCGCTCGGGTGGAGTGGGTGGTGCGCAGCCGGCGAGCCAGAAGATCATCGCGCGCTCACCGGTACGAGCAAGGCGAGCTCCCCTCCCAGGCCAGGTGCCGCCGCCCAGGCCTGCGCTAGGGAAGCCGAACGCGTCAGGTACCAGCGTGACGCGATGAGCTGCGGGTCGGTAGAGCGAACATCAAGCGGTTTGATCGAGCGGCCTGCGTCGTGCGCCACCCGCGCCGCGACCGCATCACCGAGCGCGCTGCGACCGGCCAGCGCCACCGCGGGCCGCTGCAGCTGAAGCTCGGCATCGACCAGCCTCCCACAGCGCCGCAGCGCCTCCGCGTACCAAAGCACGATCCTCGGATCCCGAGGATCGCGGCGTGACGCCTCGGCGAGCGCACCGACGGCAGCGTGGGGGTCATCGAGGGAGAGCCAGCGGAGGCCGTCGAGCAACCCGGCCACGGATGACGCTCCTCCCGTGGCGACCCGCTCCAGCAGGTCGATCTCCGGGTCTGGGTCACGGTCGGTGCGGAGGGCGACGGAGGCCGTCCAGAGCGCCTCGATCACGGCAGGATCGGGGTACGAGGTCCACGCTGGAGCATCGCCTTCGTCCCCGACCTTCACCCGCGCCAGCGCCAGCTCGAGAGCCACCGTGCCTCCGAGCGAGCGCGCCTCTTCGTAGGCCACGATCGCTCCAGAGAGCTCCCCGCGCTGCTCCTGGCAGCGCGCCTCGGCGAGCGCGGCAGGAGCCGTCCAAGAGCCCTCGGCCCGGAGGTCGGCGAGCAGCCCGAGCGACTCCTCGCAGCGCCCGGTGGCCTGCAGCGCACGGGCGAGACCGAGCCGCGCCGGCCCCGAGCCAGGCTCGGCCTCCAGCGCGCTCCGAAAGCGCTCCACCGCCAGCCGGGGGCGCCCCTGCTGCAGCAGTGCCCGACCGAGCGCCACGCCGGGAGCATGGCCATCGGCTGCGAGCGTCTGGGTCACTAGCAACAGGGCCCACACCTCAGGGAACGAAGAGGTCCCGAAGCTGCTTCAGTGCCGCCGGGTCGTTGGTCTTGATGCGCCCTCGTGCGATGTCGAGCGGCCCCGGCATCTTGCCCTTGACCACCATCTTCTCGAACAAGGCTGGCGTGGTCTTCAGCACGACGTCAGCCTTGTCGAGCGTGCGACCCGGCTCGACCGTGCAGGCGGTCGGGGTCAGCTTCACGGTGTACTTGTGGTCACCTACCGAGAAATAGTAGGTGCGAGGCGCAGTGAGCACGCCGGGTCGGTAGTGGTCCTGCATGCGCTCGAAGATCTCGCGTACGTCGGCCATAGGGTCCCTCCGTCCCGCTAGCCTACCTCGCGTGAACGCCCACGTCCCCGAGGCACCCGTGCAACACCCGGTCGAATCCGATCCAGCCGCCACGCGAGCCCGCGTCTCCCGCCTCAGCCAAGAACAGGCCGCGGACCGCCTCGCATGGCTGGTTCCAGAGCTAAACCGGCACAATCGCCTGTACCATCGTGAGTCGGCGCCCGAGATCGACGACCGCACCTACGACCTGATGTACCGGGAGCTGGAGCTCCTCGAGGCCCGCTACCCGGCGCTCGTCCGAGAGGACTCCCCCACGCTTCGAGTCGGTGGAGACCCGGTGGGGCACCTCGCTCCCTTCCCTCACCGCACGCCGATGCTCTCGCTCGGCAACGCCTTCTCCGCGGACGAGCTTCGGGAGTTCGACGGGCGCATTCGGCGGCAGCTCGGAGAGGCGGCGCCAGAGTCGATCCCGTTCGCCGTGGAGGGGAAGCTCGATGGCGCGGCAGTCGAGCTGGTCTACGAGGACGGAGTGCTCACCGGCGCGGGGACCCGGGGTGACGGGGCTGTCGGCGAGGACATCCTCCACAACGTGAAGACCATCCGAGCCATTCCCAGGCGGCTCCATGGCGATCCCCTGCCGAGCCGCATCTCGGTCCGCGGCGAGGTGTTCTTCCCGCTCGAGCCCTTCGAGGCGATGAACGACGCCCGCGAGGCACGCGGCGAGAAGCGCTTCGAGAACCCCCGCAACGCCTGCGCCGGTACGCTCCGGAAGAAGGACCCATCCTTCGCGGCCGCCAGTCCCCTCACCTTCTACGCCCACTCGTTCGGAGAGGTCGAGGGCCTGGAGTTGCCAGGCAGCCACCTCGCGCAGCTGGTGCAGCTCTCCGAGTGGGGACTGCCGGTGAACTCCGACCTGAACACGCGGCACCCCGACATCGAGGAGACCATCCTGCGAGTCGCCGAGCTCGGGGCTCTGCGCAACGACCTTCCGTACGAGATTGACGGCGCGGTCGTGAAGGTGGACGACACGGCGCTGCAGGCTGTGCTCGGGTTCTTGACCCGCACCCCGCGCTGGGCGATCGCCTTCAAGTACCCACCGCCACAGGTTCACACGGTCCTGCGTGGCGTCGAGTTTCAGGTCGGCCGAACCGGCAAGGTCACGCCACGGGCGATCCTCGCCCCAGCCCGGGTCGGCGGGGTGACCGTGAGCAGTGCGACGCTGCACAACGCCGATCACCTCACCCGCCTCGACCTCCGCTACGGCGACACCGTGGCGATCGAGCGAGCCGGTGACGTCATCCCGAAGGTCGATCGGGTGATCGTCGACGCGGACCATGCAGGACGCCCCGCGGTCACCTACCCCGACACCTGCCCCGCCTGCGGCACCCACCTCGAGCGGCCGGAGGGCGAGGTCGACATCCGGTGTCCGAACAGCCTCTCCTGCCCCGCCCAGCTCCACGCCGGGCTGCGCCACTTCGTCTCGAGAGGCGCGATGGACATCGATGGCCTCGGAACCAAGCTGATCACGCAGCTGCTCGATGCAGGCCTCGTGCGCCGCCCCTCTGATCTCTACCGCCTCGATGTCCCCACGCTCTGCACGCTGGAGCGCGTCGGTCAGCGCAGCGCCCAGAGTCTCGTCGACGCGATCGCACGCTCCCGGGATCGCGGGCTCGGACATGCGCTGGCGGCACTGGGCATCCCCGAGGTCGGCGAGGCGACCGCGCGCGACCTCTCGCTGTGGTTCGGGACGCTCGACGCCATCATGGAGGCAAGCCCCGAGGCGCTCGCCGAGGTCCATGGCATCGGAGACAAGGTCGCGGCCCGCGTCAGGCGCTTCTTCGACGATCCGGTCTTCCGGGCCGAGGTCGAGCGCCTGCGGCAGGCCGGAGTGGCCTTCCCGGACGTGCCCGAGGAGCGCCGGACGCCCAGAGGAGCCTCGGAAGACCCGGACGCAGAGGCCGCGACCTCACCCATCGCGGGACGGACCTTCGTGCTCACGGGCACCCTGCCGACACTCGCTCGGTCGGAGGCGAAGAAGAGGATCCTGGCGGCCGGCGGCAAGGTGACCGGATCGGTCTCCAAGCGGACGCACTACCTGGTCGCCGGCGACGCAGCCGGGTCCAAGCTCGACAAGGCAAAGAAGCTGGAGATCCCCATCATCGACGAGGCAGCGCTGCTCGAGATGCTCGGCTCGATTCAGCCAGATTGACAATGCCCGAGTGGATCCGGGATACTCCCCACCTCCCCGCGGGGTGCGTCTGCCCCCCCACCTCTCCCCGGAACCTCTATGCCCGTTGACTTTCAGAGCTTGAACCAAGCCGAGCTCTCTGAACTCCGTGCGCAAGCCGCCGGCCTCGGAGTCGCTGATGCCGACAAGGCGCGACGACCCGACTTGGTGTTCGAGGTCGCCCGTGCGCTCGGGCAGAAGGAAAACCTGATCTACGGCCGCGGGGTGCTCGAGGTCCACAGCGAGGGCTTCGGCTTCCTGCGCTGCGCGAGCAACAACTTCCTTCCAGGCCCCGAAGACATCTACGTCTCCCAGAGCCAGATCCGGCGCTTCAAGCTGCAGACCGGTGACACCGTCATCGGCCGGGTGAGGCCTCCAAAGGAGGGGGAGCGCTACCTCGCCCTCCTCCGCGTCGAGACGGTGAACAGCGAGCCGCCGGGAAGCGAAGAGGCCGTCTTCGAGACGCTCACCGCGATCTACCCGGACGACCGGCTGCCTCTCGAAGACGATCCCATGCTTCGCGCGGTCGACCTCGCCGCACCGATGGGCCTCGGCCAGCGTGGCGTCCTCGTCGCACCGCCGCGGACGGGCCGAGTCGAGCTCCTGCGCCGACTGGCTGCGGCACTGACCGCAGACGATGAGCTCTTCGTGACGGTGTTGCTCGTCGGCGAGCGCCCCGAGGAGATCCAGGAGTGGCGCCAGACGACCGGCGCCGAGGTCGTCGCTATTCCCTTCGACGAGCCACCGGCGCGCCACGTTCAGGTCGCCGACGTGGTGTTCGAGCGCGCCCGGAGGATGGTGGAGCGCGGCGACGACGCGGTCATCCTGGTCGACAGCCTCACGCGCCTCCTCCGATTCTGTCTCGCAGAGCTTCCCCCGACCGGCCGCCTGCTCGGCGGAGTCGACACAGCCGCTCTGCATCGCATCCGCCGCTACCTCGGGGCAGCGCGTGCGCTGGAGGAAGGCGGGTCCCTGACGATCATCGGCGTCGTGTCCGGCGATGCCGACTCGCAGATGGACACCGTGCTGCTCGACGATCTCCGCGAGGTCGTGAACTGGGAGCTCACGCTGTCCCGTGACCTCGCAGACCGTGGCGTTCGCCCCCCGATCGACGTGCACCGCTCCGGCACACGCCGAGACGAGCGGCTGATCACGGATCCCGAGGAGACCAAGCAGCGGGCCCAGTGGCGAGCGACACTGACCGGTGATCCCGTCGAGGACGGCGCGGCGCTCGTCGCGTGGTGTCGCGCGGGAGCGCGGGTGCGCGGCCTCGACGACCGCGCTCAGGGTGGCTCGGCCGGCGCCCGCTGACACGCGGCTGCTTGACAGAGCGATCCGGACCGGCAAAGAGGCCGTGTTCCGGGCCTGCCGAGGTTGCCGATCTCCGGCCCAACGCACGCCCAAGTCATCTATATTCTGGGAGCAAGCCTCAAATGAAGGACGGCATCCACCCCGAGTACTGCTTCGTGGTCTTCAGAGACGTGTCGAACGGCTTCGAGTTCCTCACGCGCTCGACCATGAGCAGCCGCGACACGACCGAGTACGAGGGTCAGGAGTACCCCCTGATCAAGATCGACATCTCGGCCGCGTCGCACCCGTTCTTCACGGGCACGCAGAAGATCCTCGACACCGAGGGTCGCGTCGAGAAGTTCTACAAGAAGTACGGCTTCAAGCCCGCTACCTGAGCGCGCTCACGCACACAGCGCTCGGCGGTCGAGGTTGCTGTCTCTCTTGAGGGCCTCGTCGATTGCGCCATCGGCGCCGGTCCCCTCCCGTGACACGCTCGCACCGAGGCACGCATGTTCGACAAGCTCGAGGCCTTCGTGGCTCGTCTGGAGGTACTCGACCGCCAGATGATGGATCCCGCCGTGCTGCGGAGCCCGTCACGGCTGCGCGACCTCGGGCGTGAGTCGACGCACGTACGGGCGATCGTCGAGCAGTGGGATGCGCACAAGCGCTCCCAGACCGAGCTCGAGGACGCGCGTGCGATGCTGATCGACGAAGACGACAGCGACATGCGCGAGATGGTCCGCGAGGAGATCACGGGGCTCGAGGCCTCTCTGCGCGAGAGCCTCGAGCAGCTGCGGCTGATGCTGCTGCCGCGTGATCCCTTCGAGGGTCGCCCGCTCCTGCTCGAGATTCGTGCGGGGACGGGTGGCGACGAGGCGGCCTTGTTCGCCGCCGATCTCGCTCGGATGTACATGCGCTACGGAGAAGACCGCAAGCTCCGCTTCGAGACCCTCTCCACCAGCACGATCTCGGTCGGTGGAACCGGCCGCACGATTCAGGGCTTCAAGGAAGTCGTCCTCAGCGTCACGGGTGAGGATGCCTACAGCATGCTGCGCTTCGAGGCCGGCGTGCACCGTGTTCAGCGCGTGCCCGCAACGGAGTCACAGGGTCGCATCCACACCTCCGCCGCCACCGTCGCCGTGCTTCCCGAGCCCGACGAGGTCGAGGTCAAGATCGACGCGAAGGACCTTCGGATCGACACCATGCGCGCGGGCGGTCCCGGTGGCCAGTCGGTCAACACCACGGACTCTGCCGTGCGAATCGTCCACATTCCGACGGGCCTGACCGTCCAGTGCCAAGACGAGAAGTCCCAGCACAAGAACAAGGACAAGGCGATGCGCGTACTCAAGGCGCGTCTGCTCGAGAAGGAGCAAGCCGAGCGCGCAGCAGAGGAGTCTGCCGCACGCAAGGCCATGGTCGGCAGCGGCGACCGCAGCGAGCGCATCCGCACCTACAACTACCCGCAGAACCGCGTGACCGACCACCGCATCGGCCTCACGCTGTACAAGCTCGACGCCATCGTGAACGGCAACCTCACGGAGCTGTTCGACGCCCTCACGGCCGCACACCAGGCGGAGCTGCTCGCCGCCGAGGGCCTGGACGGTTGAGCGGGCTCGTCCCGCTCGTCGACGTGCTCACGCGCACCGAGCGTTGGTTTCGTGAGCGCGGCATCCCCTCCCCGCGCCTCGAGTCCGAGCTCATCCTCGCGCACGTGCTCGGCATGAAGCGTCTCGAGCTCTACCTGGCGCACGACCGTCCCTTGAGCGAAGACGAGCTCGGCGCGCTCCGAGCGCTGGTCGCCCGCCGCGGTAAGCGGGAGCCGCTCGCCTGGATTCTCGGCACCGCTGGGTTTCACGCGATCGATCTCCACATCGTCCCGGGCGTCCTCGTGCCGCGCCCCGACACCGAGACCCTTGTCGACGCCGCGCTGGAGTGGTTGACCGACACCGAGGAGCCGATCTACGTGGCTGACGTAGGCAGCGGGTCTGGCGCCATCGGCCTCGCCGTCGCCACGGCCCGCCCGAGCGTGCGCGTCTATGCCATCGACCGCGCCCCCGAGGCACTGGAGTGCACACGTCGCAACGTGACCGCCCTCGGACTCGAGCAGCGAGTCGCCGTGCTGCGTGGCGATCTGCTCGCGCCGATTCCCGCCGAGCGCCCGGTCGACTGGGTCCTCTCCAACCCTCCCTACATTCCGTCTCGGCAGCTCCGCACGCTGCAGCCGGAGGTGTCGAAGTGGGAGCCGAGGCTCGCGCTGGATGGCGGCCACGACGGGCTGGACGTGTACCGCACGCTGGTGCCCGCAGCAGCCCGTCGCGCGCGCCAGGGCGTGCTCGTCGAGGTCGGTGCCGGCCAGGCTCCCCAAGTGTCGGATCTGTTCCGACGCGCCGGACTGCAGGACATCACGACCTGGCGTGACCTGGCGGGCATCTCGCGAGTCGTGGGCGGCCGCTGCGCTCCTGGCACGAGTCCCGAGCAGCATCCGGCTTGAACGCGGGTACCGACCCCTGATAGACCTCCATCCTCGGGAGGTTGGATGTCTCTGCGCACCGTGATCATGGCGCCTCTGTTCGTGCTGCTCGCCTGTGGCGGCGAGAGCGCACCCGCGCCAGCGCCGGCGCCAAGTGGCAGCTCTGGAGCGGAGCAACAACCGGATCAGGTTTCCGCGGAGCACGAGACTCGCGACACCCTCGTGGTGGGCACCTCGGCCGACCTCGGCAACCTGGTGTCCGTCGTCCAGGAGTCCGCAGCCGACAGCGACATCCTTGCCGCCCTGTCCACCCGGATGGTCGAGGTCGACTTCGACTGCTCGATCAAGAAGGCGCCCGGGCTCGCGGAGTCGTTCGAGTGGTCTCCCGAGGGCACGACGCTCACGATGCGCCTACGGAGCGACATCTCCTGGGAGGACGGCAAGCCCGTCACCGCTCACGACGTCGCCTTCACCTACGACCTGATCTCAGACCCCAGCGTCGCCTCACCACGCCTGCCGTACATGGCACGACTCGTGGAGGGCAAGCGCCCGGTCGTCATCGACGACCACACGATCGAGTGGCACTTCACCGAGGCCTACGACCGCGACACGCAGATGTCGCACGTCGCCGCCATTAGCCTGGTGCCCAAGCACATCCTGGAGTCCACCGATCGTGCATCGCTGCGCTCCAGCCCGCTGGCCACCGCCCCGCTGTCCTACGGCCCCTGGAAGCTCGCCAAGTGGGAGCCCAACCAGCGCATCGTGCTCGAGCCCAACGACAAGTTCACCGGTCCCGACGAGTTCAAGCCATACCTCAAGAAGGTCATCTTCAAGATCATCCCCGAGTACTCCACACGCATGCTCGAACTCGAAAGCGGCAAGATCGACATGATGCAGTCCATCTTGGTCGCAGACGCAGACCGCCTGCGGAAG